>JAHCHD010000059.1 GCA_026129915.1 Bryobacterales bacterium
CCAGATCACGTTGGGGCGGCGGTTGTTCGTATCCCGCGTCTCAATCCCCTGCCCCTGGGCCATGGCGGCCACGGGAGCCGCTGACGCTGCGGCCATCGAACTCTGAAGAAAACTTCGGCGATCCATTCTGGCTGTCCTTTCCGGAAACAAAAATGGCGCGCGACGCCAGTGGCTTGACCTCGCGCGCCGGGTGAGAAGGTGGCTCTCACTCTCTAGAACAGGAACTTCACCGCGAACTGAATGATGCGCGGCTGGTTCTGCTGGGAACCCACCACGCCAAACTGCGGGTTTCCAAAATTCACGTTGGGTGCGTTGAACACCGGTGTATTGGTGAGGTTGAAGAACTCCGTGCGGAACTGCACCGTGTACTTTTCTCCGATACGCGTGTTCTTGTTTAGGGTCAGGTCGATCTGCGCTGTGCTGTCTGACCGCGCTCCTCCGAAGGTGCGCGGCGCGTTTCCGAAGGTATAGCCAGGGGGGTTGGAGAACACGTCCGGCGTCAGCCAGCGTTCCACGGTGGGATTGTCTACAGTGGGGTTCACCCCGGTCCAGTTGGGGCGCTGGCCGCCACCTTGCGAGAACGTATTATTGGCCACACTCGTTACACCAAGAGGGCTTCCGCTGAAGGAGGAGAACACACCACCGAGTTCCCACCCGCCCAGCACCTTGCCGTGGAACCCACGCTGCGCCTTGAAGAAAGGTAACTCAAAGACGCTGTTAATCAGCAGCCGGTGAGTTTGATCCTGGAAGGAAACACCCCAATCTGCTGCCAGATTGTTCCAGTTCTGGATGCCACCCGCGCTGAGGGTCTCCCCACTGAATGGACCCGTGAACAGGTCCATCGTCTTTGAGAATGAGTACGAGGTCAGCAGGGTGAGACCTTGGGCAAAGCGACGCTCCATGCGCACCTGCAACGCATGATAGTTGGAGTTTGCGTAGGTGCGGTTATTGTCGGTTACCCCCTGGAAATGTGGGTAAGGACGCAGCAACTGAGCAATGCTCACGTTCGCCTGGGACAAAGCGCCTTCGAGAATCTGGCCACGGAACGGGTTGGCGACCGTGCGCCGCAACTCGTCTCCGAGAGCCAGGACCTGGTCAGGAAGCTGATTGAGGTTATTGTTGGCCGCCATCTTCAGACCTCGAGTCCCCACATACCCGGTTTCCAGTAGAATCTTGCCAGGCATTTGAGTCTGAATATTGAAGTTCCACTGCGCCGAATATGGGGTCACGTTGTCGCGGTTAAAGAAGTTCACGTTCTGTCCCAGCAAGGTTCCAGCACCAAGGGAGGATCCGGTGGGCTGCAGGTAGCCTTGCGGGTAAGGATTCGAGAGGGTGTCGAACGGCGTCACGCCGTCGAGCGAAGTCACCATTGCCGTGCTGGTTTGGAATCCGCTGATGCCATGCGCATCAGGTGCGCCGCCGATGCCCGTGGTGGAGGCGTAGAAGAGACCCGCACCGGTTCGGATCACGATGCGATCGGTTACCTGATAGGCAATGCCCAGCCGGGGCGAGAAGTTGTTCTTGTCCAATTGGGTCTGGTAACGCGGGACTCCGTCTACGCCCACGAAGGAGAGCCCGCCACGGAGGTTGAAGTCTGGCACATTCAATGGCGGAGTGATCCCGAAGTTGAAGTTGGTGAGCTGATTAAACCGGTCGGTACGCGGCAATTCAATCTCCCAGCGCATCCCCATATTCACCGTGAGCTTGGGAGAAACCTTCCAGGCATCCTGCAGATAGGCGCCATAGTAGAGGTTCTGCAGAGCGAGCGAGGGCGAAGGAGTTACCGTTGCTCCTCCTGGCAGGCCAAGCAACAGATTGGCGAGAGCCACACCCGTATTGCCGGTAGGGCTGGCCGGGTTGGGGCCCTGGCTGAAGTTCGGGGTGAAGTTAAACACTGCAGCTTGGTCACCAAACTGCGTGGTAGCGAAACGCATCACCCGGTATTCGCCACCAAACTTTAGGGTATGGCGCGAAAGGATCTTGCTGAAGTTCTGCTGGGCTGCGTACTGGTCCATCCCGAAGGCGATGGCGCTTTGCGTTCCCAGGAATCCACCGATGGCAACGTTAGGCACGGATGACTCGCGACTGAATCCAGTGATGTTTACTGATGGGAATCCACCGCGAATGCCAAGCGCTGCGGTGGTGCCCGCGGGGAAGCCGAGGCTTTCCCACTGGAAGTCCGCCGCGTATGGCTCACGGAAGTTCGAAAGTCGCGCGTACGATACGCGCGATTGTGAAAGGAACGAGGGCGAGAGAATCTTGTTGTACTCCAGGCTCATGTTGCGACGCGTGAACACCTGCGGAGCCGCACCAGGAGAAGCGGGGTTGCCCGGACCGTAAGTGGGAGCGCGCAGCCAGGGCGTATCGTCGTAGGAGTACCTGCCCATGATCTTGTTGTTCTCGTTGAAGTTGTGATCCATGCGCACGCTGTAGGTGTTCTTGTCGATCCCGTTCGAGTCCGTACGCGCGAAGTTGTTGACGTTGGTGAAGCCGCTGCCCTGCGTATTGGGGTCCGGGATGAACGAGACGATATTTGCGCCCACCGGGTTGAAGCGGCCCTGCGGCACGATGTTGTTGGCGAAGGGCGTGCGCCGGAAGCCGCCGCCGGGGAATGGGCTAATGGAAGCGGGGTCATATACCAGCGTCTGGGCGCCCGCGGCGTTGCGGGTCTCAGAGAAGTTGCCCGACTTCTGGAGCGCCGTCGGCATCGTTCCGGTAAAGGCGACTCCTTGCGAGAACCTTACCAGTTCGACGCTAGTGAAGAAGAACGTGCGGTTGCGGCCATCATAGAACTTGGGGATGAACACCGGTCCACCCACGGTGCCACCGAACTGATTGAAGCGGAAAGGGGCGCGTTCTCGTCCGGCTCGATTGGCAAAGAAGTCGTTGGCGTTCAGGCTGGTGTCGCGGAAGAACTCATACACGGTGCCATGCACTTCATTGGTGCCGCCCTTGGTAACCACGTTATAGATGCCACCCGCAGCCCGGCCATACTCCGCGCTGTAGGCGTTCGTTTCCACCTTAAATTCCTGCACCATGTCGGGGTTGGCATGCACCACCGGCTGGTTCTGCGCGGGCGCAGTATTGGGCGCACCATCCAGCAGGTACTCATTCTGGTTGGCCCGCAAGCCGTTGATGGAGGAGGAAGCAGTGCTGATCTGATCAACCGGCAACTGATTCACACCAAGGCTGGCCCGGACTCCCGGAACGAGGGAGGCGAGTGCATAGGGGTTGCGGCCCAGAAGCGGCAGGTTCACCACCTGGCGACCGTCCACCACTTGGCCCATCGTGGTGCTTTCAGTTTCGAGCAAGGGGGCGGCGCCGGTAACTTCGATTACCTCGGACGTGCTGCCCAGTTCAAGGATGAAGTCCAGGCGGGCAATCTCGCCGACGGCGAGTTCGATCCCCTGACGGTTGATGGCCTTGAAGCCCTCTTTCTGCACCACCACTTCGTAGCGGCCGGGCTGCAGCAGGGGCACCGTATAGTAACCTTCCTGGTTGCTGGAGACACGGCGCCGGACTCCGGTATCCGTGGCGACGACGCTGACGTTGGCTTGGGGCACCACGGCACCCGTGGGGTCAGTGATGCGGCCGGTCATTTGAGCGTTTTGTGCGTGGGCGGAAAGACTCACCAGCACGAAGGCAAGAAGCAGAAATATCCATCGTGGAGACATAGGGAACTAAAGACCTCTTAGATGAATGACTGTTCAGCTTCCGTTTTGCAGACACAGCGGTCAACTATTTTTGATTTTTGGCGGGAACATGCTCAGCCAGGGCAACTACAGCACTGTGCTTGGCACAGCGGGAATGTTCGCCAAGCGATGTCAGAACAAATGCGATCGACACGGAACGAACGCTCTACCGAGCCGAGGTCCACTCGGGACTGAGCGAACTGGGACGCGAATCCTTGAGGCTGCCCGCAACCTGCGCCGACGCATCCAGCCAGGCCTGGACCTCCTGATGTGGCGGGACCTGTGAATCTTCGGCCGAATGCGCACGTGAATCGGCTGCGAATCCGCGATCGACGAAGAGTACCTTAAGCAAGGCGAACTCACTCTCCATCGAGTGCACCAAGTTGGCGCTCTCCTCCGATTGCGAAGGAATGCCTCCCGTGGTTGGGGGAGTGGGGTCACTTGAGAATGAGAGCGCAGGAACGGAATCGCACAAGCCTGGGCAGACCACGGCCCGCACCTGCTGTTGTAGTAATTCGTGCCGGGTGGACAGTTCTGCGAGCAAAGAGGTCTCCATGGAAGCGAGTTGCCGGCTCAATTCCTCAGGGAGCAAAGTGTACTGCTCAGCCGGGAACGCGGCGCGCAGGCGAGCTAGCCACCGCACCCGG
The DNA here is from genome assembly GCA_026129915.1 of Bryobacterales bacterium. Classification (GTDB taxonomy): domain Bacteria; phylum Acidobacteriota; class Terriglobia; order Bryobacterales; family Bryobacteraceae; genus JACTMJ01. The sequence continues at coordinate 4,340 of JAHCHD010000059.1, forward strand.
AACTGGAGCGCATGGGTTTGGTCGAGCACCGAAGTCCCAAGGGAAAGCGCGGCTTGCCGGCCATGTTCCCCACCACCAAAATGGTTGGCGACCCAGTCGAACAACAGCGGCCCCTCACTTCGCATGGCGCCAGCGGAGGGCTTCGCCTTCTGGGCAGCACCTGGCCAATGCCCTTCATCCAGTTGGGCATGGGCGTAATCCATCGCATCCGCATAGCTGAGTACGGTGGCGGAGACGCCGTCCAGGGCGGCCAACGTTTCGATGAATTCCTGTTTGCGCGATTCCTCCGTCACCAGCACGCGCACCTGAATGGGATTGTCGGTCTCAAACCGAATATCAACTTCGTCTTCCGGAGAGAGGACAAGTGCATGCAGCGCAAGGAACAGATCCGCTTTGTTTCGGATGAGCCGCTCCATTTCCGCTCTGGGATCCATGAGCGTTTCGGGCTGCGTCGGCACGGGGATTCTTGCTAACTCGAGCTTCGTTGTGATGAGAGGAGCTTCGACCACCCGGTAGGCCAGTTCCTCCAGTCCATACTCGATATCTTCCGGAACATGAAAAAAGCGAAAGTCCACTCGGGTTAGGCGCCAATCGGAGAGGCGCAGGGTCCAGACCGACGTGAATGGATTGCCATCGTGTGGCCGCAGGTTCTCGATGGTCACCTGATAGACGCCGCCTTCGCCGTCTTTGGGTTGATTCAAGACGCGCAACGCCGCGTTGCTCTCTTTGGAAAGGCAATCCATCATTCCCACAGAGAGAGGATCGAGCCGCGCGCAATCCGCGCTGGGGATGGAGGCTGCGATTTCGCGGACAATTGGATTGAGTTCGATCATCACCGGCAGTGACCCGGAAAGCGGCCGGGATTCCTGAAAATCGAACTGCTTCTCCATTACGCCCGCAACCCGGCGCGTTGCACGCAGGGTACGTTCTACACGCAAGCTTGCGCCGTGGACAACGGGACGTTGCTCCTCAACCTTCGCTCTCTCGATGACTTCGCGCGCCGAAACGCCGGGTGGGGCAAGCACGAGCTGCCAGAATAGTAGCCCACCGGCCAGCAGAGCGATGCTGGCAGCGATTGTCGAGGGCAGCCTACCGCCGGCAGGAACGGTTGACGGGAAATGCCGAATCACCGGATGGACCGTGGGGGCAACGTGCTCTGGCGTCAGAGGCTCCACACCGGGGAAAAGTTTCTCACTGGAAAACGAGGCTCGCAGGGATTCGTAGCGTGCAAACACACTCCTGCAACCAGCACACCGCTCGAGGTGGTTGCTGACCTCATCTACGCGACCGGAGGGGAGTTCCCCGTCCAGCAGCGCCATCAGATCCTCACGGGAGGGGTGAACGCCCGCCTCGGGCAATATGGGGCGCGGTGGCTGCTGGTTACTCCCTTTCATTTGGCTGCGTCTCGAAAATCGGCCTTCAAATTGAGGATAGCTTTTCCGCCGCCCGTACCAAGAAGGTGGCTACCGTTCCCGTTTGGACCGCCAGAATCTCCGCAATCTCGCGGTAGCGAAGGCCTTCGGCGCGCAGGGTCCAGCAGCGCAACTCCTGGGCGGAAAGCTGGCAGAGTGCGTGCTGCACCTGAGCACGCCGGTTCTGTTCGACGAAGGCTGCTTCTGGGGAAGGAGCCGGATCCACCATCGAGAAGACAGCGCTATCTTCAAGCGCCAGCTCGCGTGGCCTGCGAGCCAGAGAATCCAGCGCCAGATTGTGCGCCACACGCAGAAGCCATGGCAAGGGCCGCTCCACCGCGACACCCCGGTTCAGGGTCTGCATCATGCGGACGAAGCACTCCTGGGCAATATCCTCAGCTTCTGACGGATTCCGAACAATCGCATAGGCATAGCGCCGCACTGATGCGGAATGACAGAGATATTCTGTGGCCGCCTGCCGGGCGCTCGCGGGTTCAGCGTGGGTGGTTTCCTGGCTCCGTGGCCAAGCCTGCACAATTGCAGCGGTGGAGTCCGACATTGCTTTCCGGGAAGTTTATCACAGGCGTCCCTCCCTCCTGCTTCTGCCGCAACATCGTGCCACGCCATGGAGTTAGGGGATGGAGGGATGGATGATAGAACTAGCGTCGGCCGGGCTTGAGGTATCCGAACGCCGCAGAGTACAACTTCCGGCGGCTAGCGCACCCGGACTGCGCTGCGGTTGGGCCAGATTCGTCGCGCATGTCCGACCAAGATCAACAAAGCTCCTGCGAGCAGCAGTGCAAGCGTACCCGGCTCTGGAGTTGATGTAGTGCCTTCATCGCCGCCCTCATCCGATGGGGTGAAGGGCGTCATTCCGGCGAACACGATCATTGATGGAATTTCACCCGCGCCTCCTGACTTGCTGATTCGCAGGTTACCCGTAAGCGTGAAACCCGGGCCAACCCCTTGCACCAGCAAAAAGGTCCGGGAGTTCACAGCGCCCAACAAGGCAGACGGGATTGAGAGCGCCCCGCCGTTTACTGCCAGATTAGTGACCTCAATACTTGAACTGATTCCCACCCCCGCCTGCGATCGCAGTGCGATCATGATGGAATTTACCTCAGTTTGCTCCGGAGTGGTTTCGATCGTAAACGTGTTGGCGCCGTCAACGATGGTGAACGTCACAACGGACCCGTTGAAGTTCAACGTGAACGATTGGGGAGCGTCCGTTGCCCAGGTGATTCCCGAACCGCCCGACACCAGATGCCCTGGGGAGCCGGCGGTTCCGTTCGAGATGCGCATCTTGAAGTTGCTGGTTCCATTGCTCTGCCAGCGCGTGGTTGCGTTAAATGCCACGCTGGTGAACTCGGAAAGCGCCATCGTCAGATCAGTGGTTTCCAATTGCGTGGTGACGGGTGCAGCGGCGAGCGGATGCGCTGTCACCAACAGTGCCATCCCCAATACCAGCAGCCAACTCGTTCGATTTTTCATTGTGCCCTCCGATGGCATTTCCAATTTGCGTCTATGCCGGGGGGAAGAGCCTTCGGCGGGTCCTTCCCTCGCAAGTTGAAGTTACATCCATATTTGGGGGCGAAGAAAGGCGCAAGAAAGAGAAAGGAGTTCCGCAGTACTGGGGCAAACTACCCCCGTTGAGTACTACGGTGTGACTATTGAATCTTATATAAACACGGAAAGATTCTGAGCTAAACCACTCATAATTAGTGAGTGGTTGCCGTTATTTCGGCAAGTTGTCCCATTTTTGCATAAGCGCATCCGAAAAATGACGCCGGTACTTTCCTGCGTTTGTTGCAGGCTTTCTGGAAGATGAGAGGGGGGAAGACGAGCAGGGAACCCTCGATAGAATGCTAAGGGTTAAACCAAGGCGAGAACAGGGACAAGGAAGGCAGGTGGTGGGCGCGACAGGACTCGAACCTGTGACCTCCTGCGTGTGAAGCAGGCGCTCTAACCAACTGAGCTACGCGCCCCGAAACCTTCAGGATACCACAAGCTTTTGGCCGTTCAGATTTGGCGCCAAGCGCGAAATGTGCGCCTCAGCTGGGTATGTACCGGCGCTATTCCGCTCCTAGTGCTGCGTGGCTTTTTCTGCGCCCAAGCCGGTGTTTGCGCGGACAACAAGCTCAGTGAACTGGCGCTCGGCCTGTGGTTCACGGCGGACAAGTGTACCTAGAATCGCGCCCAGAAAGCCCGCCGGGATGCTCACGATACCTGGGTTCTCTAGCGGGAAAATCGCGTTGGTTCCCAGGAAACTCGGTCCAATGCCGATGAGCACGATGCTGCTCACAAGGCCCGTGGCCATTCCCGCTACCGCGCCGATCGTGTTGAAACGCTTCCAAAAGAGCGACAGCAAAATCACCGGCAGGTTCGCGGAAGCCGCCACCGCAAAGGCCAGCCCAACCAGGAAGGCCACGTTGGCCGTGGGACCAATCAGAATAGCCACAATCACGGCGCCCATGCCCAGGCCCACGGCGGTGACGCGGGCCACGAACACCTCCTCTTTGGGAGAGGTAGGTTTCCCCGCGCGGACTACGTTTGAGTAGAAATCGTGGGCTACGGAGGTGGAGGCGCTGATGGTGAGGCCAGCCACCACGGCCAGGATTGTGGCGAAGGTAACTGCCGCAATGAAGGCCAGGAAAAGGTCACCGCCAAGGGCGACGGCCAGAAGGGGGGCGCTCATGTTGATGCCGCCATTGGCAACGATGGTGTCGCGGCCCACTAGCAGGGCGGCTCCGATGCCGAGGAAAGTGGTAAGTACGTAGAAGAAACCGATGATACCCATCGCCCATACAACGCTGACACGCGCCGTGGGGGCATCTGGCACGGTGTAGAACCGCACCAGGATGTGGGGCAGGCCGGCGGTGCCGAGGATGAGGGCCATCGATAGGGAGATGAGGTTCAGCGGGCCGTAGGGTGCCTTGTAGTAGAGGCCAGGTTGCAGAAAATCGCGTACGACGGTTACGCCGTTCTCGGTATAGCGGACCTCAGTAGCCGCGGCGAAGAACGCCTCGAAGCTGAACCCAAAACTCCCCATCACCAATATGGAGAGCAGAATCACTCCGGTCATCAGCAGCACAGCCTTCACAATCTGTACCCAAGTGGTGGCGAGCATGCCGCCGAAAACCACGTAGACAATCATCAGCAGTCCCACTGAGATCACCGAAATGCGAAAGTCGATGCCAGTTTCCTTCATCAACAGGCTCACCATGGCGCCAGCGCCCACCATTTGGGCAATCATGTAGAAGCCGCTAATCGTTAGTGTGCTGAGGGCGGCCATCGCGCGCACAGGGCGCGGACTCAGGCGGTAGGCCAGCACGTCCGCAATGGTGTACTTGCCGGAATTGCGCAAAGGTTCCGCCACAATCAGAAGCACCGTGAGATAGGCTACCAGGAAGCCAACGGAATACATGAAGCCGTCGTAGCCATAGAAGGCGATCAGGCCAGTGATTCCCAGGAAGGACGCGGCGCTCATGTAGTCGCCTGCCACGGCCAGACCGTTCTGCCAGGCAGTGATATTGCGACCAGCGGCGAAAAACGAAATGGCGCCGCGCGAACTCTTGGACGCCCAGGCAGTAATGCCCAGCGTGGCAATTACGAACGCTAGTGTCATCAGGATGGCGATCATTTGGCAGAAGTCTCCGCTGCATGATTGGCTTTGGCGGGCAGGTGCCGGGCCAGGATGGCGGCAGCGTCGCGGTCAAACTTCGCGGCCGCACGCAAGTACGCCGCAGCCAGAAGCCATGCCATGGGGAACTGGGTGAGCGCGAACACGTAGGCGAGGCTGAACGGGCCCAGCACTTTCTGGCCCATCAACTCTGGCCAATAGCCGGTTAGCACAGGCAGCGCGAAATAGTAGATAAGAAAAAATGCGGTGCCGGCTACGATAAACCGGGTCTTCGCTCGCAGCAGCGATCTAAAGTCATCCCCGTCGGCAATGCGTTGCCAGGGCGAGTCCGCGGGAGGTGCCCCATCCTCTGGCAGGTGGGAGGTTGAAGGTTTGGAAGGATCCATAGGTAAGCAATCGCCCGCACGGGCAGTGCTGACAGGGTATCACGCGGCAGAGGATCCCCTACGGTTTGCTGGTGGTGACGGGCGTCTTCCCTCCTGCGCCGGCACTTAGGGCAAGCACCGCGCCACTCGCCTGCGGATGCTGCTGCAGCATGGCCACGAACTCGTTGCGGGCAGACTCAAAAGCCTCACGTCGCTCCGCCGGCACTGAGGACTCTCGCGGCAAGTTCATCTTCTCGAAATTCATATACCGCCCGCTCTTGCGAATGCGGAAATCAAGATGCGGGCCGGTGCTGAGTCCGGTAGAGCCCACCAACCCAATCTGGTGGCCCTGCGAGATCTTCTGGCCAGCCTTCACCTGACGCCGCGAAAGGTGCATGTACATGGTCTCAAAACCGTTGCTGTGGCGGACGGTGACCAAATTTCCCGCGCCTCCCCGCCAGCCGGAAAACACAACCGTTCCCGACGCTACGGATTGCACCGGCGTGCCCGTTGGCGCGGCATAGTCAATCCCCAGGTGCGGGCGTCGAATCTTCAACACAGGGTGCAGGCGACTGTGCGAGAAGCGTGAGCTGATGCGCGCGGCGAACTTAAGCGGCGAGCGCAGAAAGGCAGCCTGCAGGCTCTTGCCATCGCTAGAGTAGTAGGCCACTTTGCCTTCGCCATCCTCGAACGCATACGCATCGTGCAATTTGCCCATATTGCTGTAGGTGGCCGCGAAGATCCGGCCATAGGTGGAGGGCTGCCTGTTTTCGTAAGACTTCTTCTCCACCAGCAGGCAGAACTCATCGCCATTCTGCGGGTCCGTATTGAAGTCAAGGTCCCAGGCAAAGATGTCGGCCATGCGGATCGCGAGTTCCGGGCTCTCTCCCACCTCGCTAATGCTTTGGAACAACGAACCCCGCAGAGTGGCACATACGGGCGTGGTTTCCACGGTGCTTGGGATCTCCACGACACTAGCCTGCAAGGGCTGCGCGTCGTCACCCTCAGCGGGGACTTCGATTTCCAGCACACGGTCAGCGTCCAACTGATATTCCAGCTTGCGCGGCTCGTTCAGTGCGGTACGAGTGAGCACAAATGAGGTGCCCGCTCGCAACTTGCGCACGTCGTAAGCGCTCATCACAGCCTGCAGCAGTCCCGCCTCAGTAGTGGTTTCCAATTCGGCTCGCCGCAGAACGGCTTGCAAGGTGTCGCCACGCAGAATAGGCAGTTCCTGGTAAATGGGGGTGTCACTGATTTCCGCGGCGAGGGCGGGCGGCGGGGGCGCTCCGCCCAATGCTCCCGGCAGGCTTGGGTAGCTAGTGAGGAAAGCAGTGGCAGTGGAGGCGAGAGCCGTAAGCAGCAGGATCCCGATGAGGGCACGAGCAGTCCGGTTCATTCCTAGTACTTTATGGGGCCGGGCAAGGGATGGTCAATGTTTTGGGGCATTTTTTTGCCCGTGACCGGCACTTCTATACTGAATGTCGCGACGAATTTGCTATCCTTTGCGGAAGGTTCGGAAGCGCTCAGGCCTCGTTGCAGCTGGCGCGGCCCCGCCGTGCAGCGGGTATCCCTCCCACTCCTTAATTCCTTTGCTGTGAGGTGTTTGATGGTTTCCCGCCGACAGCTATTCCGCTATGGCAGCGCCGCCACCGCCCTGGCTGGCAGTGGGGCGCTGTGGACGCAGCGGCTGCTGGCTTCACCGCTGCAGGCAGCCGCCGACGAATCCTTCTGGGGTTCCGTGCGCAATGAGTTTCCCCTTGAAGACGGCCTGATCTTCCTCAATGCGGCCAACGTGTGCCCCGCGTCGAAGCCGGTAGTGGAGAAGCACCTCGAATACCTCCGGGACTTCTATGCAAATCCGTCGTTCGAGAACCGCGCGAAGTACGAGGAGCTTGAAGCCGAGGCAGGTCGCAAGCTGGCGCGCGTGCTGGGCGCAAAGCCCAGCGAGGTCACAATGACGCGCAATACCAGCGAAGCCACCAATACAATTGTGCGCGGGCTGAACTTGCGTGCTGGCGATGAGGTAGTCATCACCTCGCACAATCATCCGTCGAACAACGCCAGTTGGAAGGTGCTGGCCAAACGGACGGGCGTAGTGATTCGCGAGGTACCCACACCACTCGATAACGTAAGCGCGCAGCGACTGGTGCGAGGCATTGAGGGGGCAATCACCTCGCGGACCAAGGTGATTGCGTTCACGCATGTCACCAACACCACCGGCATTCGCTACCCCGCGAAAGAGATCACCGCTCTCGCCAAGGGTAAGAACATCTGGGTGCATTTAGATGGAGCACAAAGCTTCGGCATGCTGAAGTTCAGCCTCGCTGAGATTGGCTGCGACTCGTATGCCAGCAGCATGCACAAGTGGCCCATGGGACCGCTGGAGGCCGGCGTGCTGTTTGTGAAGGATGGCCGCCAGGATGAGTTGTGGCCATCGATCGTCACCGCCGGCTATTCCGAGTTGCTGGAAGGGGTGGCGCGATTTGGCGTGCTGGGGCAGCGGGACGACCCGCGGTTGGTAGCCGCGGGCGAAGCTGCGGCCTTCCTCGAACGGCTGGGGATGGCCAATGTGGAGGCGCGGGCGCTGCACCTGGCCACGAATCTGAAACAGCGCCTCACGCGCATCCGCGGGGTGAAGATACTCACCCCAGCCGAAGAGGCGCTCAGCGGGGCGGTAGTGAAGTTCCGCGTGGAGGGGAAGAACACGCAGGAACTGGGCCGCGCGCTGTGGAGTAACCATAAGATCTCCGGCGCAGTGACGCCGCGCGGAGACCTTGAAGGGATCCGCTGGTGCCCACACATCTATAACAGCCAGCGGGAATTGGACCGTGCGGCGGACGCGCTACATCTGCTGGTGGGATAGCTGCAACCTGGCAGTGGCAGCGCAAGGAAGCCACCGCTCCATGTTCAGTGCAACACTGGAGGTAGGGAGGCACTCCGTCGCGCATGGCTTCGTTCTTACGCTCCGCATGGGTTTGGGGCGCTACTGCTTTACTGGCGATTTTCGAGTTCGGTGTTATGGCGGCCATTGTGCTGCTCGACCGGGATCCGTTGCGCCGGCGCGCGGGACGCTTTCTGCACTGGTGCGGCTATATGATCACGCGGCTGCTACCTTCCTGGCGGGTGCTCATTGAGGGCAAAGTGCCTCGCCCCGAAGATGGCGCGTTTATCGTGGTGAGCAATCACCAGAGCCATGCCGACATTCCGGTGCTTTCCTGCATGCCCCTGGACTGCAAGTGGGTAGCTAAGAAAGAACTGTTTTCTATTCCCGTGGTGGGCTGGATGTTTGGCATGGCCGGGCAGATTGCCGTCGATCGCAAGGATTCGCGGGCGGGCGCCAAGGCGCTCATCCAAGCAGCCCGCTACCTGCAACAGGGCATGCCCGTGCTGTTCTTCCCTGAAGGCACACGCAGCCGCGATGGCGACTTGCTGCGCTTCCAGGACGGGCCATTCCGTCTGGCGCTGAAGACGGGCACACCCATTCTTCCGGTGGTGATTGAAGGCACCGGGAAGCTGCTGCAACGCAACTCCCTGCTCTTTACGAATGCCAGCGAGTTCACCGTGCGCGTGCTAAATCCCATCGCTGCAGATCGTGAATCGTGGGCCGATGCGGGGGCACTGCGCGATGCCGTCCATGCCCGCATGCAACACGAGCTTGACGTGATGCGCGGCGTTGCGCCGGAGGCTACCGCGCAGCCCGGAAGGGCGGACGCCCTGGTTTCCTAGCGCCCCTCGGCGGGGGCTTTCCCGTTCTTCCGTTTCCTGTGAATCGTTATGCTCTCGCTCAGCGCCATCCGCAGGGAACTGCCCCCGATGACCAAGCTGGCCTTGCCCGTGGTTCTCGCGGAACTTGGCTGGATGGCGATGACCGTGGTGGATACGATGATGGTGGGCCGCCTGAGCGCGGAGGCGATTGGCGCCGTGAGCTTCGGCGCGCTGTTCGTAAACGTACTCACGTTTTTCAGTCTTGGTCTTCTTCTGGGGCTGGATACGCTCATCAGCCAAGCCTTCGGCGCAAACAACCTGAAGCGCTGCAACCATTGCCTGATCCAGGGTGTCTGGATCGCTGTTGCGCTGACGCCGCTGGTAACTGCCGTCGCGTTTTCCCTTTTGCCCGTAGCCCGCAATTGGGGGGCTGACCCTCGCGTGGTGGCCGATGCCATCCCCTATCTAAAAACACTAGTGTGGAGCACCCTGCCGCTTTTGCTCTACGTGGTGTTTCGCCGCTACTTGCAGTCGATGAACCGGGTCGCCCCGGTGATGTTCGCGTTGGTTTCCGCCAATCTGGTGAACGCGCTAGTGAACTGGCTGCTGGTGTTTGGCAGCCTCGGGTTTCCCGCACTGGGCGTGGAAGGCGCCGGCTGGGCCACGTTCTTCTCACGCGTGTATATGTTCGCCGTGCTGGCTGTCTTCGTGTGGATTAAGGAACGCGCACAGTCCACCGGGCTATTCCAGGCTTCGCGCCGATTCGATTGGCCAGTGGTTAAGGAACTCGTGGTGCTGGGTTTCCCGGTGGCCATGCAGATTTCCGCGGAATATGGTGTGTTTGCGCTGGCCACAGCATTCATCGCACGGCTGGATGCTCTGTCGTTGGCTGCGCATCAGATCGCGTTGAACGTAGCAAGCGTCACCTTCATGGTGCCTCTTGGCGTCAGTTCCGCAGGCGCGGTGCGGGTGGGTCAGGCGGTGGGACGGCGGGATGCACTGGGGGCAGTGGTCTCCGGCTGGACCGCGATTCTGCTGGGCACCGGATTTATGCTGTGCGCGGCAGCCTTTCTGTTCCTGTGTCCCGAAGTGGTGCTGCGTATCTTTACTACGGATCGCAGCGTGTTTGGGCTGGGAGTATCGTTACTGTTTCTGGCTGCGGCATTCCAGTTTTTCGATGGCATTCAGGTAACGGCGGGGGGCGTGCTGCGCGGGATCGGCGACACCCGCACGCCCATGTTCAGCAATTTGGTGGGCCACTGGCTGCTGGGGCTGCCTGTGGGCTATGCGCTGTGCTTTTGGATGGGATGGGAAGCCGTGGGTATCTGGGTGGGGTTGTCGCTGGGCCTCATCTTCGTGGCCATCGCACTGCTTTGGACCTGGCACAAACGCAGCCACCACATGCGCGAGATTGTCGCAAACGCAGCAGCCGGCGTGAAAAGGTAACCGGCAGCCTACCTCTGCTTCTTAAGTCGCTTCATCATCAGCAGCTCGTTCTTTTCGCCAGGCACGATGTGGTAAACCACTTCGTCCATGATGCGGCGAATCAGCCCCATGCCCAAGCCGCCCGACGCGCGTTCCTTCACCAGTTGCCGCGGGTCCTTGGGCTCAATGATCGAAGGGTCAAAGCCCTTGCCCTGGTCAACCACTTCAAATCGAATCGCATCTTCATCGAGAAGCGCTCGCACCATCACTTGCTTGGTGGCATCGTGCCCGTAGGCATGCTCAATCACGTTCGCGCACGCTTCATCCACGGCCACCGCCAGCAACAGGCTCTCATCCTCGCCAAGGTGCGCGCGGAAGGCCACCTCGCTGACGAAGGCGCGAATCATGGCCAGGTTCTCGCTGGATGAGGGAACATGCAGTGCGAACGATTGCTCAAACGTTTGTCGCATCGCCTTCCTCCTTCAGCTGAAAACTCGTCACGGCTGCATCCGCGGTGTCGAAGAGTTGGAAGATCTCGGTGAAGCCAAGAATGTCGAAGACCTGCCGCACTTTGGGCAACAGACCACCAATGCGGATGTCGCCTTCCTTTTCGCGAAGCTCCTCAATGAAACTCATGAAGACGCCCAAGCCGGCGGAGGAGATGTAGCTGAGCTTCTCGCAATCCACCACGATACACGCGCAGCCTTGGTCAACCCTGCGCTGGATGGCGCTCTCAAACTCTGCTGCGGTGTGGGCGTCCAGGTAACCATGCAATCGCAGCAGGGCCACCTCGCCTTGCTGCTCTTCGAGGATCTGAAACGTATCGGGCACTCGTCGTTCCTCCCTTAGACCTCTGCAGTCTGATTCGCGCTGACGTGCAAGCACCTCAGAACCATGATGGTAATGTCGTCGTGGACCGGTACCCCGGCCTGAAACTCCAGGATCGAAGCGAGGATCCGATCCCGAATGGATTCCGCCGTCTCACCCACAGCGGAGGACACCACTCGGGCTAGCCGGTCCTCTCCGAATTCTTCTCGATCGCGGTTCATGGCTTCATTGACCCCATCCGAATAGAGCACCGCCACGTCACCAGGCGCAAGCCGAACTTGCGCCGTGTTAAGCCGCCGGCAGAAGATGCCGGAAGGCGCCAAACCGAGGCCCATGCCGTTCGAAGCCAGAAACTCAACGCTGCCTTCGGCGCGCACGTGCAACATTGGCGGGTGACCGGCGCGCAGCACTTCCAGCTTTCTCGTGACGGGGTCGAGCGCGGCCAGCATCATCGTAACGAAGCTGCGCTTCTCGATCACGCGATAAATGTGCTCGTTCAATGTGATCACCATCGCTAGAAGGTCAGCCCGTTCCACGGCGGCAGCGGTAAGCATGCCCTTCACCATGGTCATATAGAGCGCGGCCGAAACCCCTTTGCCAGAGACGTCAGCTACACAAAGCGCCCAGCGAGAGTCGGAGATCTTGATGTAGTCGTAAAGATCGCCGCCCACCTGTTGGGCGGGGACGCAGATGGAAGAAATCTCGAAGCCTGGCAGGGAAGGCGGATGATCGGGCAGCATGCGCTGCTGTGCTTGTTGGGCAAGAGCAAATTCACCAAGCAGACGCTCGCGACGGGTTACCAGCCTTCGCTCGCTTTCACGCTTAAGGGCCTCGAATTCCTCCTCCGAGAGACGCTGCTCCTCAGCGCGGTTCGGATTTCGTACGTCTAGCAGCAACACAACGCTGAAGAAAAGTGCGCCTCCCACCAGCATGGCGACACCCCACAATTGGATGGGCAGTTCGCCTCGCTCGAAAAAGACGAAGGCGCGCGCGAGTGGCTCTGAGAGGATGCCGCCCAGGACGGCGGCAAGCGCACCAAAGCGGCGATACGCGTAGACAAGCAGCGTGCCGTGCAGCACAGACTCCACCAGAAGGGCAGAAACGGGGAACTCCACGATGGCGGCCAGCACACACCCCACTGAGGCCACAAGCACGCAGAGTAGCGCTTGGGCGTTACGGTTCCGCACGTGAGCCCGAACGAGCGGGATGGCAAAGGTAACCACGATGAGAACGGCCAGGCTTCGGGCGGCATAGATTCCCGCCATGGGCGGCAACTGGATCGCCACCGCATGGAGGGTGACCGATTCGGCGAAGCTGCCCTCCGAGAGGGCAAGAATGGAATAGGAGATGCCGAGCCAGAGCGGCGAAACCAGAAAAGCAGCCAGGAAGCTGCGAGTTACGGAGGCTTTGCTCCAACGGAAGCGCAAGAATTCCTCAAGCCCAAGCCAGCGACGAAAGTCCGCGGAGACCCGAGTGGCCCTGCCGGCTGCCACCACCGAGACGGCAAGCATCAGCACCAGGATCGCGCCTATCCACTGCGAGAATATGCTGGGAAGGTTCGAGTGAAGAGCCACGCGGAAGTTGGCATAACGCGAACCTGCAATGGAATCCAGAACCAGAATCGCGCCAAGCAGGATCATCACACGAGCAACGAAAGACCAGGGCAGGCGCGCACGGTAAAGACTCAGAATCATCACAGCCGCGGCGTACAGCATGCCGATGATGCCAATCACCCCCACTCCAACTATCAGGACTTCGAATGTACTTTCCATTTCGCGCTCGCGCGCAAGCAAGGGCTCCAGCGCGATAGGCGCAATGCTGAACTGAAGAATGGATCCGCCGCGAACAAGATAGCTGAGTTTCCAGGCAAGCCGTCCACTCGGGTCGGGTTGTGAAGTCCACTCGAAGAGGTACCCATCGCGCTCCGGCACCCCGTCCGCGGTGAGCCTGAAGCCAAAATCGGTATTCACCCCTCTGACAAGTCGGCGATTCCAGAATGCGGCGTAGGCTTCCACGGCAATGGACCGCGATAGTTCCTGCTCCGCGGGGTTTCCCTCAAACACGGCGCCGGATGCAGCCTCTCTGGGTCGGGACCGCAGTTCGACGAGCTGGCCGTTGAGGTCAACGGTGGCAGTGTAATGTTCACGCCCGCTGCCGAGAAAGTCCACTAGGAAGCCAGAGGGATGCCTGAGTTGCCAAGACATCTCTACCAGCCCAGCTTCGAAAGCAAGACGGAGAACACGAGCGCGCTCCGCGCGAACCACGCGAGCAAAGCCCCTCACGTCGTGGCCCAATGCAGAAGCGCCCTGCTCGGCAACTCGCTGAATGCTGTTGGACGCGGGAACGCTATCGCTGGCTAGGAAGGGCTCGCGGCCGGGAGCCGTACGGAGCACCAAGGCGCAGGAAACCACCGCAATGACGACAATCAGGAACCACTCGATGCGCTGGATCATGCAGCGCACTCCGCATCAGGGCGTTCGGAACCAGAACTTGCGTCGGCCGCGGCGCGTCCGGCAGCGGGGTCCTTGGTTATCTCGCGGGCAATCTCACCGGTGAGTCGCGCCACAAGCAAAGTGAGATCCTCTTGCGGGACACCCTGTTTCCACGCCCTGCTTCGGGGCATGGCCGCGCCCGTAAGGCGGAGCAGGAGGGATCGGGTATCCGGGGTGGAAAGCGCCTGCCATTGTTGCCGAAGCCATTCGCGCACATCCAACACGCCTGCCAGATACAGGCCGCTCGAAAACCCGCAGGTATAGATCAGAAGCGTGGTGCTCTCATCAAGGGGAGTTGCCCCATGGGACAGAGTGACGGATCGCCCGCCACGAAGCGTCCGTGTGACAACCAGTTCCGCGCTGCCTCCGCCTTTCACAGAGGGCAGCAGTCCAGGCCGCTCGCGAACGCTAATCAGTTCCGGAAACCCTTGGGTGCGAGAATAAGTGGCAGTTCGATGGTCGCTATCGAGCACCAGGTAACAAAGTTCCGGAAAACGGTCAGATGGCTCTAGCACCGCGGTGAGGGCTTCCATCAAGGCCGCGAGCACCTCTTGCGCGGTATGGTCTCTGCGGGCATGCTCCAGCAGAAAACCTTTGGCGAAGGCGATCACCATGGCATCCAGCAACCCGCGTCCAGCGCCACTGATCAGAAAGATGCCTGCGCGAGTGCGGTCCATTGGATAGCAGTCGAAATAGTCCCCGCTGACGGCGTGGGCAGGCTTGCACTCCGCGGCCAGAGAAAAGCCCTCCAGCGCGGGCAGTTCACTAAGCATCAATTGCTTCTGTGCCAGTGCGGCCGTGGACAACTGCTGGCTTAGCAATTGACGCTCTGCGAGGGCGCGCGCATAGGCCGGGCGGACCTCATCGTCAGAGAGTTCGCGTCCCCAGCGCAGCAGGGCGAGGGAGGTAATCACTGTGGCCGCCACTACGCCATGCATCGGCCACTGCATCTCATCGGGAAAGGCGGTAAGCAACTGAGCATCGGTGAGCAGGGTGATGTAGCTACCCAGCACCAGGCAGACGTACGCCGTGAGTAGGTCAACGGCAACAATCAGCCACAGAAGCAGTGCGGCCTCAGCACTGATGGTGAGCAGCAGGCTAGCCATGGAAGCGTAACCGCCGTGGAGGATCGTGAGGTTGATAAAGCTCATTGCGGCGAGCATTAACCAAGCGATCCAACGCTCACGCGAGAGACGCGCCACGACGCTTAACGGAGCCAGATACCCGAACAGCATGATCATTCCAACGCCAACGGGCATCAGGAGGAAGACGTACATCAACGGCACGTTGGAAACGACAAGCTGGTACATCGACGTGATGGAGCTTGGTTCCTCAAGCCCACCCTCAAAACGCAGATTCACCGCCACCTGAAGAGCAAAGAGCCAGCATGCGGCGGCAAAACCTATAAGGAAGGCCCTAGCCACATTCCGCGACAAAAAGCGCCCGGTAAGCAGCGCATCAAAGCTGGTAAGGGAGCGTGGGAACTGCTCGCGTACGTCCCCCTCGCAGGCTGCGTAGCAGGCGCCTCCAAAGAAGGCCACCATGCCCAGCATCAGCATCATGAAAAGATAAACAAAGAGAGATTCCGGCCCTTCGAAATTCAGGTTCAGCAGTACCTGCGCATCTCCAACCGCAAAGATAGCGGCCATAATCGCGATGAGGTAAAGCCCTACCACTATGGCGCGACCGTGGGAGACTTCTTGCTCTGCAGCCCGCTGCAGATAGCGGATGAGCATGTAAAGCACAAGCGCCAGGAAATAGAAAGGCGCGATGGTAGTGAGAAGCGAACGCAGCCACTGCGTGACGCCGGTACTGGCCACTACGGTGTCGTCCACGTCAGCGGCAATATCCTGGGAGAGGATACGCTCGCCCGCGATGCCGAAACTCAACTGAAACGACAGCTCGGGCGCCATGCGGTGAGTGGCGGTCCACTCCACGCGAAACTGGGGTTCGCCCGATTCGGCTGTTTGCTCGTAAACGCGCGGCTCCGATAGCTGATACCGGTCAGGAAAGCGCAGCAAGGCCGTCATCGCGTCCCGTGCGCGCAGAAGCGCTTGCTCGCGCGCATACTCTGAGAATTCGCCGTCGCCTCCGGAGGTCCCGAGTGCATAACCCACCACCCGGCCATCGGGCGTAATGCTTACGCTGCGGGATTCCCGATCATCCTGTGCGAAATTCAGCAGAAACACGAAGGGGCCAACCGGCAGTTCGGGGACACGGATAGCCCGGTTCCGCCGGTGGGTGATCCAATGCAGGTGGGTGAGATACTCGGAGTTCCTTAGTATCCGCAGCCGGGGGGTGCGCCCGTCGGTGGATACGCCACGCGCCTCGAGGAACTCGGTGGCAGTCTGGATAAGCGGCTCACGGCTGACGTCGATGCGGAAGTCGGCTGCCCTGTAATAGGTGAGCTTCGAGTGAATACCCAGAGCCAGCACGAGTGGCGTGAGCAGGGCCAGCGCAAGCAGGAGCAGGCGACGTTGCCGCCCGGGGTAGCGAGAGATCTTGCGGATGGTTGCGTGCATGGTGCATCGCTAACATCAGGGCCTCCACGCTGGCGAGACAACAGCTTGCGGGGCGGCGCGGATGATGGCGCTCAAATTGTCGCGCTCAAACTCCCGGCGGGTGATCCGGGTTGCGCTTAATCACCATCAGGGTGATATCGTCGTGCTGCGGGGCGTCTCCCACATGATACTCGATCGCCTCAAAGATCCCATCGACAATCGTCTTGGAGGACTGGTGACGCAGACGCCGGACGGTGTCGCGCAGCCGGTCGAGACCGTATTCTTCGTCCTTCTCGTTCACGGCTTCCGACACGCCATCGGTATAAATCACCAGAATGTCGCCGGGGCCAATGGAAACGTGCGCCTGCTGCTGGGTGCTGCGCTTCATCATGCCAAGGGCAAGGCCGGGAGCATCCAGCCACTCCTCTGCATCGTCGGCGCGCAGTAGCAGAGGGTTGTTGTGCGCGCAGTTCACGAAGTCGGCTTCCCCGCTGTGAGGGTCAAGCAGCAACAGCAGAGCGGTGGCGTAGCGATTGCTGGGAGTGCTGTCGAAGAGCAGTTCATTCGCCTCCCGCGCAATCGCCTCCAGTGTTGGTTCGTGGTCAAGCAGGGCGCGGAGGGTTGCCTGAATGTTGGCCATCAGCAGGGCAGATCCAATTCCTTTCCCGGCCACGTCAGACACCACATAGAGCACCTTTTCGCCGCCATCTCGCCGCAGGGGCATGCCGTCAAAGTAGTCACCGCCCACCTGCCTGGCCTGACGATTGCGAGCAGCCACATCCCAGCCCTCTGGTACCGGCATTTTCTTTGGAAACAAGTCCTGCTGGATTCCGGCGGCAAGTGCCAGCTCCCGTTCGATCTCGCGCGCACTAAGAGCTTCTTTGAAAAACCACGCATTCTCGATTGCACTGGCTGCCCGGCTTGCAAGAGTGAGGCCGAACTCGAGATCCTCCTGGCTGTAGGGCTGGTTGCGTAAGCGGAGCCCGCAAAGCACCAGCCCGATGGTCTGCTCGTTGGAAAGCAGTGGGATAAGCATGGAGCCCGGGGGTACGCTCAAGTGGCGCAGCCATTCCAAGTTCCCGTCCTCGCCTAGCAGGATCGCCTCTGCCAGATCGGGAAAGCGACCGGCCAGTGCCTCCACCTGGGCGAATGTGAAACCCCGTGCTCGAAAGACATCCTCGTAGCCGTCCCGCCAGGTATGCACGGCGTAGCGGGCAATCGCCCAGCGGCCCGCCAGGGTAAGCGCCAGCAGTTGCACAATCTCATCGACGTCGAGAGTGGAGGTGAGTCCGCGGCCGAAGTCCAGCAGTGCACGCAACTCCTGCAGGCGCTGGTTGAGCTTCTCGTTGAGGCGCTGCGATTCCTGGTGGGAAAGTGCACTGGCCACTACGCTTGCCCCGATTCCAAGCAAGACGCGAAGGTAAGGCCGCTCGGGAGCATCCTTCTCTGGTGAACCTCCCGCCTCTCTGGCGCCTTCGTAGCCCCCGAGCGCCAAGTAGCCAAGCGGCTCCAATGGGTCGCCAATTGGCAGGATCATGGGCAGGCCCAGCGAGGTAGCAACCTCGGGACGAAACGGATCCCCAGGGTGGACTTGATTCAAGCCTTGCACTGCGGCGACCTGGGTGAAGCCGGTGGAGTGTCGGAGCGCTGCAACGCCGCGAGTAGCTCCGCAATGCTCCATGGCAATTGACAACAGGCGCTCGCTGATCTCCGGGAGGTCGAGTGTGGCGTTGAGTTGTTCTACGCCTTGCAGCAACTGGGTGACCGGCGCACTTGGAGTTGCCACCGGGTCGCTAGGGGTTGGGGCTTCTTCCGCCATGTGTCTACGTGCACGAGCCGGGCGTCGGCGCCTGCCAGATTCCTATTGTCCCCGATTCAAGGATGCTTCGCAGAATCTGAGCGTAGTCCTCAATCATCAGCCCCTCAGCGTAGCAAGGAACGCCGCACCCAGCTGAGCGACAGGGGGCCCTGCAGGCGTTGGAAATGAGATACGCCCCGGGTGGTGATAGCTTGAAAGAGGCTGGCCTCGCCGGACGCTGAGAATCAGCGTCCGGAATGACTCTGTGCGCCAGTTTTCGGGAGACGTTTTCATGCTAAATCCTGACCGTTACTTCGACGCGAACCCAATCCGCCGGGACATCGCCCGGTCGCTTTATGAAAAGGTGGCAGAACTGCCGCTGGTATGCCCCCACGGCCATGTGGACCCAGGCATGCTCGCAGTGAACGAGCGCTTTCCGAACCCGGCGGCGCTGATCGTAGTTTCTGACCATTACATCTTTCGCATGCTCTATTCCCAGGGGGTGCCTTTGGAGGACCTGGGTATTCCGCGGCAAGACGGCGGACCAGCAGAGACCGACCCGCGCAAGATTTGGCAGCGATTCGCAGACCACTACTATCTGTTCCGGGGCACGCCCACCGGCTGCTGGCTAAAGCATGAGTTCGCCGACGTCTTCGGCGTACACCAAACCCTCGACAACGCCAATGCGATGGAGATCTACGACCAGATTGAAGCTTGCCTGGCAAAGCCCGAATTCCTGCCTCGCGCACTTTTTGAGCGCTTCCGCATCGAGGTGTTGTGCACCACCGATGCGGCTACCGATACGCTCGCATTCCACCAGCAGATCCGCGAATCCGGATGGCGAGGCGTAGTGCTGCCCACCTTCCGGCCCGATGCGTGCGTGAATCTGCTGGCCAGCGGATGGCCGTCGGAGATCGCACGCCTGGGCGAGATCACGGGGCAAGAGATTGGCACCTATCGCGGCTACATCCAGGCGCTGGAGGCGCGGCGCGAGTTCTTCCGGCGGATGGGTGCGCGCGCGACGGATCACGCCGCGCTCTCGATGTATACCGGGGAACTCACCGAAGCGGAGGCAGAAGCGATCTTCGCACGAGCCTTGGCGGGCACCGCATCGGAAGCAGACGCGCATCTCTTCACCGGCCACATGTTCATGGAATTTGCGCGGATGAGTGTGGAAGACGGGCTGGTGATGCAGGTGCATCCGGGCAGTTTCCGTAACCACAATGCAGGAATTTTCGAGCGGTTCGGAGCCGACAAAGGCTGCGACATTCCGCTGGCCACCGAGTACACACGCAACCTGCGACCTCTACTGAATAAGTACGGTAACCACCCGGCCTTCCGGATGGTGATCTTCACGCTGGATGAAACCACCTATTCCAGAGAGCTGGCGCCCCTGGCAGGGCACTACCCTGCCCTGCGGCTCGGCCCGGCATGGTGGTTCTTTGACAGCATTGAGGGAATGACCCGCTATCGCTACGCCACCACCGAGACTGCGGGAATCTACAACACAGCTGGGTTCAACGACGACACGCGGGCCTTCCCTTCCATTCCCGCGCGCCACGACTTGAGCCGGCGCGTGGACGCCAATTTTCTGGCCGACTTGGTTGCCCGCCACATCATTGAGCTGGACGAAGCCGAGCAAATGATCACCGACCTTGCCTACTACCTGGCCAAGCAGACCTACCGGATGGAGGACATCCGACTACACGACCCACTGCACGCATAATCGTCAGCTACCATAAGACGCAAAGGGCCTCGCCAGCGTTCGCGAGGCCCTTTCTTACGGTTCACAATCAAAGTTTTGGCTAAACGTTCACTTTGGCGAGTTGCACGCTGGAACGATGGCCCTCCACGACGACGATCCCGGTATCGGTTACCACATGGCGTTTGCGATCTTCTTCAAGATCAAAGCCGATCCGGGCGCCATCCGGGACGCTGACATTCTTATCCAGAATGGCGCGCCGGATTTGCGCACCCCGGCCAATCTCGCAGTTGTCGAAAATGATGGAGTGCTCGACTACCGAACCTGAATGGATCCGCACGCCACGGCCAAGCACCGAATGGCGCACCTGCCCGCCGCTCAAAATACAGCTGCCGGAAACGATGGACTCAATGGCCTGCCCGCGACGGCCTTCTTCATCAAAGACGAACTTGGCTGGAGGGTCAGAGTAGCCTGCAGTGCGTAGCGGCCATTCGCGGTTATAAAGGTTTAGCGCTGGAGTGACGGAGCGCAGGTCCATGGTGGCCTCATAGTAGGCATCAATGGTTCCGACGTCGCGCCAGTACGGCTCCGCGTCCTTTTCTTCACCAGGAATAACATTCGTGGCGAAGTTGTAAGCCACCAGTTTCTGTTTATCAGACACCATTTTGGGCAGGATATTGCGGCCGAAGTCGTGCGAACTCTGGGGGTCCGCCGCATCTTCCTGCAGTGCCTTCACCAGTTGCTCGGTGGAAAACACATAGTTACCCATGGAGGCATACACCTGCTCCGGATCACTGGGCATCGTGGGCGCGTCCACGCGTTTTTCGTGGAAGCCAATGATCTGATCGTTGGCGTCCGTCTCAATCACCCCGAACTCATTGGCGTAGCGCTTCTCGACGGGTAGTGCGGCCACCGTGGCCACCGCGCGCTTTTCCACGTGGTACTCAATCATCTGGCGGATATTCATCCTGTAGATGTGGTCCGCGCCAAAGATCACAACTACATCGGGATTTGACTGCTCAATGAGGTTAAGGTTCTGGTAGATGGCATCGGCGGTGCCCTGATACCAGGTTTCTCCTACAGTCCGCATCTGGGCAGGCACCGGGATGATGTAGTGGTGGTTCAACAATCCGCTGAATTGCCAGCCATCGCGCAGGTGCTGCAATAGTGACTGGCTCTTGAACTGGATCAGCACGTAGATGGAATAGATCTGCGAATTGATCAGGTTACTCAGGACGAAATCAATGATGCGGTACTTCCCGCCAAAGGACACCGCAGGCTTGGCGCGCTCCTTGGTAAGTGGGTATAACCGGGTTCCCTTGCCGCCAGCCAGGACAAAGGCAAGTACTCGCAATTCCATTTTCTTCCCTCCTGGGTTTCAACGTTCCGTCGCTTGCAGTGCATTGGCCAGCGGCGACCCTCTATTTTGTCAACCCTTTTGGTCAGAAACAACAGGATCTGGCGGTGTTTCGTCAAAACTTCATCTGGAACGGGAAGTTTTCGATGTGGCAGCTAGCGACGGGATCCGGGCGGAGCGGGGGGAGCCCCCGGCCCGGTCTGCGGGAAACCGCTGGCGCCACTGCGTCCCGTACGTCCACCCGGGTTGAAACTGGGATCACCTCCGGTACCTGGTGCGGTGGGAGTGCGCGCCCCGCCGCCGGCCCCTTGTTGATTGCGAGCGGCCTGCTGGCGCGCATCGAAGACGAACTCCCACTTATGAATGGAGTCCTGCTCCTCGTAGACCTTGATGCCGCGCATCTCTACCTTTGAGGCGACACCCGCAATCCCGGCGCCAAAGCCCTGCGTACCACCTGCGCCGGCGGGGGTAAGTCCGCGGCGTTGTTGGATTCCCTCCAGGCCACCAGGCACCGGGGTGGTAAGCAACCCACCGATGATCTCAGCGGCGCTCCGCCCCTGCTGGC
>JAHCHD010000006.1 GCA_026129915.1 Bryobacterales bacterium
ACCTTGGCTGTGGTGTTGCGCACACTTGGATTGAGCTGGGGACGGCCATTTTCGCGGCGCTGAACCTGGAACCCAACATTCAGTTTATTCCCATGCCGGAGCACCTCCGTGGCAAGTATCAGTACCGCACCTGCGCCACCATCTCCAAGCTGCGCGCGAGCGGATATACTGAACCTCTCACGCCGCTCGCCGATGCTGTACGCGACTACGTGGTGAACTATCTGGTCGCCAACGCGAGGCTGGGCGATGAATCTCTGGGAGCTGCTGTATGACCTCCGAAACTGCCGCCGCCGAACGCACCAGCCGCACCCCCGAGGGCGCCAGCCGCGCCGCTGAACTGCTGGCCATCGAAGAGCAATGCGGCGCCAAGAACTACCATCCCCTGCCCATCGTGGTGGAACGCGCCCAGGGCGCCTGGGTGGTGGATACGGAAGGCAGGCGCTATCTCGATTGCCTGAGCGCCTACTCCGCGCTGAACCAAGGCCATGCGCACCCCAAAATTCTGGCAGCGCTTACCGAACAGGCGCAGCGAGTGACGCTCACCTCCCGCGCCTTCCACAACGACCAGTTGCCGCTGCTCTGCCGCGACCTTGCCACGCTAACCGGCCTGGATGTTGTCCTCCCCATGAACTCTGGCGCGGAAGCGGTGGAAACGGCCATCAAGGCGGCGCGACGCTGGGGCTATGCCCGCAAAGGAATTCCCGACGGCCAGGCCGAGATCATCGTCTGCGACGGGAACTTCCACGGACGCACCACCACGATTGTGGGATTCTCTTCGGAAGCCGGCTACCAGCATCAGTTTGGCCCCTTTACACCGGGCTTTGTGTCCGTTCCCTATGGCGACATCGATGCGCTTCGGGCGGCCATCACGCCGCGTACCTGTGGCTTTTTGGTGGAGCCGATCCAGTGCGAAGCGGGCATCATCCTGCCACCGCCGGGTTACCTGGCGGCGGCAGCGGACCTTTGTATCGACCAGAATGTGCTGTTCCTGGCCGACGAAATTCAGACAGGTCTTGGCCGCACCGGTGCCTGGTTTGCATGCCATCACGAACTCGTAACTCCCGACATCTACATCCTGGGCAAGGCGCTTTCCGGTGGCGTGTATCCAGTCTCCGCGGTGATCGGACGCCGTGACGTGATGGACCTGTTTAGCCCCGGCAGCCATGGCAGCACCTACGGCGGCAACCCGCTGGGTTGCGCGGTGGCGCGGGCGGCTTTGCGCGTCCTGGAGGAAGAGAACCTGATCGAGCGTTCCGCGCAATTGGGCACGGACCTGCTGGCGACGCTCAAGGCCCTTGAGGGCGGAAGAGTACGAGGGGTCCGCGGGCGCGGGCTGCTGGTGGGCATCGAACTTCGCGAGAAGGCCCGGCCCTATTGTGAGCAACTCATGCGGCTGGGACTGCTCTGCAAGGAAACGCACGACTTCGTCATCCGCATCGCCCCGCCCCTGGTTACCTCCAAGGACGATCTCGACTGGATGGCCTCACACCTGGCGGCTGTACTGCGGTAACGCTCGCTAGCCCTCAAGCGTGTGCAGCAGGTGATGGACGAAGGTGCGGTTGTCACATTGCAGATAGTGCAAGTCGCCACCCATGCGGGCGAAACTCTTGTTGAAGCGCAGGTAGTAGGCGGGGTTGGTCTTGGGCGGCTCCCCTTGGCTCCAGTCCCAGCCGCCGCCTTCCTGGAGGTCCACCACATAGATTTTGTGGCCACGCACGATGTCGCGCCCCCCACCCAGCCGCAGGTTGTTCACGCAACTGAGGCTCTTTTCAAACACCTGCGGTGCCATGATTGCTGAACCCACAGAGAGCAGCACTCCGCCTTCAAGTGTTTCCACGGAATCGCCGAACAGGCGAAAATCAAGTTCGCCGGCCCTTCCGATCACTGACCCGCTGAACATCGGATGATTGGCGATGATGTCGTAGCCGATGCCCGGATGCACCGTGGCGGGCACGCCTAACCGGTAGGCTGCTGCAAGGATGGAAGCCTGCTTCCAGCGGTGGTCCAAGGAATAATTGCCGCCCGGGATGCCTTGCGTTTCCATGGCCCGCAACAAGTCGGCACGCGCAGAGGTGAGGGCGTGGCTAGGGTTAGACGCGATGGCGGCCCGGAGGTCTTCCGGTGCTGGCAACGAAACGCCATCTTCATGGATAAAGCGGCCCAGCGCGGCACCGTAGCCGTCTCCATGCAGTGCCCCAGCCATCAGCGCCACATGCAGCGTCCGTCCGGTTTCCTCCCAAGCGCCAAAGCTGCCGGTAGCAACGTTTTCCCGCACGCTTTCGGTGGAGCGGCCAAGCCAGGAATACTCCCAGTCGTGAATGGTGCCCGCGCCGTTGGTGGCGACGTGTGTCAGCCAGCCGCGCTCCATCAATTGGGCCAAAATGAGGGGCGCGCCGTTTCGCAGCAGGTGGGCGCCATACATTAAAATCACCCCTGCGCCTCGCGCCCTGGCTTCGCGGATATGTGCCGCGCACTCCACAATTGGCTGGCGCAACGCCTCCTCCACGCCGGGCGGCGCCGAGGCAGGGTGAACCAGGATGTCGTCGACGCTGGTGAGGCTCTTTCGGGTCGTCAGCGGAAAGACGCGCAGTTGGTTCCAGGGAAGGGGATTCGGTTTCATGCTGAGTTCAGGCTGCGGCCGCCGCCAGAGCAGCGGCAGCGTCCCTTTCGATTGTAGCGGTCGCGGCGGGGGCTTCCCAACAAGCATTTCAGAGTGCTACATCTGGAAGAGTAGACAAATGCCGCCACTCCAACGGGCGGCGCGCAAAGGAGTGAGTTTCGATGGATAAATCTAAGAGCATTGCGATGCTGAACGACGCAGTGGCGGACGAGCTGCAAGCCGTCCATCAGTACATGTATTTTCACTTTCACCTGGACGACCAGGGACTGGGGCCGCTGGCATCCCTGTTCAAGCGCATCTCCATCCAGGAGATGGGCCACGTGGAGCACCTTGCGGAGCGCATCCTCTTCCTTGGCGGGGATGTGGAGATGAAGCTGGCGGGTCCGGTGGAGCAGATCCGCGATCCCGAAGCCATGCTGGCCAAAGCAGCCCAAATGGAAGACCAGAGTGCCAAGGATTACAACCAGGCAGCCCTGGCATGCAGCGCCAATGCGGACGCAGCGTCGAAACAAATTTTCGAGGCGTTGGTGAATGATGAAGAAGGGCACTTCGACATCTTCGACCAGCAGATGGAGAACATCCGGAAGTTCGGGCCAAACTACCTGGCGCTGCAGTCCTTCGGGCGTGGCCCCGATACACCTCCGACGCAATAGAACCTGGCCGGATTCCGGCCAATCCCGAGACGATGGGGGCTTGTTCTCGCACACTCGGTGTGCGCCAATATTGGTAGAAGTTCCAAGGAGGGGCTTGCGCCATGACCTCGTATGACGTCATTTTCGGCCACGCCATCATCTCCGACGACACGCGGCGTGAGGTCCACCTGAAGCTAGTCCAGGAGGACGACGAAGTGTTCCGCTGGTACACCGACGACGGTGTCTGCTTGGGGGAAGAAGGCCGCACCGTGGGAGAAGCCTGGAACGCATTGCTGCATGATTCCTTTCATGCACAATGGCAACTCCGTTTTCTCGATGACTATCGTTGAGACGCCAGTCGCATTGCGCTTCTGATTTCGAGGCGAATGCCAGTTTGCAGCGCCAAAAACTAGAAAAGCCCGGATTCGCACGATGGCGGATCCGGGCATTTTGTTTGGCCTTTGAGTCCAGACCTCAGAAGCGGTAGTACAAGCCGAATTGCATCCGGCGCGGAGTGGTTACTGTGCTGGTGATGCGGCCAAAGTTTACGCTATTGATGTCCTGGTCACCAACGTAGAATGCAACCGTGTTGAACGCGTTCACTGCCTCCGCGCGGAACTCGATTGACTGACGATCGGTGATCTGCGTGGTCTTCATGATGCCCATGTCCATGTTGAACCACATGGGTCCGGTGAACATGCGTCGCTGGAGGCCCCCGTTGTCGCCAGGCCCTGGGTTAAAGAACGCTTGGCCGCTGAAGAAGCCCTGCCCGTCGGCCTGGGCCGCGCGTCCGTCTGAGCCGGTCACCGATGGCGCGAAGAAGAATGGTCCGTTACCGGTCATCCGAAGCGCAATCAGATTCTCGAGTTCAGACTTGCTGAGCAGCGACGAAGCAGGATTACCGTTCTGAGTGTTGCTGGAGCGCGCACCACGGTTCACCGTGCCGCGCAACGACATTACGGAGAACGGTGCACCGGACTGGTAGGTCATCAGTCCATTGACGCTCCACCCGCCAATCACTTTGTTCAAGAAGGAACTGCCAGTGGCAAAGCGCCCGCCTTCGCCGAAGGGTAGCGTGTATGCAAAGTTGGCTTTCGTCGAATGGGTGGTGTCGAAGATGCTCCGTGCTTTTTCAAGGCCCGTGTTGTTAAAGTCCACGAAGGCCTGGAAATTGGTCTGCTCATCCCCCGCGGTATCGCTGATTGCCTTGCTGAAGGCGTAGTTAACTTGGAACTGCAACCCATTGGTGTAGGCCCGGCGGAAGTCAAGCTGCATCCCATGGTAGTTGGCGTTGCTGAAGTTCTGCACAACGTTTGTGGCAAGAGCCAGCGGGTTCGGGAAGAAGGCCAGCGGCCCATTGAGCCGGTTTGTCTGGTAGATGGATGCCAACTCACCCGGCTGCCCGGTCTGGATCAAGTTCCGCACCGTGGCATTGGTAAGCAGGCCCCCGCTTCCGAGCAAGGGGAATACGGTGAGGGGCTGGCTGCCTGGAATGTTTGCATTGAATGCCGGGTTGAACGCGCCTGTGGCTGCCTGTGACAGGAATCCATTCTCGCGGGCGCGTTTGAAGTCATCAAGGAAGCCGAGTTCGTTGATTCTCACCTGGTTGTAATCGAAGGCACGGAAGCCGTTGGTGAGCTTGTTGCCCACGTAGCGAGCCTCAAACACGCCGCCAATCACACGTTTCTGGATACTGAAGTTCCACTGCTGCACGTAAGGGGTAATGGTGTCCGGGTTCGGAACGCCGAGTGCCTGACCCACGTTCAGTGCGTAATTGTCCGCGGCGGTTCTTGGCACCTTGTAGGTAGGCGTGGGAAGCGCTACGCGGCCATTGCTTAAGGTTCCGGTTAGGCCTACCTGTTGAGATACCTGATTCAGGCCGGCATTGGTGTTCACACTGTTGCGAATGCTCTGAATGTGGTTGTCGTTCACGTAGTTAATGCTGTAGCCCCCGCGGATGGCAAAACTACCATTGCCGAAGGGATCCCAGGCAAACCCAAGGTTTGGCGCAAAATTGTTGCGATCTGCTCGGTAGAACGGACGGCCAACGCTCTTGCCAGCGAAATCCAGCGTGTAGTCGCTATAGATTGTGGATAAGAGGTCGCCTTGCACCGTCGGCATCAGCGCCAGCGAATCGCGCTCGTTCGCCACCGTGAAATAGTCGTAACGAAGGCCCAGGTTCAACGTGAATCGATTGCTTACCCGCCAGTTGTCCTGGACGTAGAAGCCGTGCATATCGAATTCATAGTTGCGATTGTCATTGGCGCCGGCCACAAACCCGGAGTCACGGCTGGTGACGTTGAAGGTCTGCGTAGACGTGTTGAGGATACCGGCCAGCGTCGCCAGCATGTTGTTGGCCAGCGTCAAATCCTGCGCGCTGATGCCAGGAAGCTGGGCAGTTACTAGACCGGTCTGGTTCGCACTGATGCCCAGGTTATACGTGGGGACGATTCCGGCATCGTTGAACGGGTTGGTACGCATAAACTGGCCCTGGTAGCCAAACTGGAAGTTGTGCTTCCCGGTGACCCAGTTCGTGGTGTTGCTCAAGTTAAACGTGTCGGTGTAACGGCCCTGATCCATGAACGTATTCACCGGGTTGGAAAAAATCAGACTGCCGACAAAATACTCTGGGCGTTCGTTGAATGTGGCAAAGATCGCAGGGGTAAGGTTGAACCCGCCGCGAAGCTCATTCGTGACAGTTGGGCTGGGATTCCACCGCCACGCGGTGGAGAAAAATCGCGTTGCCCCGTCGTTGGCCACGGGAGGAATCAGATCAAAGTTATTGGTGAGGTCAGTCCGGTCGACAATGTCACGATTCCACAAAACGGTTCCGGCGAAGGAATGCTTCTCGGTTAGGTAGTAATCTACCTTGCCGGTGATGTTGTCCCGGGTGCGATTATTGCGAATGTTGTAGGAGTATCCCGCAGTATTGCGCAGGAGCGATTCGCTGCTGTCGCCCACACGGAAGTTGTTGACCTGGCTGCCGGCCGGCAACTGGCTGATCAATGCCTGCGTGACCGGGTCGGCCGAGCGGCCGCTAAGGGTAAGCAGATTCACTTTCTGTACTGCGCCCGCAGTGTTCCGGTAGGTGAAGATTCCCTGCCGCGCTTCGTCCGTCAAGATAGTGCGATTCGCTGATGACTGCTGGCGGAGGCGAAAAGCTTCATAGTTACCGTAGAAGAAGAGCTTGTCCTTCACTACCGGGCCGCCCAAACTGCCGCCTAATTGGTTCTGATTCAAGAACGGACGCACCAGGCCATCCTTGTTTTGAAAGAAGCCGTTAGCCGCCACCACGTTGTTGCGGTTGAACCAGTATAGGTTTCCCCGGAATTGATTCGTGCCGCTGGGCGTCACGAACGAAACCTGAGTTGCACCGCCGCCGGAGTTGGTGGAACTGTTGGACGTAGAGACTGTTACTTCCGCAATCTGATCGGAGAGCAGCAGGTTCGGAAGGAAGTCGAGTGCATTCGTGCGGATGAAGTTGTCCTGGATGTTTACGCCATCAATGGTCACATTGTTGTAGCTGGTGCGCATGCCATTGATGGTGGTGGATTCACGTCCCGAAAAGTAGACGCCGGCCTGAGAGGTAAGGAGTGCCAGCGGGCTGCGATTGAGCTGCGGGAGCCGCATGATCTGGGCATTTGTGATGTTTGTCGAAATCACCGCATTCGCAGTTTGTACTTGAATGGCCTCCGCGGAAACTTCCACTGACTCAGTTACCGAACCTACCTCAAGGGCGATGGTACCCAGCGCCGTTTCCTGGCCGGGATTTATCTTCAACTGCCGGACGACATACTTGGAGAAGCCCTGTGATTCCACGGTCATTGTATAAGTGACCGGTTGCAGCCCCGAGAAGAGGAAGATCCCGTTCTCGTTGCTTGTTTGCTTCAACAAGGTCGCCTCTCCACCTTCCAGCGACAGCGAAATTGTCGCACCCGGAATCACGCTGCCGGTTTGATCGGTGATGGAACCAGACAGCCTGCCGGCCACTTGTGACCAGCCCAAGGACGTGAGTAGCAGAGCCAACAACGCAAGCGCTGCTCGAGAAGAAGACTGATTTATGCGCATTCTGCACCTTCCTGCACTGTATGTGAACAGTGTTCGATTCGTTCGGTTGTGGTACACCCGGTTGTTAAAGGTTAGCTGCTACTGAACTGCAAGTACAAGGAAAAGCGCAAGTCCTGGAGTCGTAATGAAAGGAAATTAATTTCTTGTTTTCTGCATACCCTAGGCCCGCTCTACCAGTTTTGGAATGGCGCAGAATTACTCATGTTGTCTAGGGGACGTTGGAACCGCATTCAGGCAATAGCCAGACAGCGGTAAGTGTTTTAAATAGAATCGTCGATGGCGCTAGGCCTGGGTGTCCAGCGAGCGGCAGGAGCGCAACACTGTAGGGTCTTCAGCGATGGCCGGCCACCAATAATGGAATTCGGCGGACCTGCAAGAACGACGAGGGTTCTCTAGTTAACGTCGTTAACTAAATTGAGTGCCGCACTTCGATTCAATCTGTGGCAGCCGCGTTGGCAAGGATGGCCAACCGAGCGCTGAGGCCAAGGGATGGCAACCGCATACTGGGTGGGTTACGTTCGACCGGCTCACCCAGACTTCATGAATCCGGCCAATTGCGGATGACCCGGTGAGCGCGGTGGTTGCGGATCCAACAGCAACCGCTCGCACCTGAAGACGGCCATTCGCTTCGCAAGCAAGGACGAGTCCAACTGTGGCGTGCGTGCACCTCGAAAGGGCGAGGAAACCGAACTAGTAATTTCAGGTCTAAATACCGGATGCACTGGAAGAAGTTTTGTTTCATGATAGGGGCGGAGGAATTCTAATGAGACCCACCCCGATTTCTCGCCGCGGCTTTCTCGCCTCCTCTGCTGCATTGCTGCCGCTTGTCGGCTGCTCCAGCGGAACCAAAGTAGTTGAGGAAGTCGTCCCCAAGGCGCCCGTGCCCGATGTACTGGGCGTCAATCTGTACACAGTCCGCGAACAACTGAAGGAGAATCCGCAAGTTGTCTTGAAGGCCATCGCCGACATTGGCTACAAGACTGTGGAGATGACACGCGCCCAACTGCCTACGTTACTGCCGATTTGCAAGGACCTGGGCCTTACCGCGCCTGCCGCCCATTTCGAATACGCCCTGCTCACGAACGAGTGGGCGAACTATGGCGGAAGCCCGCCGCGCAAAGGCTACAATCTGACGGCTGCCCTGGCGGAAGCAAAGAAAGCAGGCATTGAATACGTGGTGATTCCGTCCATCGCAGAGAAAGAGCGCGGCGGCATGGGCATGTTTATTCGCGTTGCCCAGCAACTGAATAAAGCCGGCGATCAGGCAGCCAAGATGGGTCTGAAGATCGCTTATCACAACCACTCCTTCGAGTTCCGCAAGTATGGACAGTTCACAGGTTTCGAGATTCTGCTGAACAATCTGGAGCACGAAAAGGCAAGCATTGAGCTTGATCCTTTCTGGGCCATGATTGGCAATCAGGATCCCATTCCTCTATTCCGAAAGTACGCGCGCCACATACGCCTGGTGCACCTGAAGGATATGCGCGTCAACACGAACCCCAGCTTCACTGAGAATGTCCCGCCGGAGGCCTTCCAGCCCCTCGGGAAGGGCATCATCAACGTGGCGCAGGTGATGCAAAACGCCAGTACGGCCGGAGTGGTGCACTATTTCGTGGAGCAAGACCACACGGCGGGCGACCCGATTGAGGCGCTGAAGCAGAGCTATACGTACCTGCAGAAGATGAAGGCGGCGCCAGAACCTCCAAGTTAGGTGCGCCTGACAGGATCCGTTTGTACGGCCACCGGGTCGGACCGTCTGCCCCGGTGGCCTCGCGTGCGCCTGTACGGCACAACGGTTCACGATGAGTCGAAAATCTCGGTCCCCTGCTTTGTTACACTGAAGTTATCGTTATGCGCTTCGGTGTTGTGGTCTTCCCTGGCAGCAATTGCGATCACGACGCATTCCACGCCGTGACGCAGGATCTCGGCCATGAGGCTGAGCTTCTCTGGCACCAGGAGGAAACGCTTCGAGGGGTAGATGCCGTCATCCTGCCCGGCGGTTTCTCGTATGGTGACTACCTTCGCTGCGGCGCCATCGCCAAGTTTTCCCCGGTAATGAAGGCCGTGCATCGGTTTGCCCAGGACGGTGGCCCTGTCCTTGGCATCTGCAACGGCTTCCAGATTCTCGTAGAAACCGGCCTGCTTCCGGGCGCGCTGGTGCGCAACCGCAATCTGCGTTTTGTTTGCAGGACGGTTGGCTTGCGCGCCGCTACCCGAAATTCTCCCTTCACCAGCGCCTGCCCGCCCGAAGCCATCCTGCGCATCCCCGTGGCCCACGGCGAAGGCTGCTTCGTGGCCGATGAGCACACCCTGGATGAGTTGGAAGCTAACGACCGGGTTGCATTCCGTTACATCGATAACCCGAATGGTTCCATGCGGGATATCGCCGGCATCCTGAACAAGCAGCGAAACGTGATGGGCATGATGCCACATCCGGAACGGGCAACCCATCCCTTGATGGGTTCGGTGGATGGCCGTTCGGTTTTTGAGTCATTGGTGAAGTCGTACGCCGCAATGGATGCGAAAGCAAAGTCTGCAAAGGATGCAGCGAGGGATGTTGCCGCCTCGCTGATTATGATCACTTCTGGCTGATGCCGCCAGGAACTATGCATCAACTTACGCCATCGCGACCACTGTTGGCGCAGCGGGCTGCTTTGGTGAAGTCCGGAACCGGTTTGGTCTGCTGGCCTTTGTCCTTGTTTGCGAAGCGCTAATACCAACATCATGGCCACAATTACCCCCGAACTCATCGCCTCCCACAACCTGAAGCAGGACGAGTACGAACGCATCGTAGCCCGGCTTGGCCGTGAGCCCAACATCACCGAACTGGGCATCTTCAGTGTGATGTGGAGCGAACACTGCAGCTACAAGAGCAGCCGCGTGCACCTGAAGAAGCTGCCCACCAAGGGTGAGTTCGTTCTGCAAGGGCCGGGCGAAAACGCGGGTGTCATCGATATTGGCGGTGATTGGGCGATTGCCTTCAAGATCGAGTCCCATAACCACCCCAGTTTCATTGAGCCTTTCCAGGGAGCGGCAACGGGCGTGGGCGGCATTCTGCGCGACATCTTTACGATGGGTGCTCGTCCAATCGCGGTGCTTAACTCACTGCGCTTTGGCCGGCTCGACAACCCGGAAAACGGATCACGCAATAGGCGGATTCTCGATGGGGTGGTGTCGGGGATTTCCCACTATGGCAACTGTTTTGGCGTGCCAACCGTGGGGGGCGAGTGCGTCTTCGAAGATAGCTACGCGGGCAACCCCCTGGTGAACGTGTTTGCGCTGGGCGTGGTGCGCAAAGACCAGATCTTTCTGGCCTCGGCCAGCGGCGTGGGCAATCCGGTCATCTACGTGGGCTCGAAGACGGGCAAGGACGGAATCAAGGGCGCATCCATGGCGTCGGCGGAGTTTGACGAGGACTCCATGGACAAGCGTCCCAACGTTCAGGTGGGCGACCCCTTCATGGAAAAGCTGCTGCTGGAGGCCTGCCTTGAGGCACTCGCGACGGGCGCGGTGGTGGCCATGCAGGATATGGGCGCCGCCGGATTGACTTGCTCCACCTGCGAGATGGGAAGCCGCGGCCACGTGGGTGTGGAGATCGACCTCAAGTACGTGCCTCAGCGCGAAGCGCACATGAGTCCCTACGAGATCATGCTTTCCGAAAGCCAGGAGCGCATGCTGCTGGTGGTGGAGGCGGGTCGCGAGGAAGAGGTGCTGCGCGTGTTCCGCAAGTGGGGCCTGGACGCGGTGACAGTGGGCAGCGTGGTGGAAGGCGACAAGATGTTGGTGCGCGACCATGGCGAAGTGGTGGCGGACCTCCCGAACCGTTTCCTGGCCGATGAGGCCCCACTGTATGAGCGCCCGTATTCCAAGCCCTATCGCGATGCGCCCATGGCAGCGCCCGCCTATGCCAGCAGTGACCTCGGACAGGATTTGCTGACGCTGTGTGGCGCTCTTGACGTTGCCTCAAAGCGCTGGATTTACGAACAATACGACCATCAGGTGCGCACCAATACCGTGGTGGGTCCGGGCGCCGACGCTGCCGTGCTGCGCATTAAGGAGGCGGGCAAGAGTGTGGCGATGTCACTGGATGGCAACGGGCGCTATTGCTACCTTGATCCGCGTCTGGGTGCGCAACTGGCGGTGGCCGAATGCTGCCGCAATCTGTCGGTGGTGGGAGCCCAGCCGGTAGCAGCCACCAACAACCTGAATTTCGGCAATCCCGAGCGCCCGGAAATCATGGCCCAACTGGTGGAGGCCATTGAGGGCATGGGCGAAGCCTGCCGCTTCTTTGAGACACCGATCACGGGCGGTAACGTAAGCCTCTACAACGAGACCCTCGGCCAGCCCATTTACCCCACCCCCGTAATGGGCATCGTGGGCCTGCTCGAAACCGGGGAGCCGATGCCGATGGGTTTCCCTGCCGAAGGCCTCGAGGTGGCATTGCTGGGCGGCTTGGGCGAATCCCATGAAACCCGTTTCGGCAGCACGCAGTATGCCAAGGCCGTGCTGAACGAGCTTTGGGGTTTGCCGCCGGCGCTGGATATGGATTTCGAAAAGCGCGTGC
Source organism: Bryobacterales bacterium (assembly GCA_026129915.1). Lineage (GTDB taxonomy): Bacteria > Acidobacteriota > Terriglobia > Bryobacterales > Bryobacteraceae > JACTMJ01. The sequence continues at coordinate 11,885 of JAHCHD010000006.1, forward strand.
AATCAGCCATTCGCGAGGCGGTGCGCGCCCGGATGGTGGAAAGCGCCCACGACCTGAGTGATGGCGGCCTCGCCGTGGCGCTGGCCGAATGTAGCTTTGGCAACGGCATTGGCGCTGACATTGCTCTGGAAAGCGACATGCGCGCTGAGCACTTGTTGTTCCATGAAGGGCCATCCAGGGTGCTCGTGGCCACACGTGATCTCAATCCACTTGCTAAGCTGGCGGCGCGCCATAACGTTCCGCTTGTTCCTCTGGGCCGCACGCTGCGCGGCACTCTCTCAATCTCAAACCGCGGCCAGCAGTTGCTGTCGCTCGCCGTTGATGCCTTGCGCGAACCGTGGGAGCAGGCTCTCCCGCATGCCATGGAGCGGGTAACGCATGTTTGACAAATTTAAGGACGAGTGCGGTGTCTTCGCCATTCATGGCCACCCGGAGGCGGCCAACCTAACCTACCTGGGCCTGTACGCGCTGCAGCATCGCGGGCAGGAAAGCGCTGGCATTGCGTCGAGCAATGGCCGTGAGGTGCTGTGTTACAAGAGCATGGGTCATGTGGCGGACATCTTCACGCCAGAGCGCATCGGCGCTTTGCATGGCTCAATGGCCATTGGGCACACCCGCTATTCCACCTCAGGCGACACGGTGCTTCTCAACGCCCAGCCATTTTCCGTGGCCTGCAACAAAGGCAACATTGCGGTTGCGCACAACGGCAACATCACCAACGCCAACGAACTGCGCAACGACCTTGAGGCCGCTGGCTCGATCTTCCAGGCAACCTCGGATACTGAGGTCATCCTGCACCTGATTGCCCGATCAAGGGAACAGCAGATCGAGAGCGCCCTGCGCGAGGCGCTCATCCAACTGGAAGGCGCTTACTCGCTGGTGTTCGTTTCGCAGGACCGCGTGATTGTGGCGCGCGACCCCTATGGATTCCGCCCTCTGGCCATGGGCACGCTGGAAGTTTCCGGCCGCAAGGTCTGCACGGTGTTCGCTTCAGAGACCTGCGCGTTTGATCTGCTGGGAGCCACCTACATCCGCGACGTGGAACCCGGCGAGATGGTGATTGTGGACTCAAAGGGCATCACCCGGATGCAGTTTGCACCGCCGCAGAAGCGCTCGCAATGCGTGTTTGAGCATGTCTATTTCTCCCGTCCGGATTCGGTGGTCTTTGGCCGGCCCGTCCAGTTGAGCCGCGAGCGCATGGGCCGCCTGCTCGCCCGTGAGTACCCGGTGGACGCCGACATCGTGGTACCCGTGCCGGATTCCGGCGTCACCGCGGCGCTTGGTTACTCAACCGAATCGGGCATCCCCTACCGGCAGGCCCTCATCCGCAACCATTACGTAGGACGCACCTTCATTGAGCCTTCGCAAGCCATTCGCGATTTCGGAGTGAAATTGAAACTGAACCCGGTGCGGAATTTGCTGGAGGGCAAGCGCGTGATTCTGGTGGATGATTCCATCGTCCGCGGCACCACCAGCCGCAAGATTGTTCGCATGGTGCGGCAGGCGGGCGCGCGCGAGGTACACATGCGGATTTCCTGCCCGCCCACAATTTCGCCCTGCTTCTATGGCGTGGATACACCCACCAAGAGCGAACTGATTGCCGCCAATAACACGGTGGAGGAAATCCGGCGCTTCGTGGAAGCCGATACCCTTTCGTACCTATCACTGGAAAACTTGCAGGACGCCGTGAACGATGGTTCTGACCATTTCTGCTACGCCTGCTATACCGGGAAGTACCCCACTGAGTTAGTGCAACTCCAGCAGAGGCTGCCGCTTGAAGCTTCCCGCTTGTAGCGGCAAGGAATAGAACCCATGCAAGCAATTCCCGCGCTGGCGGAGAGCCTGTTGCGCGTCCCTAATTCGCGCGTGCGTGAACTTGCGAAGCTGGCCTCCGGTACCCCGGATGTGCTGAAGCTCTACTTCGGCGAGTCAAACCTGCCTACGCCTGCATTCATCCAGGAAGCGGCCACCCACGCAATGCGCGCGGGCTTCACCTACTACACTGAGAACTCGGGCATGCCGGTGCTGCGGGAAACCATCGCCGCACAGTATCTGCGGTTGCATGGGGTGACGCTGAACCCTGCCTCTGAGCTCGTTATCACTGCGTCCGGGGTACAAGCGCTGTTCATGGCGCTGCGAGGCGTGCTCGACCCCGGCGACCAGGCCATCGTGCTTTCGCCCGCCTGGCCAAACGGTTGCTCCATCATCCGCATGTGTCACGCGCATCCCGTCGAGTTCCCGCTTACGGTATCGGGCGGGCGCTATACCATCGATTTCCCTGCCCTGGAACGCGCCGTGACGCCGCGCACACGCCTGCTGCTGGTAACCACACCCTCGAACCCTTTGGGCTGGGCCGCCACCCACGAGGAATCGCAGAAGCTGCTGGACTTCGCGCGGCGACATGGCCTGTGGCTGCTTTCGGACGAAGTCTACGACCGCATCTACTACCGCGAGCCCGATGCAACTGTGGCTCCTTCAATGCTCACGCACTGCACCCGCGAGGATGCCGTGATCGTGGTGCAGAGTTTCTCCAAGAGCTACCGAATGACTGGCTGGCGGCTGGGCTGGCTGGTGGCCCGCGCCGACCTCGCCACGCGGTTGGGCGACCTCAACGAGTTTGTGATTTCCCACGCCGCCAGCTTCATCCAGAAGGCCGGCGAGGCGGCGCTCCGCGACGGCGAAGCAGAGATCGCCGCCCAGTTAGCGATGCTGCGGCGAAACCGTCAGCTTTGTTTGGATGCATTTCGCTCGATGCCAGGCGTTTCCTTGCCAGACCCTGAGGGCGCGTTTTACGTGTTCCCTTCCTTTGAAGGCCTCACCGACAGCTTCCGCTTCTGCGCCCGCCTGCTGGAGGATGAGCGCGTTGGTATCGCACCCGGGGTAGCCTTTGGCCTTGGCGGCGAGGGCTGCGTTCGCCTCTGCTACGCAGTGGAAACGCACCTGCTGGAGGCCGCCCTCCATCGCCTCAGCCGCTTCTGGAAATCGCAACGCTAGCGAGCGGTTGCCACCAGCCGTACCGGCCCGAGCAGCCCACTAGGCAGTAACTCGGATTGCGCAAACGGTTTCCCCATCGTCACCGTCACATTGGTGCGCGTGCTGCGCTCTGCTACCGGCAGTTTGGCGTCAGCCACCAGGCGATTGTGCCAGGTGTTGGTGACTTCCACCACCAGTTCGTTCTCGCCATCGCGCAAAGCCTCCGTGGCATCCAGCCGGAAGGGTTGCGTCCATGTGATGCCCAGCGGTTTCCCGTTCAGCCAAACCTCACCGATGGCGGAAAGCTTCCCGAGGTCAATCTCCGCCTTCGTTGTGTGATTTCGCCAGCCAGACGGAACCTGGAAGGTGCTTCGATAGCGTCCATTGCCGGCAAAGCTCCGGATGGCTGCTTCCTCGCGTTCGCTCCAGGAACGCAGTTCCGGGAAGGCAACGCTGCTGGGGCCGTTCTCAAAATCCACCGTCCAGTTGCTGGAAATTTCAATCGGCGCGGGCAGGCCTGTGAGGGCTTCCGGCATTGGAGCAAAGGTAGTGCCGTTGCGCCGGAATACCACGAAAATGGAACCGTTCCCGGCCAGTTCCACCGGCACCGCCAACTGTCCCTTGGCCGCTTGTCGCGCCCCGAACGCTGGCCCAATCTCGCCCGTCACCGGGTCCCACAGTTCGGGTGCTTTGTCATCGACCCGGAACATCACGGTTGCCGCCACTGGTTCATCAGTCAGGTTCCGCAGGAAGTAGATTTCAGCATTGCCGTCGCGGCGATGGATGAAGTCGATGGTCTCGGGTGCGGTCACATCCGGACCGATGCCCATTGCCGTCAGCACTTCGCGCGGAGTCTGGCCCCACACCACCTTGCCCGTTCCATGCGCGCGGCTGGTGACGCCCTGGCCGCTGAGTTCAGCCCACATCTGCGATGCCAAGCCGCGAACGCGTTCGTCGCTGGCGGGGTAGTTCGATAAGCCCTCGGCGCGCTGCGGCCTGGCGCCTATCATCGTGCCGCCTGCCTTCACCAGGGCATCAATCTTCGCCAGCACCGCCGGATCAGCCGCTTCACTATCGGGCATCACCAAAACGGCATAGCTATTGCCATCGGGATACACAAAGCGCCCGTCCTTCACCTGAAGCCGGTTCAGGATGCCGTCCGAATTGATGTAGTCGTAGTCGTAACCAGGCCCAAGTTCGGGCTTCACCTTGCGTGGCAGAACGAATTTGTAGCCGCCGTCGCCGTAGTAGTAGAGCACATCGCCCACAAACTGGCCCCGTTGCAGCATATAGGACGACCGTGAAAGGTAACTGACGAAGGGCTTGATCTTCGGCCACCAGGTCACATTGCGGTTCACGTGGCTTCCCGCGCCATACACCCAGCCCGGCTTTCCGGAATCTGGCGGAGCATGTGACCACGTGTGCCACACCATGTGGTTCCCGCCTTCGATGAACACGCGGTCTGCGCTGGGCTTCAGGTCCTGCGGACCTTCGCGCCAATGGTCCGTGGAGGTGAAGGCTTCCATGTGTACCCGTGGCTTGCCGTAGAGGTGACCGGCGGAAGCGGTCTCCTTCACCACCCAGAGATTGTCCGCTGTGGGCCGGAAGGGCCAGAACTCGCCCTGAATCTCATCCACGGCGCTATTGGCGAGAAGCGCATCCACAGGCACGTTATGGATGGGCGGCCCGGGGCCTCCCGCCTCTGACTTGATGCCCAGGCCTGCCTTATTGGAAGCCGCACCAGCAGCGCGGTAGTAGGCAGTTATCAGCACGTCACTGAGGGTCTTGCGATAGTCGAATAGGAAACGCTCTGTGGTGGCTTCATCCCTCACCTGCGCGCCAAACACCACCGGCAGATAGGGCGTCATGTCGTACCCGCGCAGGCGCTGGAAGTCCGCCAGGAAACCAGGGGACCACACCGGGCCTACCACCTCATAGCTGGCCAAGTAAAGGTTGCGCAGGCCGCTGGATTGCAAGTTGCCGAAGGTTTCACGCAACCGGGCAATTACGTATTCCATGTGAGCATCGGCCGCGGGCGCGCTCAGATGATCAGTAGCCCACCCATCGGAATTCGGGCTGGGCACCTTCAGCCGCTCGCCAGTGTTCATCACCACGTAGCGCAGGATGGTCCAGTTGCCAGCGGGCGCGTCATTCCAGCGCAGCCGGCCCTCGCGGTCCACCTTGCTGGTGACGTTCACCACTTGGGCAGCATCAGGAATCTGGAACGGTGGCAGGCCTCCGGTGGCATACATTCCTCGCGCCCCGTTCACTTCGCCGTTGTGGATGTTGTGTACGCTCCAGGTGCGTGTGGCGGAGATGCCTGGCGAGCCGCGCATCAGTTCCGCGCCGCTCTTGGTGCGGTCAGCGGCGTGGCTTCCGGCGAGGTTTGCTCCGCTCGCATCCAGTACTTCAAACTCGCCCAGCGTCCAGTGTTTGCGGTCAGCGTGGTAGGAACTCACCAGGCGCAAACGGGTGTACCGCGCACGGGTGCCGTCAGGCAGAGCAAAACGGCGGGCACCCGCGCCCTGCGGCAGTACGGCGCGAAGGACTTCGCGGAAATCGCCGTCATTGGTCCCCGTGGTGGACACGGAAACGCTAAACTCTTTCACGGGCGACAGTGCAGCGACGATGGGCAAGGCGCCCGGATCGCCCTGGTCCAGCACCACGGCGGAGATCACATGCTCCGCGGGAGGGTCAAGCTGCAGCACGATATCGTGGCCCGCCGCGCGCTTCGCATCGGGTATGGCCACCACCGCGGTATCCACCCAATAGGCAGGCTTGCCCTCTGGTCCTAGTGGTGCTCCCTGCGGAGGCTCAGGAAAGGGCAGGGTGACGTCCACCGGCGCGCCGCCCTGCACGGTGGTTTCGCTGATGTAGATTCCCTTGCTGGCATGCTCCGGCTCAATCCAGTGGCCGCCCATGTCCCAACTGCTGGCAACAGAGAAATCCACCTGAATGCCCAGTTTTTTGGCATGCGCTACCGCATCCTTCATCTGGGCCATCCAGGGCTCACTCAGGAAGGCGGGGCCGGCGGGGGGCTGTGCGGATGCGTCTCCGCGCGCGCCCATATCAAACAACAGCACCCCACTGAACCCTGCTTCCTTCATCGCATCCAGTTCGTCGCGGGCTGTTTGGGGATCCACATACCCGTTCAGCCACAGCCAGTAGGCATGCGGCCGCGCATCCGCGGGCGGGTTGCGCCACCCAGCCTCCAGGTCACCGGCTGTCTCACGGTTGCAGGAGGCCATCAGCATGCCCAGCAGGGCTAGCAACGCGAACAGGGGAAATGCGGTGCGTGCGATTCTCATCATCAACTCTCCGTGGGAACAACTACTGATTCAATGCCGAGTGCATCCGCGATATGGCACAGGGTGTGGGCCCGGTGCCCAACCCCCAATGCGAAATGGTGTGTCGGACCTTCCATCACCCAGCGCTTCAGGAAGCCGCGGATGTCCTTTCCGAAAAAGCCGCGCGTGTTGGTATTGCCGGTGGCGGGAATCAATCCGCGCACGCTCTCGCCCTCGGCCAGGATGAACTTAAACTTGCCGTCAGCCTTCACTCCAATGCTGAGCATTGTGATGGGGCCGTCCTTGATGCGGAACTCCACGCTGGCGCCGCTGCCAGGTTTGCCGTGATACTTCAGCAACGAACGCAGCACCGGCTTCCCTTCCGCGATGTTGATGTGGTGCGGCCCGTCGTGGCCCACCAGAACAAAGCCTTCCTTGAAGTCCACCGGATGGAACTCGGCAAAGCTTCCGCCAATGCCCATCCTGTCCATCAGCAGCATCGCGATGCAGGTCTTCAGGTCGCTTTCGCCGCACATGGGGAAGCCCGCGGCGGTCAGCAGCGAGTTGCCCACAATCAGGTTGGTCACCAGTTCGCGCAACTGGCTCCCCGGTTCGCCCTCATAGTAGTAGGCCAAGCCGTCCAGTTCGTGCGCTGCCACAAAGCGGTCGAGCGCCACGGCTGCGAAGGCCGCACGGCGAAGGTGTTCATCCGTCAGCTTGCTCGTCACCGGGTCAACACCGGGGTCCGGGGTTTCGAAGAGGTTCAGGATCGCGGCGCTCTTGGCCTGGATTTCTTCCTCCCGAATGTCGCGGCTGAAGCGTAGCAGGTCATCGGCTTCGGTCTGTACGATATGGCACCCGAAGGCGGCAGTCAGCGAAGCTTGGTCAGTCTGCATGTCGAGCATGTGCTCAATGGGATGGCCAAAGTGCCCGATACGCGCCCGTTTCACGTCGTGCAGGGCCATCGCCACATCACACCACGCGGCAATTTCCGTATCCGCCTGGGGGTCGTCATGCAAAGTCCCGAGGATCACCTCGGGCGGCTTCTTTCCCATGCGGATAGCCACGCCCAGAAACTCCGGCACGGAACAGAAATCGTCGTTGGCCAACTGCATGTGCGTGGTTGCGCGAGGATAATCCATCGCCGCCAATGGTTGCAGTGCCACCAGCACCACGGGCACCTGGACGTTGCGGATAATCGCCGCAAAACTGGCCGAGGTGGCATAGGTGAGCATGTCGCAGAAGATCAGGTCGAGATCCGCTGCCTGCAGTCTCGGCGCCAGCGCGTAGGCATCCTGCGCCTTATCCACCATGCCGAAGTTCTCTACCTGTACGCCGGTGGCGCGTACCTTGCCCACCAGAACATCGAGCTTGGCGTGGAGTTCCTCCAGCAGGCCTGGAAACTGTGGCCAGTAGACGTGATAGCCTACGCCAAAAATCCCCACCCTGGCAGTCCGGGGTTTCCTTCGCTCTACGTACATACCCATCCTTTCGAGCTGCTCCTGTTGCTCAACGGAAGGCGAGGCTCCACTGGCAGCCGCGTTTGTAAAAGCCGTATTTGTCATCATGGCATCTTGCCTGTGTGCTGTAGAGGGACGAGGCAACGCATGGCGGTCCACGGCGTTGCCTCGCTCAACAGCGTGGAATCCAGCACAGAGCCAGTGATGGTGCTGGTGACCGTCTGGGCCGCCATGGACATGGCGAACACTCCCAGGAACGCCATGATGATTGGGAATAGACACACAGTTCTTCGCATCATTTGCCCTCTCCTGTTGGGGATACTGCGCCCTGCTTTGCCAGGAACGCTTCGATGTGGCGCTGCACCCGAATGGTGTCCGCGTCGGTCCAGGTGTGGCGACCATGCGCGCCGCCGGGGATTGTCACAAGTTCGTTGGCTACGCCCGCCTTCTCTAGCGCCTGATGGAACCGGGCCGAATGGCCATACGGAACCATCTCGTCGGCGTCGCCATGGATGGTAAGCACCGGCGCCATGCCTGCCCGCACCCACGTGAGCGGGGAGAGCCGTTTCGCCAGCGCTTCCGGGTCCGCAACTTCGCGGAAGAACTTCAGGAAGTGCGGTTTCTGCTCACGCCACCCGGGAATCAGATCGGTGGCCCCGTAGTAGTTCACCACCGCCATAGCCTTGGGCGGTGGCCCGTCAATGCCGCAGGCTTTGTCGAAGGAGTCATCCAGCATGGCCGTCATCAGCGCCAAGTGCCCGCCCGCTGAGCCGCCGGTGATCACAATCCGTTCCGGATCCACGCCAAACTCCCGGCCGTGCTTCGCCACCCACAAGAACGCGCAGCGGCAATCCTCCACCGCTGCCGGTGCCGGTGCTCGTCCGCTCAACCGGTACTCAACCGCTACCACCCGCAATCCAAGTTGCAGGTAGGGCAAGTACCAAAGCACATACTGCTCCTTCGTCCCGGTCTGCCACCCGCCCCCATGGATGTAAAGCATCGTGGGTCCGGGCTCCTTGCCGTAGGGCACATAGAAATCGAGCTTCAATTCCCCCTGCGGCGTGCTGCGGTACACCACATCGCGCCGCGCCGTGAAACGCTGTCCAACCAGCGATGCCCAGTCGCGCGCTGTCTCCTGGGCAATTCCGGGAAACGCCAGCAGCAGGAGCAGAATGTTCATTATGTGAACAGTACTGTTCATATTGTGTGTCCTGTTATAATTCACTTGAATGCGGAGGTCAAGTAAAATCGAACCGGTAAAGGGCGCGTCCACGCTTGACCGGGGCCTCACCGTGCTGGAAGTGGTTGAAAAAGCAGCACGGCCGCTGTCAATCCAAGAAATTTCTTTGATCTCCGGCATTCAACGGCTTTCTGCGTACCGGCTATTGAGCACGCTGGAAGCGCGGGGCTACGTGCAGCGGCTCGACGATAAGCGCTATCGAGCCACCAAGCGGCGACGCCGGGTTCTGCTGGGCTACTGCGCGCCGCTCAGCGGCAACACGTTTCGGCAGGACGTGGTGGCTTCCTTGCGGCAAGCTGCCACCGCGGGCGGCATGGATCTGGTTACCCATGACAACCGGGCGGAAGATGCGCAGCAGGTGATGCGGAATGCGAGAGCGATGGTAGAGGAACGGGTGGACCTCGCCATCTTCTTCCAGCCCGTCGAGTCGCTCGGCCACATGATTGCCGACTTTCTAGCCAGCGCAAAAGTGCCCTTCATCACCGTCGAACGGCCCATCCAGGGCGGGGTGTATTTTGGAGCCAACAACTATCTGGCGGGCAAACTGGCGGGCCAGGCGCTGGGCCGCTATGCCCGTGAACATTGGCAGGGCGCCTACGACGAAATCGTACTTCTGGAGGGCACCTACACGAGTACGAATGTCCACGCCCGCTCAGCCGGAGTACTGGTGGGTCTGCGTGAGATATTTGGCGACCTCGACGAATCCCGCGTCATTCATCTTCACGGCAACCCAAGTATCGAGACCAGCCAGCAGGCGATGGCTGCGCTGCTCGACCGCCTTCCTGGAGAGGCGCGGCTGCTGGTCTCCGGGTTCAACGACCTCAGCGCCGTTGGAGCCGCGAATGCTGTCCGTGCAGCGGGCAGAGAAGGCTACGTGGCCATTGTCGGGCACAATGCCATGGGAGAAGGTCGCGCCCAGATTGTGCAGCCGGGAAGCCCATTCATCGCCTCAGTAGCCTACTTTCCAGAGCGCTACGGGCAGAAGTTGGTGGACATTGCCGTTCACCTTCTGGATGGCGACGCCGTGCCGCCGGCGGTTTACACAGACCATTTGGTGATCGACCGCACCAATATCGCGCAAGTATACCCAGCGGAGGCGGAACATGCTGACGATCCGGCAGTTGCCGAGAACGCAACGAATGGCTTCGCGCGGTAGCGGCATCGCCCTGTTCCAATCCGCCGCCGGTGAATGGCGGCGCCACCAGAATCACAACTGCGGCAGCTTCCATCGCGTCACAATTGCGGATGGAACGGACGCCTTCCCCATCACGGAAATCATGTGACCAGCGAATCAGGCATGCGCCATCATAAACGGCGGGCCCGCAAATAGATCGCATCTCGCGGGAACTTTTCTGCTCGAACGGGATCTAAGCCCGCATGCGCCCTGTCATGTGGCTGCTGAGTTTTCTGGTTCTTACCGTGCCACATGTGGCGCTTGGAATCACAATTGAAGGTGTAGTTCTGCGCGATGACAGCGGCTCCCCGTTGATCTCGGCGGAAGTGCAAATCGCGCGGGAAGGCGACCCGCTGCTGGCGGCACATCTGGAGACCGGACGCGACGGCCGGTTTCGCGCGGAGAACCTTCCCGCGGGCCGCTACTCCCTTACCGTGGCGAAGCACTCGTTTCTGGAAGTCACTATCCCGGTCCCACCGGATTCAGTCCCTATCCAAGTAAGGCTTATCCGTCTGGCGTCGATATCTGGCGAAGTCCGCACGCGCGACGGCATTCCGATTCCCCGGGCGCGCATTTATGTAATGGAACGGACGCGTTCCGGCGCTATCCGCGAGTTGCGGCTTGCCGCCGCGAACACCACCAGCAAGGAAGATGGCAGCTATCAATTGCGCGGCCTCCCCCCGGGCAACTACGTGCTGGCGATGAGCTATCAGGGCAACGATCGCTCCGGTGGCGGGCTCTACCCCGACAACTCGGCGCCGCGCACCTTCGAGTTCAAAGGCGGTGAATCGATTGCCGGCTGTGACCTCGTCGCCGACGCCGGAAGCCTGTTCAAGGTGCAAGGCAAGGTGCAAATTCCGGAAGAGTTGGCTAGGGTCCCGCTCCCTTCCGCGCCGGCTGGCTCCACGATGGCCGCTCGATTCTCAGTGGGAATTGCGCCCGCCGATCAGCCCGTGGTGCAGATTGCCTGGACCCGGACGGAGGAGGATGGAAGTTTCCAACTGCCCGCTGTCCCGTGGGGCAGCTATGAGTTGTTCGTTGCCGGCCCCATCATCGGATTCAGCTTTCGTGGCAACCTTCTGGCGCGCGATGGTGGCTTGGCCTTTGGCCGTACGCACCTGCAGGTTACGGCGGACATGACGGACGCGAACGCCAGCGTTCACCCGCCTCGGACCGCACGGCTGCAGTGGCAACAGGGTGGTGCCTCCATCGCCGATTGCCCCAAGACGCTCGATGTCCGGCTGGGCGCGCTTGAGGCGTGGGGAAGCGACCTGGAGCGCACGGTGTCACTGCCCCTGGGCGAGGTGGTGACGGTGGAGAATCTCGCACCCACACGCTATGCCGTGGAGCCAGCCAGCACCAGCGCCCCGTGCAGCATCCTGGGCACCGTGCAACTGGATCTTCGCCAGCAGGAGCCACCGGAGCCCGTGGTCGTGAATGCCGCGGGCAAAGGCAGCCTGGCGGGGGAAGTGCTTGAGCGCCAACCGGGCGCAGAGTATCAGGTGGTGCTGGTGCCGCTGGGCGCGGCAGCCGGTGAAGCCATTACTGTGCAACCCGTGGATGCCCAAGGCAAGTTCCACTTCCACTCGTTGCGGCCCGGCCGCTATGGCGTGGCGGTATGGCTGGGTGGCAACGCCGCCCTTCCTCGAAGCGCAAATATGGCAGCCGCACTCGCGGAAGTGGAGGTCCTGGGTGGGCAGGTGGAGATGCTTCTGAATGCCCCCATACCGGAAGGGACAAGAAACCCATGACGACGCAAATTCCGCTTGTCGAATCTCGGGAAGCATTCACACCCATGACGTGGCGCGCGCGCGTCCTGGGGCTGTCTCTCGGGATCGCGTTCGCCTGGCAGCTTGGTGCGCAGATTGGTCAACCATCCCAGCCCGCGATGCCCGCTTCGCAATTGGGCATCATCAAAGGGAGTGTGTTGGATGCCGATACCGGTGAGCCCCTCGCCGACGTGGTTGTACACGCAGACACCACCAAGGTCACCTTCTTGCAAGGGAAGTTCACCCTTGCTCCAGGCGAATCCTCAGATGCTTTCTTCACAACGGGTGAAGACGGGCGTTTCGTGTTGCGCAGTGTCCCCCCAGGCGTGCGCACGGTAACCGCAGTAAACCCGAAGGGAATCTTCAATCAGGTGCAGATTCGCAGGCAGGTGGCGGAGGGGCAAACCGTGGAAGATTGCCACCTGCGCGTGAGTAATCCCGCAATCGTCAGCGGCAGGGTCCTGGACGAAAAAGGCGAGCCCATGCCGGGAGTCCAGGTGCATGTGGTGACGACGGAATATCACGCCGGCGCCCCACGAAACTATCTTCGTCCGGGTGGCTTTACTGACGAAAACGGCGAATACCGCATGGATTCGATAAAGGCGGGCCGGCCGTTGCGGCTGATGGCCTATTGGGTTCCTGCAAGCTACAACGCACTCAGCACATCGAAGGCTCCGGCGGAGCCCAAACTGCGGCGTCCGGCCTATTCCCGCGTCTTCTATCCCGACGCAACCTCTCTTGACGGCGCCACCGAACTGAAGCTTCGCAGCGGTGAGGAGCGCCAGGGTGTCGACTTCATCATGCGCCGCGAGCCCTCCCGCTGCATTGAGGGCAAATTTATCGCCCCGTCAGATGTCAAGGCCATTCGTCTAATGCTGGGGCACGCCGAACCCGATTACGGCGGTACCCGCCGCGGCGGCAGTTTTGGTATGTCATGGGGCGGTTTGCTGGAAGGCGACTTTCGTTTCCGCATCTGCCAGCTCGCCGCCGGAACCTATCGGCTGCGCGCGCATAACCAGGCGGAGGGCCGCAGTGCGGGGCTAAGCGCCTATACCAGTCAGTTATTCACTGTCGCGGATCGCGACGTCAGCGGTCTCGAGATCCCGCTGGTAGCGCCACACAAGCTGTCCGTAGCATTGGAGTGGGCTGGCGCTCCACCAGAGAATCCGCCTGCCGATCTGGTACCCATTTCGCTCGAACCACTCAATCGTGCCTTTTTTATGGGCGAACAGCGCAGCGGGCGCGTGTCCGTTCCAGGGGAAGCGGAGCTGGCCGCGGTGCTGGCGGACGACTACACCGTCAACGTACGTTTGCCCACGAATGACCCGAGGATGCTGCGCTCCATGCCGTCAGCCGCCCCCAGCCAGCACGCTCTCTACGTGAAGGACATCCGCTACGGCGATCAATCAGCACAGTTTGTTCCAATGCGGGTGGACGGGCAGCCAGCCGACGCCAAGTTGCAGGTCTTCGTTGGTAGTGACGGTGGCACTGTGGCTGCGCGCGTTTCCGATGCCAAGGGAAATCCTGCTGGCGACGCCTACGTGTACCTCCTACCCATGGACACCACCGAAAAGGACTTGGTGGCCGACTCCCTATTGATTGGGCAGACCGACCAGTACGGGGTGTTTACCTGGCAGCGAAACGTCCCACCGGGCACTTACCGCGCGGTGGCTACCCGTAAGGAATTCGACTATTCGCCCGGGGCGGTCAACGCCCTGTGGCAAGCTCGCCCCAGCGCACCTGAATTCCGGGTTGCCCCCAAGGGCAGGGCGGAGGTAACCATCAAACCCCTTGATGACTAGAGATCCCCACAGCGAGCAGGGTTTAAACCATGCACGGCTTCAAACAGCAACAACAGGTGGTTGAGAATCCCGAAACGATCAGGGCTTCCGCGGATGCACCCCCTTGGGTTCCCACGCTGATCAGTACGAGTGCAGCAGTCTTTGTGGTGTGGTTGGTATTCCCCATCCTCCGTGACGAAGCCATCCTTCGTTCCGTAGGTTCGTTATTTGCGCCTCTGCTGGCTGTCGTTCTCGCGGGCAGCGTATCTGGAGTCGCAGCGCTTCTTGCTTTCCGCTGGTTCTACTCGAATATGGACCACCACTCCTGGCTTTGGGCGATAGCCTGCGGCGCAAACGGAATGCTATTGGTGCCACTGGCCTACTTGGCTGAGCATCAGTCCCCTCTGGCGGTGATCTGGGCCGCTTTTGTGGGGTGCTCCGTGGCGCGATTTGTCCGCTCGGTTCCTGCGGATGACCCTCCGGAGCCGCTTCGCCACGCGGAAGGGGGAATTCTTTTCGCCTCGGCCGCCGGAACTGAGCCATCTTTGGGGGCCTTATTTGCCTTCGGAGCCACCGTAGCGATGAAGGCAGCGCTGCTCACCCAAATCAGCGGATGGGCAATTCCATCCGCGCTGTTGGCGGGCACGTCCTGCTTCGTCATCGGCTTGCTGGTGGCCGTGCCAATCCACCGCCACGACGGTATCCACCGCAAGCGGGTCTGGCAGGGCTTCGTAATGAAGGGCTCGGCTGCGGTAGCCGTAACCATTCTGCTGCTAATGCAGATCCCGGTGGCGATGCCTGAGGGGCCACTGGAAGCGAAATACTCTCGATGGGGCCCGCGGTCCAAGAAGGTCCAGGCACAGCCGAATCTTCTCTCTGGAGCCATTTTGCTTGCCGATGCGAGTACGGTGCAGCGTTTGGTGGCCCCCAGTCCGAACCGCAAGCCCTCTTTGCGCAAACGACGAACCGCATCCACTCGGATTCCGTTCACGGGAGAGTACTGGATTCGGTCACGCTCCGCCAGGCAACGGCCAAAGGATGTGATGGAGCATCACGCGAGCCCGCTGGGATACTCATTCGATACGGTGGATGGCTCCCCTATCCACATGCAGGCGCATCAGAAGTTTTCGGCCCCCATCGACATCAGTGGCGCAAGGGCAATTGAGATTGGAATTCATAACCTGGACCCTCAGTCAGAGAGGATCGGGCTGAAGCTGAGCATCCGCAACACGAACGCGACGCCACCCCGCTGGCTCGATCTGGAGCAGTTGCGAGTTCCACCCGCGGAACGCTCCACGATGCGCTTTCCCATACCTCCCGACGCTTCGATCGCTGCGTTCGATGAGGTCCTCATCGAGTTCCTTCTGTATCAGCCCAGGGTCAATCGAAGCGCCAAGGTAGCTGTGGAGTGGCTAGCCTTCGCCTCTGCAAGCAATGGGAGATGAGCACGACCAACCCCTGCGGGCTAGTCCTTCTTCTTGCCAGGCTTCCAGTCACACGAGCCCGGCGAACCGCCGGGGCGGCGCGGGCCTCAACCACCGCCGGTGAATTGCAGCACAATCACCAGCACCAGCAAAATTACAACTGCAGCAGTTTCCATGTCTCTACCAGTATGGATGCTCCCGCATTCAAAAGCGTGACATGCACCGTGGCACGTCACGGAAACAGCAGGGCCTCCCTTCTCCCGAAATCGCCCTTGGCGTCAAGTTGAGCGATACTCGGGTTAAACCAGAAGAGCGGGGGATTTGGAACTTGGGCTATCTGCTTCCGTGGCGACGGAACTCCTTCCGGGAATCAGGAACGCACTGCAGGCGCCTTCTCCCTGTGGCTCACACTATCCTGGTTGCGCTTGTCCTGAGCAGTTCTGCATCCGCGCAGACGGTCGCGCTGTTTGCCAGCAGCCCCGCCGCTGCCGCTTCGGCTGCCGGAGAGATCGCCGCCGATGATCAGCCGTTGGTTGTCCTGCGCAGCCGGTCGATTTCGCTGGAACCTGCCGCGTTGTCGGGCTTACGCAAGATGGCGAAGACGGTAACGCCGCTCACCGCTACGGGAGAGGCCACCGTCCTGCTGAACCTTTTCCAGGACACCTCGCTTGGTTTCGAGGTGCTGCAGGTGAAACCCACGCACGACGGTGTGGGCACGGAGTGGATAGGGGTGGCGCTACGCCAGGGAGGCGGGGCGCCCGCCGGCGATATCGTGCTCACCTGGTACCAGGGTGCACTGGCGGGTTTCGTCCGGCTCGATGGCGGCGAATACTACCGCATTGTGGTGGAGCCGTTCGGTAGCGGCGAAGTGCGCCAGATGACATTCCGCGGCTATCCGGGTGGGCATCCGGACTACGTTGAACCCACAGGTGCTGACCACAACGGCGTGGTGCGCGGGCCTGCCCGTACAGTACGGGTTGCGGAGGCAGCCGCCAAGTCCGCGCCTGCCTCAACCTCGCCAGACGTGTGGCTCCCCGAGGGGGCGCACTCGGCAGGCGAAGAAAGCCAGATCGATATCCTGATCGCTTTCACGTCCGCTGCCGGTGGCGGCAATGAGAGCAGCCGCAATGCCTTCGCCAACAACCTGGTGGCGGAAGCGAATCTTACCTATCAGCGCAGCAACGTATCAATCCGGCTGCAGCTTGTCCACACCACAGCAGTGAGCTGGGACGATTCAGCCGTCTGGGGCGTAAACAACTACGACCTTGCCCTCAATGCCCTCACCGCCAACGGAGACGGACAGATGGACGGAGTCCATACGCTGCGTGACCGGTACGGGGCCGATCTCGTTTCGCTGATCGTGTCGCCCCAGCTCAGCTCTGGGTTTGCAATCGTGGGCAAGGCAAACTTGATGACCAACAACCCGGCGGGTTTCGCGGCGTCGGCGTTCTCGCTTGTACATAGAAACTATGCCGCCGGGCCTGCCTACACGTTTGCTCATGAGATCGGACACAACCTGGGCCTGGGGCATGACGAAGATAACGGCGGCGCGTCTGGTGCATTTCACTCCTATTCCAAGGGCTATCAGCAGAAGCTGCTGGAGCCCAAGTTTTACACGATCATGGCCTACTCCAGTGGCTGTGATGGTTGCGAATTAATCGCACAGTACTCAAACCCGGAAGTGAGCTATCAACTCATCCCTACCGGAGTGCCTAACCAGATCGACAACGCCCGCACACTGCAGTACACGCGCGCCTTTGCCTCGGAATGGAGAAACGCGGCTCCGGCGGGACCTTGCAGCTTTGCGGCGGGCGGGGCGCGCAGCGTTGGCTTTGAAGGTGCCGAGTTCTCGGTTCAGGTATCCACGCAGGAAGGCTGCCAGTGGAGCGCAGCATCACAGGATTCCTGGATGACCGTGCTTCAGGGGCAGAATGGCGTGGGTGAGGGCGTCGTGCTGGTTCGTGTCGATGCAAACACAACGCCGTTTCCGCGCGAGGGACGCCTGGTGATTGGAGGCCAGATCGTACAGGTGACCCAGAGCGTGGCGCCCTGTAGCGTAAGCGTCCATCCGAGTGAGGTTTCCCTGGGGAATGCGGCTGCCAGCCTTGAGTTCGCGGTGACAACGGCAACCCCGTGCCCTTACGCCCTGCAGTCGCAGGCGCACTGGATGGTGATTGCGGGCGCTCAGCAGCAAACTGGAAATCAGACGTTACGGGTGGACGTCGGCGCGAACAATACGGGATCCCCCCGAATAGGGATTCTGCGGGTCCACAACATCAACATCACGGTTCAACAGAACGCCCTGCCGGCGCCATGCGCGGCAACCTGGCTGGGTGAGGCGCTGAACGCCGGTCCGGGTACCTCCGTCCACCAGATTGGGGTGAAGGCTGACCCCGGCTGCCGGTGGGAGGCGCCGTTGCCCGCCGAAGGGTTTGTCTCCTTTCCGAGCCAGCCGTTCGGTTTCGGGGATGGCTCCCTATCCGTGCGGGTGGAACGCAACCCGTCGCTGCAACCCCGCACGGCCGTCCTGCTGCTGCAAGGCGCGGCGTTCACGATTCACCAGTCCCCCAGGCCAACGCAGTGCAACTATTCGGTTTCCCCTGAGTCGTTTAGTTTGGCCGCATCAGCGGGTTCGTTCCAGGTGACGATGAGTGCGGCGGAGGGCTGCGACTGGCAGGTGCAAAGCAATGGGAACTGGGTCACGCCAGCGCTTCCGTACGCCGGGGAAGGAACCGGGCCGGTGAGCTTTCAGGTAGCGGCGAACGCGACGCTCTTTTCCCGGAGCGCCACAATCTTCCTGGGTACCGCAAGCGTCACGGTGGTGCAGGCCGGGGTGGATCCGCCGGCGGGTTGCAACTACACGGTCACACCCGATGCCCTCAGTGTGCCCTTCCAGCAGTCCACCCACACCCTTCAGGTGACTACCCTGGTGGCGTGTCCGTGGGCATTTGATACGGAGGCTTCCTGGTTGAGTGTCCCCGCGAAGATGGGGTTTGGCTCTGTGACGCTCTCAATGCAGGCGGCTGCGAACTCTGCGCTTCTTCCCCGAAGCGGCAAGGTGCTAATTGGGGGCAAGACGGTTACGGTGGAGCAGGCTGCTACGCCAGTTTCACTGTTGATGTGGCCGAATCCGCAGGTTGTGGTGCGCCATGCCCGCGCGAATGCGCCGCAGCAGTTCCGGGTTCCCATTGTGGCGCGGGTAGGAAATGCGGTGCTGCCTGTTGCCCTAACAGTGCCCCCGGTATCCTGGCTCACGGAATCCGTTGCGGCTTCCACAACACAGACGCCGTTTGAGATTGCGATTACCCCAGCAGGCATGAATCCGGGTGTTCACCACACCACATTGACGGTCACGAATACCACGGGGGCGGCTGCCGCGGCACAAGTTCCGGTGCTGCTCCAGGTGAGGTCAGCAACACGGCCAGTTTCCCCACAGTCGCTTTCGTTTCGCATTCAGCAGGGGGAGCTCCAGCGGCACAGAACACTCTTCCCCACACAATGCGGAGCACGGCAACGCCCAAGGTAGTTGTCACTGCCTCTGGTGGCGATTGGCTGGAGACCAGGATTCTGGAAGATGAAGGCGGGTGGCGCGTGGAGGTGCAACCTGTGTCGCCGGCGCTCCCGGCCGGACAGTTCGACGCGGCCATCACCATCGAATGTGATGCCGGCTGCGCCTCAGCGGTGGTGCCATTGCGTCTTACCGTGGAGCTACTGATTCGGGCAGCGAACTCCAGCCCGCAATCGCCTCCGGCGAATGTTGTGGCATCCAGCTTCCTGCCGGGAATCACCAACGGTGCCTGGATGAGCATCTTCGGTGAACGTCTGGCCAGCACTGCCCGGTTGTGGGAGGAGCGCGACTTCAATGGCGACCAGTTCCCGCTGGAGTTGGACGGCGTCCGCGTGACGGTTGCCGGTAAACCCGCGCCGGTGAGTTACATCTCGCAGCCAGATCAACTTCCAGGCGCCCGCCGGCTTGCCGGTGGGCTGGGTGACGGTTGAGGTAGAGACCCCAAGCGGCAAGGATACCGCGCTCGTTTGGGCAGCCGATGTGGCGCCCGGCATCTTTGTCTTCGACGCCCAGCGGCAGCCCGCGGCGCTGCACCCCGATGGCACACCGGCATGGAATCCGTCGGAACCGGGTGCGAACGGTCGCCCTGCCAGACCCGGCGACATTCTTGCCATTTACGGCACCGGCTTCGGCCCCACCCTTCCCGAAGTGCCAGTGGGACAAATCTTTTCTGGCGCAGCTCCCTTGGCAAACCCTGACGAAGCAGAAGTGCGCATCGGCGGAATGCCCGCCAAAGTGCAATTCATCGGCCTGTCCGGGGCGGGCCTGAACCAGATCAACGTGGTGGTGCCAGACCTGCAAGCTGGCACGCACCCAGTGGAACTAAAGATGGGCGGAGTGCCG
Source organism: Bryobacterales bacterium (assembly GCA_026129915.1). Lineage (GTDB taxonomy): Bacteria > Acidobacteriota > Terriglobia > Bryobacterales > Bryobacteraceae > JACTMJ01. Next base: position 31,404 of record JAHCHD010000006.1, read on the forward strand.
GTTAGCGGGTTGCGCTGATCACGGTGGATGAGTAGTGACGCAGGGTCACTTCCTGCCTTACCCGACGAGCACCGTTGAGGTTGCAGTTGAAACTGTACGAGCGCGGTCTGGCCGACATTGACAAGCTTCCAGTTTCAAGTTAATTTAATACGACGATATCTGATAAAAAGGCTCAATGTGGGTTCCCGAGCGGGACATTACCGCCGCGACTGACCCATAAGCTAAGTCTCCGAATGACGAATTCCGCCCGGAATCGGCGATCCTTGATGTGGATTAGAAATGGAGAAGTATAGGCCTTGCCAAACCTCATCCGTTCGCTATTTGACCCCCCGCTGGCGTGGCGCCATCCCGCGGAAAGACTATGCTTTCGGGCAGCGATCCTCTCCGTGCTTGCCCTGTTTCCCGCGGGTGCCCTGTGCGCGCAATTGCTGCCGCTGTTCGTGAACAGCCAGACCTCTGCCGCTTCCCCTGCCGGTGAGGTCGCTACCGGCGATCAGCCGCTGGTGGAACTGCGTAGCCGCTCTATTTCCTTGAACCAATCCGCGGTTGCCGCCTTACGAAAGTTGTCGAGAACAGCGGGTCCCCGCGCGGCGACTGGGCAAGGAAACATCCTGCTGAACCTCTTTCCGGACACAGCACTTAACCTGGAAGTGGTTGAGTGGCCACCCGACGGTGGCAGGGTATACATTGGCTCGGTCCTGGCTGCGGGAAACGGGGAGCCTGATGGAGACTCGGTACTTACCTGGTATCAGGGCGCGATGGTGGGTTATGTGCGGCTACGTAGTGGCGAATACTATCGCATTACCGTAGAACCATTTGGCGGCGGTGAGGTGAGGCAGTTAGTCTTCCGGGGATATCCAGGCGGGCAGCCGGATTACGTGGAAACTCCGAGAGCTGACGAGAATGGCGTGGTGCGCGGACCCGTTCGCGCCCCTTCTCTCGCCACTGAAGCCGCGGCCAAGGCCGCGGAATCTTGGCTACCGGGTGGTGCGCTGGCTTCCTCGGGCTACAGCGAAATCGGGGTGCTGGTGGGCTTCAGCACCCCCGCTGGGACGTTTGCTGCGATGCGGTGATGCAGGCTTTGCCGCGTGGAGCCAACCGCATCTTCGTCAATAGTGGCGTGAAGGTGGCCTTACGCTTGGTGCATACAGTCCTACTTGGGGGCGACGCGTCTATCCCTTGGAGCTATGCGAACTGGGCAGAAACGCTTGATCGGTTGACTTCGCCAACCGATGGTCAAATGGATGTGGTCCATACCCTGCGTGACCAGTACGGTGCCGATCTGGTGTCGTTGATTGTGGAACCACCGCTGACGGGCGGATGGGTCGTGGTGGGCATCCAGCGAACTTCGGCCCCTAACGCCTTCAAGTGAAACTTTGAAGAGAAAGATTACTGTGCCACTGGACCTTCTTATACCTTCGCGCACGAAATCGGGCATAACCTCGGGCTGGTCCACGATGATGCCAACGGAGGATTACTTGGCGGGTTCCATCCGTATTCAAAGGGCTACCAACAGAAGACGCTGATCCCTAACTTCTTCACCATAATGGCATACAGCCAAGGCTGTGACGGATGCCGGGCCATTCAGAATTTCTCCAACCCGGATGTGCTCTACGAAACCATCCCCACCGGGATTCCCAACTTGATTGACTCCGCGCGCACCCTCGAGTACATCCGTCCCTACGCGGAGGCATGGAAAGGCCCCGGTACGCCCCCGCCCTGCACTTATCAGGTGGCAGAACAAGTTGGTATGTCTCACATGGCAGGCGACACCACGGTTGCCGTCATTTTCCTGAAAATGGCTGCCAGGTCGGCGAGCATCACAAACGCCCTGGATCACTATTTCTCCAAGGGCGTGGCGGCAACTCCGTGGTGATTCGTGCTACCTCAAACACTTCAGTCGACCCGCGAACGGGCACCGTGCGGGTGGCTGGTCAGACGGTGACGGTGGAGCAATCTGTCGCACCGTGTACTGTGCAAGTGCAGCCGCCTGAAGTGAACATCGGGAATGCAGCCGCCACCATTGAACTGGCAGCCACCCCATCGGTGCCGTGCCGCTATGTCAGCAACTCCAGCGTTCCGTGGCTCACTGTCGTGGGAAGTGGCAGAAAAGCAATGCAAACGAAACCATCAAGGTGAACGTAGGAGCCAACACCACGGGAGCCGTACGGATCTCAGCGATTGTGTTTCATCAGGACACCTTGTTCCCTACAACGGCATTGGGCTTACGGATCACCCAGAATGCTCTCCCCTCACCCTGCCAGGCTTCCTGGGTGGGAACAGGCATCCACGTGGGCGCGGCGGTAAACACGCAGACGCTGTCAGTAGTCTCGGATCCGGGATGCCCATGGGGTGCTGCACGGTCTGGCGCGGGCAGCTTCGTAACGTGGACGACAGGGAGCTCTGGCACAGGCAACGGAACCGTGGGTATCCGTGTGGAACGCAACCCCTCCGTCCTGCCGCGTACTGAAGTGCTGCTTCTGGTGGCACAATTATATCAGGGATTACACAGTTTCGCCGAGTGCCTTCGAGATCAGTTCCGCAGGGGCGGATTTCCAAGTGACGATGAGCGCGGCGACGGCGGCGCGGTGGGGTCTCTCAAGATTTCTGGATCTTCTCCGCCAGTACGCATTTTCGAGGGCACTGGGCGCTCAGCACACGCTGGGTGGTCTAGCCCTGTTTCCCTTAGCGCTCGGCAACCATCGTGATGGGAACCGTCGGCATTGCTGTAAACCAGGCTGGGGTGCCGCCCCCGGCGGATTGTACTTACACCGTGTCGGCCGACAAGATCAGTTTTTCGTATTTGGAATCCACGTCTGACTTAAGGTTGACCACGCACTGCGTCCCTGCAAAGTGCCCCTGGGTGATTCAAGGCCCTCAGCGAGCGTGCCACAGCTTTGGAATGAGCGCTGCGCGCTTCGGGTGAAGGCCTCAGCTAATTCCAGCTTGTTGCCCCGCAGTGGCCAAGGTGGTGTTCGAGGCGGTAGTCGTGGAATACCAGTTGCTTGGCCATACACCGGTAGTTGTGGATTGTAGTGCGTGCCAGCGTAACGCCGGAAGGCCACCATGTGGTGCGTGTAAGCGGCCGTGATTCCGTGTGACTCACCACCCATGGCTAAAGGAAACTGTCAGAGGCTGCCACCAACGCGTGGAGTCCACCGCGTTTGAGGTGGAGATGCGCGCTGCGGGCATGGCGCCCGGTGTGCACAGGACTACTCTCACGGTAACCAACACTACCGGGGCGGTGGCGCGCAAGTTCCGTCCTGTTCCAGGTGAGGTCAAGCGGGCGATTCTCCGCAGTCTTTCCAGGCACGGCGCGGCGCTCGTCCACAAGAACAGAGTATTCGCACGCGACAGCTTACGGCACAGCCGCAGGTGGAGGTCACCACTTTCGGCGGAGACTGGCTGCAGACGGTAGTGGAGGTCTGGCGGCGGCGCATTGAGTGTCCAGCCTTCATCCTCCGAACTTCCGGTTGGGCAGTACGATGCAGCAATCACCGTTACTTGCGGCGCTGGTTGCGCCGCAGCCCTGGTTCCCGTGCGTTTCTCCGTGTATGCCGCTCCGCCCACGGGCGGCGACAATCGCCTCTGGTGGTGTGAGCAGCACCAGCTTTTGCTCCAGGCATCAGCGGTTGCCTGGATAGGCAGTTCGGTAGACGTCTGACACTGCCCGGTTATTAGAGCGCACAATGGCGATATTGGACAGCTTCCGCGTGACGGTTGCCGGCCAGATGAAGATGCTGCTCACCCGGCCAGATCAACTTCCAGGCGCCCGCCGCGCGGGTGGTTTGATGAAGCACAGAGGTAAGGGCCCAAGCAGCGGCAAGAGGATCTACCGCGCGTCGTTTAGGGCCGGCATCTTTGTCTTCGAGCGCGCCGTCCAGCGGCAAAGCCACGGCTGCGCGATGGCACGCACCGGCATGGAATCCGTCGAACCGGGTGCGAACGGTCGCCCTGCCAGGCCCGGCGACATTCTTGCCATTTACGGCACCGGCTTCGGCCCCACATTTCCCGAAGTGCCAGTGGGACAAGTCTTCTGGCGCAGCTCCCTTGGCAAACCCTGACGAAGCAGAAGTGCGCATCGGCGGAATGCCCGCAGCGGTGCAATTCATCGGCCTGTCCGGGGCGGGCCTGAACCAGATCAACGTGGTGGTACCAGACCTGCAAGCTGGCACGCACCCGGTGGAACTAAGGATAGCCGGAGTGACAAACCAGATTGGAGTAATGCTGCAGGTCACCCGTTAGCGCGGGCCACCAATGGGTCAGTGGCTGCCACGAAGAAAGTTCCGCAAGACGTCCCTCCAGCAGTAACGAAGGACTGGCCACCGGTTCCACCGTTGCAAGTGCCATCCATCGGGCCCGCCAGGAGGGTGAGCCACCTTGCGAAGGAAAGCGGTGCGGACCACCACATCTTCCAGTTCGACAAACTCTTCTTGGAGTAGGAACCGGTAGAGATCATGCACCGACCGGATCTGCAAGTCATCCAAAACCAGCCAGCCACCGGGAGACAAGTGCTCGAACAGGTAGACAAACTCCATTTGTGGCTGAGGGTAGGCGTGCGGACCGTCAAGAAGTATCAGTTGGAGCGGTTGCGAAAACGAGTGGACCGGGAGCGTCGTCTTGGTTTCCCCTTCCACGAAGTTGACAGAAGTAACCCTAAGGTCGGGCCGGGCTCTGAGTGCGGTAATTGTCCGGCTCTCACCCTCGATCGCAAATGCGGTGTGTGACTCGCTGATGCGTGAAAGCAGGATCGTGCTGCCACCACAACCGGTTTCGGCGGAAGCCTGAAAAGGGCCACGGCTCGCGATCGCCTCAAGCGCAGCGGGCGCCATCGCATCCCAAGGATGAAATGAGGCTGCCTCAACCACTAACTCACGCAGTTCCTCCGCCGAGAGACTACGCGTTGTACCCTCCACTTCCCGGTCATCCATCGCAACTCCTGTTGTTTGCTCTCCATCCTCGCCCCATCTTAGTGAACTCAGATCAGCTTCGGTACTGCAACTGGGTAGTGCGCGCCTACTCCTCGCAGAACGCGGACTCAAATCTGCCTTGTACGTCCAAATCCTGGCGGCAATCCTGCCTCAAATGCAACAGCAAACCTGTGCGGTCACGCCCCTTCCCGATTTCCGCCACATTCTCTGAATCCCTTTACTCCAAGACACTTACCGGAGCCGCGGAGCACTTTTGGTTGTTCGTGCGATGTCGCTTTCGCGTTCCACCCAGATATTCTTACTGAGGTTTACAGAGCAACCCATCCCGCCAAAGTTAGGTTTCCAGAATGCGCCGCCCACCTCCGGTGTGGTTCCTGGTTCGCGTAAGGAATGGCTTCGAGAAGGATTTCGTAGTCGCCCTTCACAATGTGCGTCGGAAACGTCGGATCTGTCGGAAGGGCTGCAGCGGCAGAATCCGTCGGAAATGTCGGATTCGTCGGATTTGTCGGAACCGCCTGACCCGCAGCGGTCGAAAGGAGCGTCGGAAACGTCGGATTCGTCGGATGCGCCTGCACAGTTGGAACGGAAGAACCCGTCGGAAACGTCGGATTCGTCGGATCTGTCGGAAACGCCGGATCTGTCGGATCTGTCGAATGCCCGCGCCCCGAATCTCGACAGCCTAGATAGAGATCGAGAATCTGCCCTACACCTCAAACGGCCACACAGCCGTGGTGGTGTAGCCGCCATCCACAGCAATTACCTGACCAGTGAGGTAGCGTGCGCCGTCGCTGGCCAGGAATACCGCCAGCGGGGCAACTTCCTCAGGGGTACCGAGGCGGGGGATTGCCTGGACCCCCGGCAACCAGGCTCGCAACTTGGGTTGCTGCCACATCTCCCGGTTGAGGTCGGTTTCAATGAAGCCCGGCGCGATGCAATTCACCGTGATGCCGTGCTTGCCCCACTCCGCGGCAAGGCTGCGCGTGAGCCCGGCAAGGGCGCTCTTGGTGATGGCGTAGACGGTGATGTGCGGCAGGCCCAGTACAGACATCAGGCTGCCCACAATCACGATTCGGCCACCCGCGCCGCGCTTCACCATGCGTCCACCTACAAGCTGCGTGAGGTGGAAGATGCCATGCAGGTTGGTCTCCAGCAGGCGGTCGTACTCCTCGCGAGTGTAGGTTTCGAAGGGCTTGCGCTGGTTGGATCCCGCCACGTTCAGAAGAATGTCGATTTCTGGCAACTGGTCAGCCAGGCCGGCGATGGAGTCGCGGTCACTGATGTCGAGCGGCATCGCTTCCGCCTGACAGCCAGCGGCAACCAGCGCGGCGGCCTCACGTTCCAAAGTCTGCAGATTGCGCGAGGCGAGGATGGTGCGAGCGCCCGCGGCGGCCAGTTCGCGGGCCATGGCAAGGCCGATGCCCCGGCTCGCGCCCGCAATCAGCGCAGTCTTTCCTTCCAGCGAAAACGGGTGGGGCAAAGCCATGGGGTAGAAGTCTCCTTGCACTCGGGGTGGCTGCTAACTTGTCGGCGCATCTCGCAAGGCGCGTGCCTTTGCAAGGTCCAATGCCACGTCCACGATCATATCTTCCTGGCCGCCCACCATGCGACGTCGGCCCAGTTCCACCAGGATCTCCCGCGCATCCAGGCCATAGCGCACCGCCGCGCGTTCCGCATGGCGCAGGAAACTGGAATAGACGCCTGCATATCCCAGCGAAAGGGTTTCGCGGTCAACGCGCACAGGGCGCTCCTGCAACGGACGAACCAGGTCGTCGGCGGCATCCATCAGCGCAAAAAGGTCACAGCCATGCGGCAGTTGCAGGCGGTTCATCACCGCCACCAGGGCTTCCAGCGGACAGTTTCCGGCTCCCGCTCCCATACCTGCCAGCGATGCATCCACTCGCGCGGCGCCGTGCTCAATCGCCACAATAGTGTTCGCGGTTGCCAGAGACAGATTGTGATGCGCGTGCATGCCGCGTTGCGTTTCCGGCCGCAGTGCTTCCCCAAAGGCGTCGAAACGCTCGGCCACCTCGTGCATCAGCAGAGCCCCCGCCGAATCCACCACGTACACGCAGTGGGCTCCGTAGCTCTCCATCAGCTTAGCCTGCGCAGCCAGCTCGCGCGGCGGCAGCATGTGCGACATCATCAGGAAGCCGCCACATCGAAGCCCGCCAAGCCGAGCGTCTCCACCAGCGGCGGTGATGGAATCTCCAGGAAGCTGCCAAGCACGAAGTCGCCACGCCGCAAACGCTCCCGGAAGGGAGCCGCGCCAGACGGCTGGCTACTGAATGGAGAATGCCCGGGCATCAAATCCTCCTACCGTCCACCTGTGCCCGTGCCCCAGGTGACGCGCTCCGCACGGATAATCACATCCCGCCAGGCCGCCTCGATGGAGGCGCGGGCTTCCGAAAACTGGTTGGTCTCCGCGAACCCGATGGTAAGTCGCGAAGGCACATCCGTAAGCCGTTGCCAGCCTTCGGCGCGGGGTCCCCGGCCAAAGCCGAACACGGTCATCCCGCCATTGCCGAAATGCCAGTATTCGTCGATCACGGGCGAGTGCTCGTGTCGCGCCAGGAACAGCACGCGCTGCAGCGCAGGGTCACCGAAGTACACCCACTCGGGCGGAGGAAGATCGCCGTGCCATGGCTTGGTGCGCGGGTAGTCGCGGCTATCGTAGCGACGGCCGCTGGAATCCACGAAGTAGTCATCTTCGGTGAACTCGCCTCCGGGGGTGCCTTCATACAGAATCCAGTAGGGCTCTGTTCCCTTGCGGAAGAGCGTCATGCGAGCGTGGGTTGGGAAGATGTCCCAATCCTTGGCCCACTTGCCGTCCTCGGTTTCCGCGCGCAGTCGCACCCGCAGCGGACCTTCGTAGAGAACGCGTCCCGGCTTCTTGCCTTGCGGGCGCCCAGGATGAAAATCCACCAGCGCGATGTTGGGTATGCCCCGGTACTCGCCCTTTTCCTGGTTGCCGGGATGATAGCTGATCCAGTCTTTCCCCTCGCGGTCTACCATGCTCGCAAAGCCGCCGGACTGGTGATGATAGAAGTAGCTGGCCGCGGGCGTGCTGATCTTCCAGGTGTCCTCGCCTTCGTAGCTTCCGATGCGGTCCAGCCGCACGCCCTGGCGCGGATTCCAGTCCTCGAGCGATGCGTTCTCCCGGTTGAAGTACAGGCGGTAGAAGCGAGTGGCTCCCGCGGCGGTGGGGCCGCGCAACAGAAAGGTGAGCGATCCTACCGTTGCGGGCGATCCCGGTGCGGGGTCCCACTGATAAGGTGCGTGCTCCTCCAGAATGTACCCTGCCGGGTCCACCTCCATCAGTTGCATCTCGCCAAGGAGGATCGAATCAGCGAAGCGCTCAGCTCCCTGCGCTTCGAGGTTCAGGTTGATGTCCACGACGCGCTCGGGGCGGGCGACGCCGTCGGTATCCACCTCAATTGGGAGGTAGGGGCCAGCCGGCGCATGAATCCGCTGACTGGCCCCGGGGACTGCTGCCACGGCCATGGACAGCAGCAAACATGCCACGCGAAAACCGCCCGGCAATCTATTAAGAAATGGGTAGTTCATCAATTTGCAAGTACCTGCCTCTAGCCAGCATATTCCCGTTAGCGCCCGCCGGAACTCCGGCGGGCGCGAGGGAAAGCTAGAAGTGGAATTGCGCGGCAATCTGCACCGCGCGCGGCGCGTTCCGTTGCGAGTTCACACGCCCGAAGTTGGCATTGGTGACGCCGCCCACAGGTAAACCGAAAGTGGGGGTATTGGTGAGGTTGAAGGCCTCGCCACGCAACTGGAAGCGGTAGCGCTCCTTGATGAAGAAGTTCTTCGAGATGTTGAAGTCCAGGTTGTGCAGTCCGTCGCCACGCACATCTGGCAACAAGCGCCCAACGTTGCCGAAGGTGAACGCAGGCGCGGCGCTGAATACCGACGTGTCGAACCAGCGGTCAATCGTCGGGTTATCGAGCTTGGCGCTGGTGCCGTTGTTGAGGGAAGGACGGCTCACCGCAATGGGCAATCCGCTCTGGAAGGTGGCGATGCCCGCGATCACCCAGCCGCCCAGCGCGAAGTCGAGAGCCTTCGGCATATTGGAGCCCAACGCTTTTCCGCGCCCGAAGGGCATGTCGTACACGAAGCTAGCCACCAGGCGCTGTGGCACGTCAAACGACGATACGCTCCGCTCAAGCCTCAGGTTCTCCATGTCCAGGATTCCCGGCGCATGGTCAAGGAATCCGCGCTGCGTGGAGCTATCATCGATCTGCTTGGAAACCGTATAGGAACCCAGCAGCGTTAGCCCCACGCGTGTGCGCTTCTCCATGCGCACGGTCATCGCATGGTAGATGGAGCTTGCCGCTGCCGCGAACTCGCGGTTCACGCCGGTGTACTGCGGGTAGGGCAGCAGCGATTGCCGGCGCGAGATGCGAGGGCCGGAAAGCGGTCCGGACTCAATGATCCCAAAGAATGGGTTGTCCACTTGCTGGTTTAGCTGGGCGCCCAGAGCTAGCAATTCATTGGGTAGCCAGTTCAGCTGCCAAGGGTCGCCGAACATCAGCTTCGAGCCCTTGTTCCCTAAATAGCCAACCTCGATAAGAGTGTCCTGCGGCAACATACGCTGGATACCAAAGCTCCACTGCTGTGAATACCCAGTGCGGTCGTCGCGGGTGGAACTGTTTATGGCAAGGCCGACGTTGGTGAGCGGGTTCCGGTCAGTGGATGGCAACACGAAACCCTGCGGGTAGGGATTGCTGAGCGTGTTCTCGGGAGTGAGGCCGCCGTCGATGGTGGCCACCCAAGGTGTTTCTGCATCCAGGCCCAATGTGCCTACGCCATTGATAGTCAACAGTGGCGTATAGAAGATGCCATAGCCTGCACGGATCACGGTGTCCTGGTTCAACTGGTAAGCAAGGCCGATGCGCGGTGCGAAGTCGTTGCGGTCTGTCCGGGTGATGCTGCGGTCCACGCCTTGCCCACGAAACTCCAGGAACCCTCGCAAGTTCATCCCCGGTACTTGCAGTGGACTGGGTGCATTCAACTCCAACGAGTTTAGCCGGTCGTAGCGCTCTTGCGTGCCCACGTTCAGGTCGTAGCGGAGGCCGAGGTTCACCGTCAGTTTGCGGCTCACCTTCCAGTCGTCCTGAATGTAGCCGGCGTAATACCAGCGGTAAATTGAGTAGGGCGTCGTAATGAACATGCTGCCGCCGCTTCCCAGGCCCAGCATCATTGACGCGAGGCCGAAGCCTGCCGTCTGGCTCGCTTGAAGCGGGTTTGGTCCTTGCGTGAAATTGGTGCCGAAGTTGAAGGTGCCGGAAGCGTTCAGGTTGCGGTTGACGTTGAACTGCGGTCGCCGCACCTCCGCGCCAATCTTCAGCAGGTGCGAACCGAACTGCTTGTTCAGGATCGCCTGCCCGGACGGGGTTTCCCGGGGTTGAATCAGATTGCGATTGCGCCCGATACCAGTCATTCCGGCCGGATTGATGTTCGGGATGAAGGGCTGAGCCGCATCTTTGTAGCTCTGCGGCAGACCCAGCGACGCGAGGTCGAAACCATTGCTGGGGCTTACCTCAAGCGTCTCGTGACGCGTATAGTTCAGCCGGATGTCGAGAATCGTGGTGGGAGTGATGGTATAGGTGTGTCCTACCAGGAAGTTCCAGGCCGAATCATCATTCAGCGCGGCCGGAAACGATTCAAATGGCAAAGGGTCCGTGTTCAGGAAGTACACCGTGGAGACGCGCCCCATCGTCCGGTGGTTGTTGTTCCAATTGTGGTCGATCCGCAGATTGTTGTTGTTGGTGCGCGCCACCTGCTTGGCGTTGAGGCTGTAGTTGTTGGCGTTGGTGAACTGGTCGCCTGGTGCATTTGCCTGTGGGAATAGGTTGAGCATGCGCATCGCCACTTCGTTGCGACGGGCTGCGGGGATCAGGTTGTTGGGGAAGGGTGTCCGCGTGAAGGCATTGCCTACCTGCTGCAGCGTGTTGGGATCGTAAATCACCACCTGCTGGCCATTGAAGTTTCGGGTCTGCGAAAAATCGCCCTGACGCTGAATATCAGTGGGTACTGTGCGCAACTGGGCAAAAGGAACCCCCTGCCGCAACCCCTCATAGCTGTAGAAGAAGAACGTCTTGTCTTTCAAGCCGGGGACGGGTCCGCCGATGTTTGCGCCAAACTGATGGCGAATGAATGCGGGCCGGTCGCGGCCAGCTCGATTAGCAAAGAAGTTGTTGGCGTCCAGCGGCGCATTCCGGTGGAACTCGTAGAGCATGCCGCGGTACTGATTGGTGCCCGATTTAGACACCATCGTCACCACCCCGCCCGTCGTGCGGCCGTACTCCGCGGAGTAGCTGTTTACCTGCACCTTGAACTCTTGCGTCGAAAAGGCCGGTGGCACATAGGCTGCGAAGTTCCCGTCCGCCCCAGAGTTTGCTGCACCGTCAAAAAGGACATCGGTGCCAAGCGCGCGTCCGCCGCCAATCTTGAAGTCAGTGCGGAACTGAGGACGTCCCACCTCGGTGGCTCCGCCTTCGCCAAAGTTGCCGCCTGTGACAACGCCGGCGGTCAGGGTTACCAGACCAAAGGTATCGCGGATGGCCAACGGTAACTCCTGCACGCTGCGTTCAGTAACAACCTCTCCAACGCTGGCGTTTTCGGTCTCAATTGCTGTCGCCTGCGCGCTTACCTCCACGATTTCAGTGGATTCGCCCAGATTCATGCTGATATCCACACGCCGGATCTCATCCACCTGCACCGGCACCGGGCTCAGCGAGAACCCCTTGAATCCGCCCATCTCGGCCTGGATACGATACGAGCCAGGCACCAGAAAGAAGCGGAAAAGGCCTTGTTCATTGGTGACGGCTTCATTGGTGATATTCGTGGTGAGGCTGGTTGACATCACCTTCACCCCCACCATCACCGCGCCCGATTGGTCGGTAACCGTCCCTGTAATCTGCGACGAGGAGGTTTGGCCGTACAGAGAAGCGCTGGCTAAACAGAGGCACAGCGCGAAAGCGAGGAGCATACCTGAAAGTCTCATGGTGGCTTTACACTATCCGAGCCTGCGCAGCGGGGGAAGTAATTTACGGTTAAGAAGTCCGGCGTCGCCGCCCTGGAGAAAGAAGTTCCAGCCCTCCTTGCGAATGCGAGGAGGGCTGGCGGTTAGGGTAAAAAAGCGGATGGCGTCTCCTGCGACACCACCCGGGTGAGAGATTAGAACGTGAAGCGGACCGCGAACTGGAACTGGCGCGGCTGGTTCCGGGTAGACGTGATGCGCCCAAAGGTGGAGAGGTCCGCAACGTTGTAGTTCATGTTGGGCCGGCCCAAGTGAACATTGTTGGTAAGGTTGAAAGTCTCCACTCGCAATTGCAGGTTCTTTGATTCGCCCATGGGGAAGTTCTTGGCCATAGACGCATCGACGTTGAAGGCCCCGTCGGTCCGAACGCGTAATGACCGGGGAGCGGTGCCTGGGCGGAAGGGACTGGTGGGCGCCGCAAAACAGTCGGGGCTAATCCATCGTTCGGCGGTGCGCGGCATATTCTGTCCCGGTTCACATACCAGGTCTGGACGCTGACCGAAGAACTGGCTGCGATTAGGCCAGTTGCCGCCCCCGACTAGGATAGGTAATCCTGTGCCGGTAGCGAAGATGAGGTTCGACTGCCAATTGCCCACAACGGCCTGGATGAACCGATTGCTGGGGTTGATTGCCTGACCTTTGCCGATGGGCAACAGGTAGTTGGCTCCTAGAGTGAACCAGCGGCTCACGTCCTGTTGGTCAATGGCACGCTCCAGACCGCGGTCTTTCCAGTTCTGCTGGCCACCATTGTCGCCAATGTAGCCATAGGGGCCATTCCCAGTGCCGATGATCTTTCCGCCGGTGAAGGATGCCACCATCGAGAGGTTAGCCGACATCCGCTTCTCCGCCTTCAACTGAACCGAGTGGTAAATCGAGTTATCGATATTCAAGGCGCGGATGCCAACGCCCGCCGCGGGGTTGCCCGTTGCAAACTGAGGATAGTCAACAACCGTGGCCCAACGGGGAACGGTTGCTTTTCCGAAGAAGAAGGAATTCCGATCAGTAACCGCATTCAGAAATGGATTGGGGACTTGCTCGTTGAGCGTTGTGCCAAACTGCGCAATCTGCGCGTACGTCAGATTGTTTAGATCACCGCCTCCAACCAGGCCCAAGCCGCGGTTCCCGACGTATGCTGCATGAATGACAATGCCATTGCCGAGTTCGCGCTGGATGCCAGCATTCCAATTGTAGGAACGTGGAATCGGCTGCTCGCGGAACATCGTTCCCAAATTCAATCCCACGTTCGTGGCGAGGCCAAGGGAGCCCTGGGTAGGAGTAGTGAGACCGTTTGGGAAGGGGTTGCTGAGCGGATTCAGCTGCACCGTGTTGCCGAATGCGTCGTTCTGCGTAGCGGCCCAACGCGTGCGCGTGGCAAATGAGTCAGTGTTGTCGCCTACAATACCCACACTGTGGGTGGCAGGGCCGTAAAACATGCCGCCGCCGGCATGGAAAACCGTCTTGTCATTGATGCGATAGGAAAGGCCAGCGCGCGGACCGATACCCCCAGCCACCGCCGGGAATGGCGATTTGTTGCCCTCCGCAAACCGTAGCCCGCCCTGCATGGCCACGCCGTTCACGTTAAACTGCGCATCCGGGTCAAACCAGGTGAGCCTTCCATAACGCTCTGAGCGGCCACCGAAAATCTCCCAGCGGAATCCGAGGTCCAAGGTCAGCCGGGAGTTCACGCGCCAGTTATCGGTGACGTAGAAGCCGTAGTAGTTGCTTGCCTGGGCGGTGAATGGATCGATGGTGAACCCATCGGCGCGCGTGTTGAGGGAGCCCATCCCAAGCAGGTAGGACGCAAATGCATATCCATCACCCGCAAGGGTACGAGAGGAAGTTGCCGTGCCGTCGAAGTCATACTGCCCACTTGGAGCTACGGGCTGTCCCATGTTCACGAATGAGCGGCGGAATTCGAAGCCAGTCTTGAAGCTGTGACTCCCAACGTATTTGTCTAAACTCACCAGAGTGGTGGCATTGTAACTGATGAACTGAAACCCGATGGTGGGCACGCGCGAACCGAAGCCAGACAGGACGCGCATCAGCGGCATGGAACTAACAGACTGAAACTGTTTCAGCTCGGCCGGGAAACCAACCGAAGCCAGGTCAAAATTGATGGCGTCTCCTATAATCGCCGAGATCTGAATCTCAGCGTGCCGTGCGTACGATTGCCGTACCTGGAAGAGCGTAGTTGGGTTGATCGTGAAGTTGTACGCGATGAGACCGCTGGACGCCAGGGTAGTGCCGTTGTAGTGGGCCGGGTCAGCGCCGTTGCCGTAGTGATCAGCTGTACCAGTGTTGAAGTCAACGTATGTGCCCCGGCCAAAGAACTGGTGACGTTCATTCAAGTGATAGTCAACACGGCCGTTGTACTTGACGGCATCCCATGGAAAGTTCGCCGAACCAAAAAAGTTGTCCAGGTGGTATGCGCCGCGTCCTGCCTGGTTAGCCTTTGGCATATACTGCAGCATATTCATGGCAACCGGATCCATCATTGCTCTTGGAATACTATTCCCAGCAAATGGAATCCGGCTACCATTTGCGCCGACATTGAATGGATTGTATATAGTCGGAATACCCGAAAAATCTCCGTCACGTTCGGCATCGCTGGCAACAGTTCCTGTCATCACCGTGAGGGTTCGAGTTTGCGTCCACTCATAGTCACCGAAGATAAAAAGCTTATTCTTTACAATTGGACCACCAACGGAGAACCCATACTGATAGCGATAAAAATCAGGCGCCTTATTGGGCAGACCGCGCTGGGCCTGCGAAGCCTTCAGAAACGGATTGTTGGCTGCCATGATATTGGGACGCCCAAAGAAGAATCCGCTGCCGTGCCATTGGTCAGTGCCTGCCTTGGTAACCAGGGAGATGACACCGCTTCCGGGCGTCCCGTAGCTTGCTGACATGTTGTTGTTAATGAGCCGGAACTCCTGCATGCCTTCCTGCGCCGGGCCGTAGGCGGGAGATGTGGCGCCGGCGCCGTAGCCATCCACGGTGATAGGGGCGCCATCCACGAAGTAGGTCACTGATCCAGATTGACCTCCATTCATGCGCATCGCTGATACTTCCACGCCTGGACGGTTGGCGGCTCCAGTTTCGTTCACCGCACCGTTGATGGGGATGACTCCGGGTACTAACTGCACCAGAAACAGCACGTTTCGGCCGTTTAGGGGAAGGTTTTCGATGGCCTTCTCGGTTACCAGTTGTCCGAGAGTAGAGGAGGTGGTGTTCGGCAGAACCGACTCAGATTCAACGGTGATCGATTCCTGGACGTCCCCCACTTCCAGCGTTACCGGAATGTCGCGCATGAGATCCACTTCCACGGTGATGTTGTCGCGGATTGCCGTCTTGAATCCGCCTTGCTTCACGCTGATACGGTAAGTGCCCGGCGACAGCGACGGAAACGTATAGCGTCCTGCCGATGTTGTTGTCGTGCTGAGAGCCGTGTTCTGCCGGACTTCGAGCAGGGCGACCTCAGCACCGGGTACTGGAGCACCGGATGCGTCCGTGATTAAACCGGTAATGCCGCCACGCCCGGTCTGGGCGAGCATTGATAGGGCCATCCAGCAGCATAACGATGCAAGGAAAATAACTCGCGAGCCTCTGGCTGCAAACATTGAACACCCCCATGTGAGTGCAAGCGATCACAGAACGGATCACATGCTTGCGGACACTATATCGGAGGTATCTGCGAAGGGTAAGTAATTTACGGTAAATGGCTAACGGAGTAGATCAATTGGAGACCATATTTCGATTGAGGTTCGAGCGATCGCGGCCAATAGTCAGTGGCCGACAACCCGGCTGCTGTCACGAAGCTTCGAGTATACGAAGGTTAAGCCAGCCTCACCTAGGCGCCAATCTGAATCCAGCGTCCCCCGGCAATACTCGATCGCAGCATCGCATCGGTGATGGCGGCGGCGCGAAGACCGTCGACGAAGGTGGGGAACTTTGCGGTTGCGGGATCCATTGGCTTGCCGCTGGCGATGAAGCTGAAGATCTCCCGCATCAGGTTGCGAAAGGCGTCTGGCCAGGCTTCGTTGTGGCCACCTGGCAAGGCTACGTAGGGACGGACTTCAGGGTCTACCAACGAAGGGTCACGCCGCAGAATCTGGTCTGCCTCATCGCGGTGCCCTATCCAAAGGCTGTTTGGAGTCTCCTGCTCCCACGCCAGGCTGGCCTTGCGACCGTTGATTTCCACGGTGAGGTCGTTCTTGTGGCCCGCGCAGAGGGCTGAAGTGTGGAATACGCCCCGTGCCCCGTTGCTGAAGCGCAGCAGAACCGTGCCGCGGTCTGGCACCTTTACGTGGTAGTCTTCCGTTGCTTCCGCGTCACCCTGCGCAAAGGCTTCCCGGCTTCCGGAGAGCGGGCGCTTGCGCACGGCGATGGTGGTGGAGAAATCGGCCAACACTTCGTGGACACGCAAGCCGGTGACGTATTCCACCAAATCAAACCAGTGGCAGCCGGCGTCCCCCATCATTGCCGCTGGCCCCGTGTTTTCGGGCTCCACACGCCAGTTGTAGTCCTCCGGGTAAAGCAGCCACTCCTGCAGATAGCGGCCGTGGATGAGGTGTGGTTCGCCCACAGCGCCCCGCGCGACCATCGCCCGAGCCTGCTGCACCATGGGGTTGAACCGGTAGTTAAAGGTGACAGCATGCGGAACGCCGGCGGCTACCGCGGCGTCGTGCAACTGCCTTGCCTCGGCGAGTGTGGGCGCCAGTGGCTTATCCACAATCAACGGCTTTCCTGCCCGAATGGCTGCCATCGCCGCGGGCACATGGTGCTGCGTGGGCGCCGCCACGTCCACTACGTCGATTTCGGGGTCGTTTACCAGGTCCTCAATCTGGCTGTACGCCTTGGGAATGCCATCGCGGGTGGCTTTGGCGAGACTCTCCTCCATGGAGGACGTACAGATCGCGTGAACTTCCACAAAGCCAAGACGCCGGATAGCGTCCGCGTGGTGCGGGCCAATGAATCCATAACCAATGATGCCGCAGCGCAACTTACGCATGGAGGTTCACTCCATTGTTCGCCGTCACGGCGTTGCCCGCATCCGCCGGCAGCAGAGGATTCAGCACCACCTTGATGGCGCTTCCATCCTGCGTGAGGCGGAACCCTTCAGCGAAGGATTCCAGCGGCAATTCGTGGGAGATTAGCGCGTCCGCCCGCACCAGGCCCTCCGCCATCAGGCGGATGGCCCGTTGCCAGGATGTCCACACGTAGCCATAGGAGCCCACCACCGAGAGTTCCTTCATCATGACGGCGTTGATGTCCGTGAGAATGGGGCCAGATTGCACGCCGAGAGGCGCAAGCGTGCCTTCTTTGCGGACGGCCTTCCAGCAGGTTTCCAGTGACGCCGGTGAGCCCGCGCATTCATACACGATATCGGCGCCACTGCCCCCGCTCAGGTCGTGAACAAGTTCCACCAAATCTTCCTGCTCGGCATTCACTACCAAATCCACACCCAGCGCCTTGCCACACTCCAGGCGTCGCTGGTCGCGGTTCAACCCGCTGAGGACCACCTTGGCGCCCTGTAGTTTCGCTACCTGAGCCGTCAACAGTCCAATGCAGCCGGGGCCGGAAACCAGCACGAGGTCGCCTGCCCGCACGGTGGTTCGTTCAATGGCGGCATGCACGGCTACGGAGAGCGGTTCGCCCAGGGCCGCCGTGCGGAAGGAGACATGGTCGGGCAGATGGTGGCATCGCTTGTAGTCGATGCAAAGGAAATCAGCGAAGGCGCCATCGATCATGTAGCCGGCGGAGACGCGATGCGCGCACATGAAGGGATTGCCGGTCACACAGTGGAAGCAGGCGCCGCAAGTGCGCGCGGGGTTGGATGCCACAACACGATCGCCCTCACGAAATCCCCTAACCTGGCTGCCTACTTCCGCCACCACGCCGCACCACTCATGGCCTAGCACTACGGGAGGGTCGCAACGCCAGTTTCCTCGCACGATGTGGATGTCGGTGCCGCAGATGCCAACGCCCGCGATCTGGATCTTCACCTGGTCTGGTTCCGGGGAGGGTTCCCTCCATTCCAGGAGTTCCAGGTGGCCTTCGCCGGGGGCGGTCTTCACGATGGCGCGCATTCACTATCTCCCTTCCGCGCCTAGCGCAAGGCTGGCGCCAATACCGCGTGCGCACTGGAAACAATGTGAGCAGCGCGCAGATGGTAGAGGTCGAGCAATTCGCTCGCCTGGCCTGACTCTCCAAAGACATCCCGCACCCCGACACGGGCTACGGGGCGCGGATGGTGCAGGCTCACCAGCGCGGCTACCGCTTCCCCCAGGCCTCCCAGGATGTTGTGCTCTTCCACCGTCACAAAGCCACGGGTCTCACGAGCGGCGCGCAGCAGCGCCTCCTCATCCAGCGGTTTGACGGTCGGCAGATGAAGGACGCGCGTGGCGATACCCTCCCCTTCCAGAGTCTCGGCAGCCGCCAGGCCTTCCGAGACTAGAATGCCGGTGGTGACGATCGTCAGGTCGTCGCCACGCCGCAACAGCTTGGCCTTGCCAATGGCAAAGCCATCGTGGAGTTCCTCCACCACGGGGTAGACGTCGCGCCCGAACCGGAGGTACACGGGCCCGTACATGGAAGCCGCGGCGAGCGTTGCCTGCCGGGACTCTTCGTAGTCGCCCGGAACAAGCACCGTCATATTGGGCAGCGCGCGCATCACCGCGATATCTTCGTTGCACTGATGGGATGCGCCGTCGCCACCCGTGGTGATGCCAGCGTGGGTAGCGCCGATCTTCACATTCAGCTTGGGATAGGCAATCGCGTTGCGCACCATGTCGCCAGCGCGGAAGGCGGCAAACGTGGCGAATGTGGTGGCAAAGGGAATGTAACCCTCAAGGGCCAGCCCCGCGGCCACGCACATCATGTTGCCTTCCTGCACTCCGCAGTTAAAGAAGCGATCCGGAAACACCACCTCGAAATCGCAGGTCTTGGTGGCCTTTGCGACGTCGCTATCCAGCACCAGAATCCTGTCGTCTCGGCGAGCCAGTTCAATCAGTGCATCGGCGTAGCCCTGCCTCGTATGTTTCCACTCAGGCATCGGCAAGCTCCTGCATCGCGCGTTCGTACTGATCCTGGTTCGGCGGAGTGCCATGCCACATGGCTTCGTTCTCCATAAAGGAAACGCCCTTGCCCTTCACCGTCCGCAGAATGATCATAGTGGGCTTGCCAGGATGGCTCGGCACTTCGTCGATGGCGCCAATGATGGCGCGCAGGTCGTGCCCGTCAATCTGTAGCGTGCGCCAACCGAAGGCTTCCCACTTCGGCCGTAACGGGTCGAGCGGCATGATGTCCTCTGAGTAGCCGTCCGTCTGCAGGTAGTTGCGGTCAACGAAGCCAATGATGTTATCCAGCTTGTACTTGTTGGCGAACATGGCGGCTTCCCAGGCTTGCCCCTCCTGGATTTCGCCGTCGCCGCACAGGATGAACACGCGGTGATGCTGTCCTCTCAGCTTGGCGGCCAAAGCCATCCCCCCACCCGTGGAGATTCCCAAACCCAGGGTGCCCGTCGATACGTCCACCCCCGGTGTCTTAGGCGCATAGGGGTGCCCCTGCAGATGGGAACCGGTTCTGCGGAACTGCTGCAGGTCTTCCGCGGGAAAGTAGCCGCAGCGCGCGAGCGTGGCATACAGAACGGGACTGCAATGGCCCTTCGAGAGGATGAAACGGTCGCGGTCAGCCCAGTCCGGTTGGCTGGGGCGGTGGCGCATCACGTGGAAGTAGAGGCAGGTGAGCAGGTCCGCTGCACCCAGGCTGCCGCCGATGTGCCCGGAGTTCGCACGGTAGACCATCTCGATGATGTCGCGGCGGATTGCCCGGGCAACTTCTTGCAGGCGGTGAATGGTTTCAGCCGTGAGCATTGTAGAGTGGATTCCCAAATGACGCGCTTTCTACAGCACCAGCCTATCTGGATCCACCGCCGCTCTGAAGTAATTTACGGTAAACGCGGAGCCTGCGCCACGGGCTCCGCTCGCTCAACCACCCTGGCGTCCTCGCGATGTACCATGGTCACCTCATCATCAATATCCACCGTTTCCACGCGATACAACAGTTGAAAGGTGCTTGGCAGAGAGGCGTCCGCCGACAAGCCTAAGGCGGCAAGGTCCGCTTGCACCGTGTCGTCAAGCGTCAGCGTATGGGCCGCGCCCTCAATGGCGCGCCCGTGGTTGGCGGCGATCATGGTGATGGTGCAATGAGGCAGCACCCCAGTCCGGCGCGTCACCACCGCGTATTCCGTCATGCGATGCAGGCTGCCGTCCAGAAAGCGCCGGCCCTTGTAGACGCGAGGCTTGCCGGGTTTTCCCGCGTGGCACTCGATGTGGTTTTCGCAGGTTACCAGCGGCAGGTCTGCCTGCAGCTTGCGCAGAAACTGATTGGTTCGCGGACTTCCCAGAAGGATAAGATTGCTGCGGCTCAACTCCGTCCAGTGCGAGTTCCGGGAGTTGCGGGTTTCCACGGGTACACCGGCTTCGTGGAACATGCGGGTGAGCGACAACAGGCAATGCATCTCCCCAGCGGAGAGGTAGTGGTAAACAGGCTCAAGCCGTGTTTGCGCTTTCGCGGGGAAGAACTCATGGATACGGTCGCCTGCGTCTTCCACGCGATTGATGTTCCAGTCGCGCATGTAGTGCCCGGCATCGTCCCGGAAAAACAGAGGCTCGGTGTAAACGATGATATTGGGAGCCTTAGCCGCCAGGTAGGGCTGCCAGAATCGCGCGACGGGCCTTTGCTCTGGTTCTGGCGGTGCGCTTTGCCGGTTCTCGACGAATCGCACTTCGTAATGGCCCTTGGGAATCTCAATGCGCCAGCGCAGCCCCCGGCCCTCGCTGGCGAAGTACGCGAACAGCCGGTCGCGGATGCTGCCTACCGATACGCGCACGATGGGGTCAGTCCTTGAGTCGAAGCTGTCCGGTCGGCCTAGCGCTTCCAGAGCAATTTCGTATTCCTTAGGGGAGGGGCCAGGGTCGCTGAGGTGGCGGTCCAGGAGATAGCGCAGGATGCGCTTCAGGTTGTCCGAATGGGCGAACTGGCGGCTGGCCAAAAGCCGCCGCAGCAATTCCTCTTGCTCTTCGGGTAAGGGCTGCGCTTCGTTCATGGTTCCGGGCACGGGCCTGAGATCGGGCACCAGCAATCACGCGTTGGGTAAGCCCCTCAGCCAGTGCCTATTCAGTCTATTGCATTCGAGAGGAGGAAGGGACAAAAACTGGCCGGGGAACCAGCGAAGGGCGATGGGAAGAGGAAGTGTCAGTCGCGGGTGCGGCCAACCACCCGGCGGGGAAACACCTGGTCGTCAAAAAGGCGTTCGCGTGTGATGCGTTGGGCTGGCCATTCCAGACGCATGTCGAGGGTAACTTCTTCCAGCATCTCGAGCGTCATCTGCTTTTCCGCCATGGCAAAGGCGGTCAGCAGGAGGTTGTCGGCCACCGCGTTGATGATGCGAGGAATCCCCTGGGTGCGGAGGTGAATCTCCGACACGACAGCCTCCGGAAACATCGCTTTCGGCTCCTCGCAACCCGCCTTGCCCAGCCGCGTGTAGATGTACCGGGCGGTGTCGGGTTCCTCAAATGGCCTCAGGGTGCAGCGCAGGGCGATCCGCTGTTTCAACTGCCGGTAGGTGGGGTCGTCGAGCACACGGTCGAACTCCGGCTGCCCGGCCATGATGATCTGCAGCAGTTTGCCCGCGCGATTCTCTAGGTTGCCCAGCAGACGAATTTCTTCCAGCACTTCCCAGCTCAGGTTCTGTGACTCGTCCACGATCAGCACCGTCGTGCGACCTTCGCGGGTATTCTGCAACAGAAGTTCATTCAGAGCGAGCAGCACGTGGGTCTTCGTCGGCGGGTTACAGCGGAGTTCGAGGTCGTAGTTGATCATCTCGAAGAACTCTGCCACCGTCAGCCGCGAATTGAAGATGGTGGCGAAGTCGATGCGGTGCTGCACCAGGAAATCGCGCAGGCACTCCAGGATAGTGGTCTTCCCGGTACCCACCTCACCGGTGACGACGATGAAGCCTTTTCGGCTCTGGACTCCATAGATGAGATTGGCCAAGGCCTCTTCATGCTGGCGGCTTCGGTACAGGAAAACAGGGTCTGGTGTCAGGTTGAAAGGGTTCTCCCGGAATCCGAAGAACGCATTGTAGAGGCTGCTCATATGATGGCTGTAGTTGCGGAAAACACCGCTAAAGGCCAGGAACGCCACTGCCCAAACCGCGAACGTTTGGCTATCCTAGTATAGACCTACTCTCAGGATAGCGGGAATTGCTGCCTTGATAGCTAGCTAAATGCAGGTAAATTTACATCGATGGTACTAATGTGCCGATTCAAAGGTACCACGACATGTTTGGCGAAGCGTTGCGGCGTAGCGCGAGAGTGCATGCTCGCGGATTCGGCTTCCGGTAGACTGGAAGCGGGGGCAGCGTTTTCCCTGAATCCCGGGAACCCTAGTCGTATCCAAACAATCACAGCAAGATGAGTGTAACTTCCCATCTTCGAGGATCAAGGCAGCGTCTCGCGGCCCTGCTGATGGCAGCAGTACTGTGCTTCCTGGCGATTGCGCTGTTTTCTCCGTTGCACCAGCACCGTGCGGATGGCAGTTGCTCTCTGAACGGCTTTGAATATATCGTCCAGGCGGAGAGCCAAGCGGCAATTCCGGCGCTGTCGCTGAGCACAGTGTCCTGGTGCGATGCTCCTGAACTTCTGCTATCCCGCTCTCTTGCGGCTCCCCCTTCCTCGTTCCTGCGCGGCCCTCCGGCCACAGCCTAGCAATGGCCGTGATGGCACACTGGTTGCCGTCAACCCCAGCGTACCCGTAGCAGTCTGCTCCCCATTCAGATTTCAGGAAAGAGGTTGACCCGCATGCGTGCTCTCTGTTTTGCCTTCGCCATCATCATGGCGCTGTGTGTTCCCGGCCTTGCCCAGAACACGGCCACGCTTGCCGGCACGGTAACTGATCCGGCTGGCAACTCGGTACCAGGCGCGACGGTGCTGGTCGAGAACCAATTCACCCGCTATCGCGCCGAGGTGAAGACAGAAGACGATGGCAGTTTCGCGGTCACAAACATCCCGTTTCACTCGTATAACATCGTGATTTCGATGGCGGGCTTTGAGAGCTTTCGCACCCAGCTCAGCCTCCGCTCTAACATCCGTTCAGTGCTGGACGTGAAACTGCAACTGGCCGGTGTGACTGATTCCGTTACTGTTTCCGAACGCACCACCATCCTGGTAGATCCCGAGGAAACCGGAACCCACGTGCAGATGAACCAAAGTGACATTGAGCGCTTGCCTTTGCAGGTGGGAAACCGCGGTCTCGAATCAGTGGTCTCGAACTTCCCCGGTTTTGCCGTAAACGCAAATGGGGCCATTCACCCTCGCGGCGCACACAACCAGATGACGTTCGTCATCGACGGCATGCCCATTAGCGACCAGCTCACGGGTGCTTTCGCCAATGCCGTCGACCCCAACATCGTCCAGACCGTGGAACTGTTCACCGGCAACATTCCCGCCGAGTACGGCAACAAGGTATCCGCTGTGGCCAACGTCACCACAAAGAGCGGGCTAGGATCGAACCGCAAGTTCATGGGCAACACCGTCCTTTCAGCCGCCCAGTTCGACATGCTAGGCCAGGTGACGTCCTTTGCCGGAGAGGTGGGCAAGATCGGTTACTCCGCCACGGTGAACACCATGAAATCCAACCGCTACCTGGATTCGGTATCCCTCGACAACCTGAACAATGGTGGCAACAATCAGCGCAGTTTCTTCCGGCTGGACTGGATGCCGACGGAAAGGGATGTACTGCGTCTGAATGGGATGGCTGGCCGGTCAAGCTTCCAGCTTGCGAACCTGCGTTCGCAGCAGGAGGCGGGGATGAGCCAGCGCCAGTACCTCGGCGACGCTTCGGGCAGCCTGGCCTGGGTGCGCACCATTGACGCCCAAACCACCTTCGATACCACAACCAGCTATCGCACTACCCAGGCGCAGTTATTTGGCAGCCCCAACGATACGCCGGTGACCGCGTCGCAGGCACGTCACCTTTCCACCTTCACCAGCGGTGGCCGGCTGAACATGATTCGCGGACGGCACCAGTTTCGCATGGGCGGCGACGTGCAGGTGTTCCCGGTAAGCGAGTATTTCTCCTTCGGCATCACCCAGCCGGATTTCAACGACCCGCTGAGTGACGAGTACAACCCCAACCTGCTGCCGCACGACCTCAGCCGCGGTGGACGCCCCTTCCAGTTCGCCGGCAAGGATACGGGCGGCCTCTATTCCGGCTTCTTTCAGGACAACGTGCGTCTGGGCGACTTCCAACTCTCGCTGGGGCTTCGATACGACAACTACCGGCTACTGGTGAATGGCCAGCAATGGCAGCCACGGTTAGGGGCAAGCTACCACCTGAGAGCGACCAATACAGTCTTCCGGGCCTCCTACAACCGCCTCTTCCAGACTCCGCCCAACGAGAATCTGCTGCTCAGTTCCAGCCCAGAGGCGGCGGCAATCGCTCCGCCAGTGATTGCGGAGCAGCTAGGCTCCGCCATCGCCGCGATCCGCCCGGAACGGGTGGACTTTTTCGAACTGGGCCTGCAGCAAGGACTTGGGGCGCGCGTGAGCCTCACGGCGGCCTACTACCATAAGCGCGCGGTTGACCAGCAGGATAATGACAACTTCCTGGATACCGGCATTATCTTCCCCATCACTCTCCAGAGTATCCGCATCAATGGTTTGGAAGGTCGTCTGAATGTGACCCCCATGCGCGGGTTTTCCGGCAGCCTGTCAGTAACACACTCCCGCGCAATCTCCACACCTCCATTCTCCGGTGGGCTTTTTCTTGGGAACGATGCCATTGAGTTGCTGTCGGAGGGTCCTTTCGTCATTGACCACGACCAGCCTCTCTCGATAGCCGGTCTGCTTACCTGGACCTCGCGCAGCGGCCTGTTCAGTACGCTGGCCGTACGCCACGACTATGGCCTGGTGGCCAATCCGTCTGACCCTGACGTGGTTGCCAACGACCCGGACTTCTTTGATCTCTTGCCCTACGTAAAGCTCAACCAGACGCCAGCACGGGTAACTCCCCGCACGCTTACCGATGTAGTGGTGGGCTACGAACGCTATCGCGGCGACCGCAAGGCGTGGGAGCTAGCGGGACAGGTGTCGAACCTCACCAACCAGACTGCCCTTTACAACTTCCAAAGTGTTTTTGTGGGCACCCGCGTCGTACAGCCTCGCACGGTGGGCGTGCGCTTTCGGATCTTCTTCTAGCCGACCCGGAGGCTAGCCGTCGCGCCTTTTCTGGGACGCAAGGAATGAGCCGGGCACTCGCGCGGTGGCTATCGGTTCGCCGACCTAGAAGCAAGAATCCCGGCACCCGTTCACCGGCACCGCCGGGGCATTCTGCCGAGACCATCGGGAAGCCCATGGAAAGCTGCGCAAAGGACCGCAGCATAGTTACCGCATCCTACCCCACTTGGAGTCCATCTCCGAGGAAAACCACGCGCCTCCGGCCATCCAGCGGAGTCTTAATCTCTGATCGCGAAAGGCAGAACGGCGCAGACGGAGCATACCTCGGGAACGGCGATCCTGCGCAGTAGCGCACCACTTCGCCCGTGTGCGGCTGGATGCCCGTGCCTGTCCGGTTCGCTTCCAGCAACAGTTCGCCCGCAAATTCGTAGAGGCTGAAGCGCCGGTTGCGTGTTCCGAAGGCCAGCGACGATGGGTAGTTACCTGGCCGCTGGCGGGAGCGGGGGTCGACGCCGGGGATGGAAGGTGTCGCCTGCGGTGGCTCGGCGGCGGAGGGCTGTTGCGCGAGTGGGGCGCCGCGCTCATGACCTTAGGATCCACGCGATGGGCTTGGGCAATGCGGCTCTTACACGCGCAGAGGCACAGGTCTGCCGCGGAAGTGGGAGAGTCGTCTCTGGATGTGATGGGACGTGTGTTCTGGGGTGACTTGTTGGCCATGCAGTTGCCGCTATGCGGTGCGATCTGGACGCTCGTAGCCGGAGGCTTTGTCGGTTGGCGGTAGGTGATCGCCGTTTTGCGAAACGAACTCTTCGGGGCGGAGGGTGGCTAGCATTGTCTGGCGCAATAGGAGGTCCGCCTGTCCTCTGGCCATGAGGTCTGCGTGACGGGCTTCGCGGCGGCGGTCGGTGGCTTCCCGCTGCTGGCGGCGGAGGTCGCGCTGCTTGCGGCGCTCTTCGCGGGCCATGCGGGCTTCGTGCCACCCTGCCCTCGCGGTCGCGGGCGTCCTGGCGGTGGATTTGCAGGCGCGTTCGAATTCGGCGATCGCGCGCTGGTGACGACGCTCCCACCAGGTGCGGTAAAGCGCCAGCAGGTTGTTCAGGCCCGGCCAGAGCGGGATGATGAAGGCCGGGGCTTCTGGTCGAGCATGGGGTCGTAGCGTTTTCGGGTTCGAATTTCTGAGGTTCGGCGAGTCCGCCGAGGGCTTCGCCGTAGGAGTAGGGGTATTTGGGATCGGCGAAGTAGGGGCGGGTTGCCTTTTCGATGGCCATGAGTTCGGCCTCGTCGAAGCGACGGAAGGCCCAGCGGCATTGCGAGATGTCGTCGACGGCGAGGGTTTCGCGGGCGGACTGGGGTTCGTAGATGGCGAGGATGGAATCGCGGAGTTCGTCGTACTCGGCGGGGTCCTCGTGGGGGAGGAGGACGTGGCGCTGGATGGAGAGGCCGAGTTTGAGGGCGTTCTGTGCGGAACGGGCCTTGCCCTCGGGGGTGCGCGGTCCGGTGGGACCGGGGGAAGAAGAGGAGTTATCCGTTGTCGGTTGGCCGTTGTCAGCTGGGAAGGGGTTAGCTCCAAAACACGGGTTCTCCATTGTCGGTTGGCCGTTGTCCGATGGCTCGTCGGGGATGGTTTCGGAGTTCGTGTCGGAGTTGGTGAATCGCAACGTATCGTTAGTCATGGAAAAGGTCCTCCCGCGGAGAAAATTTCAGTCGCGTGAGTATAGCGGCGCGGGAGGATGGAGTCTGAAATTGCGGGGCGTATGTGGTTGGAAGAAAAAGGGATGTTTTTGGGGAACTGGCGGGAACTGGGGTTTAGGGGTTAGGGTCTAGGGGTTAGGAGTCGCATTCACCAAGTGGGGCGAAGGCGACGTGGACTCGCTGGCGCGAGGCGGGTTGCTGGGGTGGCGGGCTCGGGGCCTACGGGTGGCACCGCAGAGTCACCTGATTACGAGACCTAACGAGACCTGATTACGAGACCCGAAGAGCTAAATGCGGCCCCTCCCTCCACGCCTTGGCAGCCCTCTCTGGAAAAACCGGGTTCGTCACGCTGGCGCGATACCCAGGCACCCGCTTCCGCTTCACACCTGTAAACTTCCGCGCTGTAGTACCAATGACATGCGAATTGCCTGGCGTTTTGTGCGGAAATCCCTACAATTGGGAGTGTGATGTCTATTTCAGACTATACGATCCCGGTTATGAACTCTCTCTCTCTCTCTCTCTCTCTCTCTCTCTCTGCGATCGTGGGCAAGAGCGCTCCTGTGCCCGGCGGCAGGGCTTGCGCTTGGCGTCGTGCTCCTGACAACCGTAACAGTAATCGCACAACCAACGCTTCCACCGCCTTATCAACGGGATGGCGAGATCTATTTCCAGGAGGATTATGGTAACCGAGAGCCATTCTCCTCGAGCGACTCGTCCTACGCTGCCGGCTGCCTCCAAAGCTACAGCCGTATAGAGTACATCGGCAAGAACCGGCGCACCGTCGGTTCCGGGCTCCTGAATAAGACGGTAGATACCGATGGCAAATTGATTGGCACCGAGACTCTCATTGCCAACGGTCTTCTTGCCCGTGAAGCACAAATTCGCGTGTCCATCTACGGCAACTGTGCAATTCATCACGAGTCGAGTGCACGCGTCTACGTGAATGAAGAATCGGAGGCATGCAAGACGACGGAGGACATTCAGTTCCCCGTAGCTCCGATCGAAACGCAGCCGGAGCACATACTTCGATTCGACGCGGCGTGCCTGCGTTACGGCGTCCGGGACAGCGAAGAGGCGGCGGAGCCGACACCAAAAGAGAACCGGATCATCCTCGCCCCGGTTTCGCCGCCTACGATAGACTGCTTCCCTAACTGCCCCGACATTCCGCCCACCTCAGCCGAAGTGGCGCTCAAAGGGGATACGGCTTGGTGGGATGAGCAGTTCCTGCCATCCAGCTTCCGTGACTATCGACTGGAGTACGGCGAAGAACGAGCGCGTCGCGAGGCACACCTGCACGCCATGATCGTCGAGTTCGAATCCCTCGCCCCCATCGCGCTGGTGCATGGGTATACGAGTTCCGTGGAGTTCTGGAACACACACGACAACAGCGGCGCTAATCCTGAGACAGAATCCGACCGTTTCATCGCGCCTCTTGATGAACGGCGGGTTGGCTACGGACTCATCAGCACGAAGAACGCGTCTGGCCAGCCCAGCACGAATCGGTGGGACAAAAAGCCGAACATCTCGCCAGGGCCAACAGATAGGGTCGCGGAGGATCTCCAGCCGGAGCTTCGTGCCCTGGCGGACCGCTTCGGGGCCGACTACGTGAATATCGTTAGCCACAGCATGGGCGCGATCTGGTCTAGAGCCGTGATCGAGCAGCTGAAGGCAGTAGACCCGAGTGAGAACCCTCCGGGAGTGTTGTATCTAGTTTCGATGTCGCCAATGCATCACGGGTCGGTCTTTGCCGATTTGCGCGATGTCTACGCGTGGAAGAATATCCCAAAGTACTTCCTCTTCGGCGATACAGGACAGGGGGGCTTTCCCTTCTGGAAGCGGATGCTCACCAGGATAGTTGGGCGGGCAGACGCTTCGCTGCCCGATGCCACCACATGGAAGGCGGCGGAGTTCAATCAACGACAAGAATTGCCCGAAGAATTCCGCGTGAAGGGCGTGAAGACCCAACTCAGCAAGTGGACCTTGGCCAACAGCTTCAATGAAAACGAAAATTGCGATGCCGAAAACGTTGACAAGGTGGAGTGCGGCGACAATCCAGGTGATCCCGACGAGTGCAAACGACAGCGCAAACGCAAACTTGGATTCGATCTCTCACAGGTCACGAATCAAGAACGGTCAAACACCCTTCAGCGGCTCCAGCGTGTGAATATCAGCCAGACTCCTTCGGGAAAGTACTCTGCGGAATTCATCACCCAACCGTTCCCCGCCGCGCCGTCCACAGCCGGCTGCCCCCAGGGCCGCTACCCGCTGAATGATTTCACTCTCCGAACGGAGAACATGTTTTTCCGGCACTTCAATGTGTTACCCGGGACCGGGGGACGTCCTTACCGGTTTGCCAACCATTCGATGGTAGGGCATCGCTCTATCGCGGAAGAATTGCTGGTTTTCCCATTTCGCGCTGCGGAACAGAGCACCCTGAAGGGGAACCAATGACGAACGAAGGTCGGCGCCGATCGACCTTCTTGTTGTTGCGAGCCGTTCTTATCGTGATGCTGCTTCTCGTTCCGCAGCAATTCGCGGTGGCGGGGTTCACTTATTCGCTAAAACACGCGGGCGGGCGCTGTCGCGCATACTCCTTTCGGTATTGGGCACTGATGAACGGGCGAGCAATCATAGGGAGCCGACTCCACATGGAGTTTGCGCGAGAAGACGACCGGCCCGATTCCTTGTTGGTGAGAGGAAGACTTCCAATGGGCTGGGACCTTTCCATTCTGGAGTACACCAAGCCAATCTACCGTATCGCTCTTACCGGCAAGCCGACGGCCATTGAGGCAACCGAGGAGGAATGGAAGCGGGCGCAGGTTTTGAATCCGCACAAGAGCTGGGAGGAACGGCGCAAGGACCATGAGTTCGGTGTACGTGTGGCCGAGGAAGATCACGCGGTCATAAACGGGCACAAGCTCCCGATTCGAGGCGAATACTGGCCGTATAAGAGTGACCGGGTTGAGGTGTCGCCCAGCGGTCGCTATGCAGTTCTGCACAGCATGAACGGAAAGTTTGACGAACGGCGCGGTGAGTTCTACCGTGGGCGTTTCTATTACCAAATTTATGACTTACAGACGGGCAAAGAGATCTTCTGGGTGGACGGAAGCTGGAGAGGCGCCGCCTCGTGGAGTTTCTTCTCACTGACCGATTGGGTGACCGACAACATGGTGGTCCTGATACCCGATCCAGAAGCACAAAGGGGTGTCTTGTTATGCAATGTACCGGAGTAGTATTTCGCACGCTATTCATCACGATCGCGGTGGCCGTCGCTACGGCAAGTGCCCGTGGCCAGGTGCGGCCGATCACGGGAGAGTTTCCGCTAAGCAGCGCAGCAGCCAAGGCGGATGCGGTTCCGGCTGGTGAGGAGGCATTTGAGATCCCGATTGTGCTGGATCCGAATCCTTCCGGCAAGGACTTTATTCACATTTTTCGGGACCAACCAGCGGCAGCGATCTCGGTGCGTACACCGACGGGGACGGTGCTGACCGCCGCTACGGCGGCCACCCACGGGTTCAACTGGCAGGAAGCAAATATCCAGGTGGACAGCGTTGCAATGGAAGATGATTCCGATGGTTTCGGCCCGGATGTCACGGCGGAGGGAGCGCATACACTCCTGATGTTTCCGCCGAGCCAAGCTGCCGGTACTTACGTGATCGTGGTGGACTCACGAAGTGTTACAGAAGTTACCTCCTTGCAGATTACCGCCCACCTGGATTCGCCAATTGCAGTCACCACAAGCAGTGATGCCAGCGACTATCGACTCGGTGACCCGGTTACCGTTGCCGCGGTGGTATTCGAAAATGGCCAGTCGGTGGTCAATGTGACGGCAACGGCAACAGTTGTCGGATACCGGTATGTCACCGGAGACGTCACGGTTGGGGGGTTCTCACTCGAATCAAAGACCGATTTGGGAAATGGGCTTTCCCGATATGCATACAAGGTATCCTTGACTAACAATACAGGAAACAGCCAATGGCGGTTCGTCGCGACAGCAGATACGTTCGACGATGAGGTTCGTATCATCCGCGGCAGCCTTGGGTTTGAGCCTATCAGTGGCAGCATGCCGGTCGAGAGCGAAGAAACCATACTGGTACTGGCGCCCACGTCCCCGAACTACAATCCATCCGCCCTTGAGTGGGAAGTGACAGCCTTCAGCGCCCCAGTAGAGTTATCGTTGGTTGACGTTGGACCTGGAAACGACCTCACCGCAGACGGCGTGTTCACAGCCAGGTTTGTTCCCACCGAATCAGGGCTCTTCGAGATTGGCACAACGATCCAGGGAACGAGCCCGTCTGGCAAGCCGTTCTATCGGGTCGCGTCGTCCGGGTTCTCCGTGCATCCTGCGCAGGCCACAGTTGCGTCGATCACCTCCGTAGGTATCGACGCGAACAACAACCAGAAGTACGAGGCCCTGCGCTTCACGGCAACCATCGATGTCCAGGAGCCGGGGGACTATACACTGTCGTTCCAGATCAGGGATACGGCAGAGCATACCCACACTTTTCTTCGCGCCGCCGAGTTAAACGCCGGAGGCAACCAGATCGTCCAGGAAGTGGACGCGAAGCATCTCCTGGAGGCCGGCTTCACGAGCGGCCCGCTTTCCATCGTCGGAGTCACGCTGCGCCGCGAGGTCTTTGGCCGCGATACCGTCGTGGACTACCACGAGACTATGGGCATCACGCCGTCTTACGATCTCGGCGATTTCGAGCGGGGCTCAATCTACTTCACCGGCCAGGCGAGCGAGCAGGCATTGAATCTGGATGGGCAGCCGGGCTATGATGTGTTGCGCGTGCAGGCGGTAGCGATGCAGGGGCCAGGTGTTTCGTCTGGCCCGATGAATTGCCGCGTACAGGGAAGGCTCACCGATGCCGCCGGGTCCGTCATCGATGCGGTCACGGCACCCGCCACGATGCGCGAGGGTTCAAACCAGGTGGTCATCGACTTCCGCGGCCCGAAGATTGCCCGCAGCAACGTGAATGGACCGTATGCCGTGCGCAACGTTTCGCTGGAATGCTCCGGCATGCGCGATACTGCTACGGCGCTTCTCACCACGACAGGCTACCTGGCAGCAGATTTTCAGAACATCCAACCAGAGTTTCACATCGACTTGTCAGGAATCAGCCTGAAACCCGGCCAAACCCGGACGGTCCCAGTTACCGTTCGTGGCATCGGCGCCTATGAGGGGACCGTCACGATGAGTGCGCCATCCGCCTCGCCGGGCCTTAGCCCCGTTGTGAGCTACCCCGAAGTGCTTGTCGATGCCCTCACCACCGTAAAACTCACCGCCGGTGCGGGCATCACGCCAGGCACCTATTCGATGGACCTTTCCGCGACCGATGGTACGATCACGCGCACCCGTACGATACCTGTTGTGGTGAGTGATGAGGACGTGGCGGTTCAGATCGTCCAAACAGGTCCGGCCTTCCTGCATCCCGGCATGTCAACGCAGCTTGAGGCCAGCGTGCTACATGCGGCGGAGCAAGGCGTGACATGGAGCGCCCACCCTGGCGCGGGCCTTATAACCGCCAACGGTGCTTCTGCGACCTACACCGTCGGAGCCGTGCCTGCTGGGAATAGCGAAATCGTTCTCGCCGCGAGCGCGGCAGACCCCACGCGGGTGGGCAGAGTGAGTCTCGTGGTGCTGCCGCCCGTGTTGATCCACCTGGACCCTGTGACGACAACCCTCCGCGACGGGGAGAGTACGTGGATTTATGCTTCGCTGGAGAATCATGGAAATACGTACAACCCGAGCTTGACGTGGACCTCGGAGGGTCCAACCGGGTCGATGTTGAAGTACTCGTTGCAGGCACGGTATACCGCACCTGCCACCATCACTTCGCCGCAGACTGTCGCCATCCGGGCGACCTTTGCGGAGGACCCGGCGGCACTTGCGGAGGTGGTACTGACGCTGGTGCCTACGATTCAGGTTTCGGTTGCGCCAAGCACGGCAACCGTGCGGCCAAACGATACCCAGCAGTTTACGGCCACTGTAACCAACGATCCAACCAACGCGGGAGTCACATGGCAGGTGACGCCGCAGGTGGGGAGTGTGGACGCTAGCGGGACTTACACCGCACCCGCGATGATTGCCGCGCAGAGCACGGTGACCTTGCGTGCCACCAGCGTGAGTGACCCGTCGCGGAGCGCCACGGCCAGCATCACGCTGTTGCCGCCACTGGATCCCCGCATGACACTTACCGCGCCCCTGAGCGATATCAGCGTCCCGGCCGGCAGCGTACGCGACGTGGCGTTTACCCTGACGCCGGTGGATGGCTTCGTGGGTGAGGCTACACTGAGCGTGGATGGCTTGGCGGCTGGCGCGACGGCGCAGTTTCTGCCAGGGGCGACCAGCGACGGCGGCACTTCGCTGCTTCGCCTCGGTACGGAAACGGGACTTGCTGAGGGCAACTATCCCATTACGCTGAGGGCCGCGCTGCCAGACCGTGTGGTGACGCTGCCGCTGCAACTCAGCGTGATTGCTGCGCCGCCCTTCACGGTGGTTACCGGCAATCCCGTGGGCGCTGTGCCCGCAAATAGTTCCGTGACGTTCACCATTGACGTGTCGTACCGGGCGGGGTGGACGGGCATCGTCGTCCCGTCCGCCGCAGGCCTTCCCATTGGGGCGACGGTGAGCTTTGCGCCAGCCAGCAGGTCAGTCCCCGGGATCTTCTTGGCGACGGTGAAGCCCGCCACGGGGGCATCCCTGCCGCTGCATGCAGTGGAGGTGGTGGTGAAGCATTTGCAGACGCCCACCACATTGAGGAGCACACATGTGCTGCTGATGCCTGATTCGGAGGGGCTTCCCGAACCCTGGGCGCATACGGGTGTGGCCGCCACGCCGCAGGGTGTGCGGCACCAGTCTGGCGTGTTCACGATGGAGAGCGCGGGCGCCGGCATTGACGTAACTACGGATGCCTTCCAGTTCGTGCACCGGCCTACCAGTGGGGACTTTACGCTAGTGGCGCGCGTTGGTGGAGGCCAGGCGGCTGTTGCGGAATCGAAAGTGGGCCTGATGGTGCGGGATGGATTCAGCGGCAACGAGCGGATAATGTTTCTGGGTTGGGACAGCACCGGGAACGTAGTACGTGTTTATCGCAGAGGGGCGGGCGACAGGGCGCAGAGTACCAACATCCAGAGCTATGCGAAGCCCTATTGGCTAAAACTGGTGCGGAGTGTGAACACTTTCCGCAGCTTTGTGTCGGCGGATGGGCAATAGTGGGTGGAGGCAGGTGTGCCAGTAATCATGTACATGGCGCCTGCGAGTTATGTGGGCTTCGTCGCGGCGGGCGGGGATGGCGAGGACGAAGCCACCTTCGACGAAGCGATGTTTGCGGCGTCTGCCATCTTCTGATGCAGATTCGCACGCAGAGTTCGGCAAGGAGAACCAGCGATACGCGATTAGGCGAAGCCGCCCAGGTGCTGGGGCGCTTTACCTTGGGGCGCACTGAAGCCAGAGGCGGCCCGGCCAGCGGCCGCTTTGCGGTTGTCTTACGCAAGACCGCCGGGGCTTGGGCGATCATCCACGACCAGACCGGCGCGGACTAAGGTGCCCGTCGCGGGAACCCGTCTTTTCGTTC
>JAHCHD010000060.1 GCA_026129915.1 Bryobacterales bacterium
TGCCCAAGCCGTTTGGGGAAGGTCGCGAGTTTCCCATCGAAGAATGGTGGGAAAACCGTCCTGCGTCCCAACTACGCAGAGCCGCCGCCCGGAGCATAGAACCCAGCCAGCAGCCTATCTCCGCTGCCCCGCGGTCTCCTGTTCCAGCCGGCTGAGGATTCCCAATACGAGTCTCCCAACCGTTGCGAAGCTCTCCGCCGAAAGCTTGTCGAGAGAGTCCTGGTCGGTATGCCAGTAGCGGTTGCCAGGGCCGTAGTCAAAGTCGATAAGGTTCAGAGCCGGCACTCCCCTGCGCACAAAGGGAACATGGTCGTCCTCGATAGCAAAGGACTGGGCGGTAAACAGCCTTGGTTTCCCCATGGCGCCCGCTACCTCGCGGGCGAGCGTCCGCAAGCGCGCATCCGAGTAATACTCATCCAACAGTTGCAGGTCACGGTCGCCCACCATATCGACATTGATGAGTGCTCGCACTTTCGCGAGTTCGCCAGTGAGCTGCATGTGCTGCGCGAGATGTCTGCTGCCATAGAGGCTGTCGGTGTCGCTCCAGGTTCCGATTGCCTCCTCGCCGTCGAAGAATACGATCCAAACCTCCAGTAAGGGTGGCGACTTGCTGAGCACGCGCGCGAGCTCCAGCAGCAGAGCCGTGGACGAGCCGCCATCGTTGGCGCCCACGAAATTGCGGTCGAGGAAGCGCTTCGTATCGTAATGCCCGCTAATGAGGACCCGCTGCGCACTGTTGCTTCCACGAATGGGAATCTTCACGAGCAAATTGGCCATTTGGAGAGGGCCACCTGGAGTGGCTGCCGCGAAGGGCTGGCGCTCCACCTGCAGTCCGGTGGCGGCAATCTGCGCTTCGATGTAGCGTCGCGCGGCTTCGAGTTGCTTTGAACCCGCAGCCCGCGGGCCAATGGCCACCAGTTTCTCGACGTGCCGCATAGCCTGCGCGCCGTCCACCCCGGAAAGCTCCACGCACAGTGCCAAGAGCGCAATGCCTACCGAGAGCAAACTCCTCAGCATGAATCGGAAGTGGGGCATGGGTCAGACCTTGCGCTCCGCTTCCAGCAGCAAAACGGAGCCCGTATGGCAGACAGATTCTACAAGCGCCAAGGGCAGCAAAGCCAGGAGGGCAAGGACGTAGAGCACAACAGAACGAAAAGTGCGCTGCTCAGCAGCGCCTGCAAGCGCAACGTTTGCGTCGAGACTGGGGAAAAGGCTGCTCGCCCATGCCATTGCGTTCAACATCGGGAAGAAATGGGAGCGCCTCGCTACCCGCATGCCACACAATTCCAGTAACACTTCCAGATCTTCAGCGCGGTAAGCATAGCGTGCGCTATCGGGCTCCAGGCCAACCCATCGGGAACCGCATAGCAGGAAGCCCCACGATGAGCAGTCAAACACCTGTAGCACAACCCGGCCTCCAGGTCGCAGGCGACGCACCAGGTGGGTAATCCAGCCAGCCGGGTCAGCTTCCGTGGAGAATCCGCGGAGCCTTAGCACGGTATCCACTGAGCCGAGCCGGAGCGGAAGCGCCTCACTCTCCGCTACCACGGCGAACACGCCCTCCCGATGAAACGCGCGCGCCGCATCGCGGTGACTGGGCGTTACGACCACGCAGTCCACATACCGCTGCTCCAATTCCCTGCCCAACCAGCCGTCGGTGGCATCGACATGCAGGAGGAGGTCCGGTGTCTTGCGAGCGCGCTTCAGGGACAAAACAAACTGCAGGGGACCCCGCATCGCCACGCGCCTAACCGCACCCAGCAAGGTCTCCGCCAGATTCCTGGCGTTGCTCTTGCGCTGAACGAAGTCACTGAAACGACTGTTTCCGCTGCGGGTTGATTCCCCCAAAAAGCGCAACAAACCGCAGCGTGAGCAACTCACCAATGAGCGGCTGCCTTCGCAGGTATCCGCGGAAAGGACGGAGCCGTATGCGGGCGAACCGCAGGCTGGGCAAGGCGATGAGAAGCCTGCCACATTGGCCAATTCGGTAGCCGCCGGAGACAAGGCCGTAGCCACACCCGACTCGGCGGAGACCGAACCTGTTGTAGCCAATTCCTTCAACGGCATCAAACCCTTCCACTTGTGAGGTTTGGGAGCACTTCCTA
Source organism: Bryobacterales bacterium (assembly GCA_026129915.1). Lineage (GTDB taxonomy): Bacteria > Acidobacteriota > Terriglobia > Bryobacterales > Bryobacteraceae > JACTMJ01. The sequence continues at coordinate 2,106 of JAHCHD010000060.1, forward strand.
TTATCCCTCAGTTAATATAACCTAATGCCCGGTGCCCACCCGCAGGATTGCGGTTTGCACCTCTCCTGTGGTTTCAGCGCTGTTATTCCGCACGAAGACATTGAACTCCAGCCGGACGCCAAAAGACGGCAAGTAGATCCCCGGCTCCACCGAGAAGCACGTGTCTTGCAGCAGCCTTCGGGTGTCGTGGGTCTCCAGGTTGTCCATGTTGGCTCCGGTGCCGTGTACCGAGGTGCCGATCGAATGTCCCGTTCGGTGAATGAAATAGTCCGCAAAGTCCGCCTCGCGGATGTGCCCTCGGACGGCGTCGTCCACTTCAAAGCCCATGGGAGCATCGCCCGCCTCCACCCGCTGCTTCACGAAGGCGAATCCTTTGTCGCGCGCGCCCCTTACGATGTCAAAGACGTTCTGAATCTCTGCAGGTGGCGTGTTTCCGCAATAGCCCATCCAGGTAATGTCGTAGTAAACCCCGCCCTGCTGCTGAAGTTTCGCCCACATGTCAATCAAAACCAGATCACCCCTGCGAATCGGGCTCGACCGCTCCTGGCTGGGCTCGTAGTGTGGGTCGCTAGCATTCGCATTCACGGCCACAATCGGGCCGTGGTCGGTCACCAGCCCGTGCCGATCGAAACCCTCTCGCAGAAACTGATGCACCTCAAACTCATGCACCGGCACCCCTGAATCGAGCCGCCCGCCGATGAAGGCGAAGGCGTCCCCACGCAGGCGATCCATCAGCTTGCCAGCTTCGATGTGCGACTGGTATTGCTGCTGGGTGAGTTGCGCATGGAATCGCTGTACCAGGTTGGCGGAGGTGAGTACCTCCGCGCCGAGCGAACGAACCAGGTCCACGGTGCCCGCATCCACCATCGCCACATAGGGAATATCGCAGAGATGGGAGTGCTGCATCGCCACCCGTCTTGCGCCACCCAGCAGCGATACCAGCGAATCTCGTTGCTCTGCCCAGCCGCTGTAGAGTGCCTTCGCGCCGGGCAAACCATCCAGATGATGCGCCTCGATGCGGTGAACCATCCCCCGCGGCTCTCCTTGTGCTGGCACAAAGTAATACCAGCGGCGGGTTACGCTGAGTGAGTCTGGCAGCCCCAGAATGCTGTAGGCCAACGGATCCCGCCGGTGATGATCGTAGAATAGCCAGCCATCAAGTTGCTCTTCGCGCAGGGCTTCCTGGATCGCATCGAGATTCATACGGATTCTCCTTCACGCTTTGACCAGTTCCACTTTGCGTCGCGTGGTATGCCGTCCTAGGCTGGGCGCAACGCCTGCGGCGCACTCACCGCTTCCTGGTTTACGCTCACTTCAAGGTCTACCAGGCCCGCTACTTCGCGCGTATTCGCCACCGAGAAGCGCAGCAGATCGTCGCGCCAATCCTGGCTGTGCCCGTCGGCATACTGGCTCGCCACCGTCAGCGTGTACTCGTTGCGCGGAAGGCGGCAAGCGAAGCGGAAGCCAAAACGCAGGCGTTCCCCCGCAGCAACGGGCCGCGGGACCAGCCCTTCCACCAGCGTATTGGTGCCAAAGACGTCCAGCCCGTTTCGGTTGCGCAGCAGGATGCCTACCATCGGGGCGTCCACAGCACAGAGATACTCCACTTCCACCGTAACCTGAACGAGTTCTCCCGCCTCCACCACACGCACGGGCACACCCAGCGCATTGCGCAGTTCGGCCATACGAATCACGCTTGCTCCATCGCCGTGCCGGTGCGAGTGGGTATCGGCTAGCGTACTCGCGTCCATCCGCGGATCTACCTCAGCTACTTCCGGTAATGCGCCCGGCCCACCGTCCGGCGCCAGCACCATCCCGACATAGCGATTCACCACATCGCTTGGTCCGCCTTCCGCTAGCACTTCGCCTTGGTACAAGAACCAGGCGCGGTTAGCGAGTTGCTTCACCAGGGCAAGATCATGAGAAACAAAGAGGATGGTGACGCCCTGCTTGCGAAACTCCTCGAACTTTCGTATGCAGCGGTTGGCGAACACCGCGTCACCCACCGCCAGCGCCTCGTCCACCACCAGGATGTCGGGTTCCACGTGGATGGCTGTGGCGAAGGCAAGGCGCACGTACATGCCGCTCGAATACTCCTTCACCGGACGGTAGAGGAAGTCGCCCACCCCGGCAAAGGCAGCGATGTGCGGGAAGGCGCGCTCCACGCCAGCGCGGCTTAGCCCCATCACCTCGGCGTTAATCCGCACGTTTTCCGCCCCGGTAAGTTCCGGGTTAAAACCAGCACCCAGTTCCAGCAGCGATGCGATTCGGCCCTCCGCCACAACCCGGCCTTCTGTGGGCGGGATCACACCGCAGATGATCTGCAGCAGCGTGCTCTTGCCGCTGCCATTGGGGCCAATGAACGCCGCCACTTCGCCTCGCTCCACGCGCAGGGAAACGCGCCGCAGAGCATGAAAATCCCGGTGCAGCCGACGCCGGCCCGGAGCCACCGCTTCCACCAGGCGGTGGATGGGTTTCTCGTACAGCGGGTACACCTTCGAGACGTTTTGGACCTCAATCACACTGGGCTAAGGATAGCGCGCGAAGCCAACAGCATACAATTTGCAGCGCCCCGCAGAAGGAACGCCAAGGGGCAGGAGACTGCCGCAACGCCAATCCTACCAATCCACTACGCTGCCATCATCGGCGTCGTAGGACTCCTGGTTTCGCCAGTCGTGACCGATCTTGTCGGCCATTTGATTCTCATCCAATTCAATGCCCAGGCCCGGCCCGCCGGGAAGGTCGAGGTAACCCTCTCTTACGGCAAATGGTGTCTTGAGGTAGCCCTCTCCAAGGGAGACCTGCTCCTGGCATAGGAAGTTAGGGATGGCCGCCGCCAGTTGCACACCCGCCGCGAGAGAGATCGGACCCAGCGGATTGTGGGGCGCGATCGCCGCATAATACGCCTCCGCCATGCCAGCGATAATGCGGCACTCGGTGATGCCCCCCGCGTGGCAGAGGTCAGGCTGCAGGATGGTGGCTGCCTGTTTTTCCAGCACCTCGCGGAAGCCCCATTTGGTGAACACGCGCTCACCGGTTGCGATTGGCAGGTGCGTACCTCGCGCAATCTCCGCCATTACATCGTGGTTCTGCGCCTGACAGGGTTCCTCGATAAACATCGGGCTGTATGGCTCCAGCGCCTTGATGAGCAGCTTCGCCGTCGCCGGGCTGATCGCTCCATGGAAATCCACGCCAATATCGACATCCTCACCCATCGCCTCACGGAGTTCGGCAAACTTCTCGGCTGCATAACGGACCTCGCCAGGCGTCTCCACATAGCGCGCCGGACGCCGCTTGGCCGGCCCGGTCTTAAAGGCCGTGAATCCCTGCGCCCGTTTCTCGCGCATTTGCTCGGGAGTGCGTGCATGGGCATACACCCGCACCCGGTTCCGGGTGGGTCCGCCAAGTAGTTCATACACGGGAACGCCCAGCGCCTTGCCCTTGATATCCCACAAGGCCATGTCGATGCCGCTAAGCGCGCTGGTGAGAATGGGGCCGCCGCGGTAGAACGCATGCCTGTAGATTGCCTGCCAGTGATGGGCGGCCGCTCGCGGATCCTTGCCCACAAGGTAGGGCGCGATTTCGTTTACGGCTTCCGCGCAGGTGGTGGCACGGCCCTCGGTGAGCGGCTCGCCCAGGCCCACGATGCCCGCATCGGTATGAACCTTCAGGAACAGCCAGCGCGGCTTCACCAGAAAGGTCTCGAGACGAGTGATCTTGATCTTATCCTTAGGAGAGACGGGTGCACTCTGCGCCGCGGCATGAGCTTGATCCTGAGTCATCAGGGCTGTGCTTCCAAAGAGCGCAGCCAGGCCACCGCGCATCCAGTCGCGCCGGCCGGCAGGTCGTTGCTCCGGGTTGAGACTTGCGTCCTTATGGCGGAACGGCATGGCGGGGATCCTCCTATGCATCTCACTCAGTGGATGCCCGCCACACTATCACGCTACACGCCCGCGCCGCACGCCTCCCCTGGACCGCAAAGTGATCGTTGCTATTCCTCGGTCTTGTAGAGGATGCCCACCAGTTCGTTGCCGCCGAAGGCAGTCTGCGCCACCGTCATCCCCAACAGAGCGAAACCGTCCTGACCCACTGCATTCAGTTCCTTCTGCATGGTGGATGTCTTGGAAGTCGCCTGCAACCGGTAAAGGTAGCGCGTGGCGGGCAAGGACTTGTCGAGTTCCAGAATCACCGCCACCTCACGACCGCCAAAGGTGCTGGAGAACACTGTCTGTCCGCAATAGCGAAAGCCCTCCGCGCCAACCGCACTTATTTCCTTCTGCATCGTGGACGTCTTGTTCGTAGCCAGCAGTTTGTACTGACGGCGGCTCCCAGCCAGCGGATCCTTCATCATCACCACTACCGTTTCGTTCCCTCCGAATGCGGTTTCACCACCCATGGTGGCGGCAAAGACGAAGCCCGCATCCGCGGCCTCGTTCATCTCCTTCTCCATGGTGGATGTTTTCTTCGTGGCCAGCAGCCGGTACTCAAACTTATGCTCCTGCGCAAACGACACTCCGCAAAAGAGCAGCGCCACTGCCATCAAAAAGCTGGCTGTCTTCATAAACAATCTGGTTCCCCCATGTGCATTCGTCTCGGGCCAAGCCTCGTCCGCTGATTGAAGCCCGCCATCTATGGTAGACGCGCAAACCCTCAGCATACTGGCTCCGCCTTCGGCCGTCGATGTGGCCGCGCGCCTCGACTACCTGCAGTGACGCAGCAGTGTGGTATGAAGGTACCGTCACGACGCGAGCTTCCAACACCGCGTGCATTCTATGTCTGGAGGGTCTCCCCCATGCCGCAGCGCAATCAGCCAGCCCTAGCCGCCACCCGCCGCCAGTTTCTCTCAGCAAGCACCATCGCCCTTGGCGCTGCTAGCTATAGCCGCGTGCTGGGTGCGAACAAAAGGCTGCGCATCGCCAACATTGGCTGCGGTCGCCGGGATCTGCTGAAGGAGGTCCTGGAGCTGAAGATCGAGGCCGAGGTCGATGTTGTGGCTGTTTGTGACACTTGGCGTCAGAAACGGGAAGCTGCCGTTGAGCGGGTGAAAGAAGCCACGGGGACTACACCGTTTGCGACACCGCGCCTTGCCGATATCCTCTCCCGCGATGACGTCGACGCGGTCGTCATTGGCACTCCAGACCACCTCCACTGCACCCAACTCATCGAAGCAGTCCGCGCTGGCAAAGACGTCTACGTCGAGAAACCCCTCGCTATGAACATGGAGGAACTCATCCGTGCCTACGATGCCGTGAAGCAGTCCGGCCGCATCGTGCAGATCGGCACCCAGATGCGCAGCTATCCGCAATCCATGCCAGTGAAGGAAGCCCTCGCCCAGGGCGCGCTGGGCCAGGTCCTGAAGGTGGAGCAGGTTCGCAACGGCTATCGCCCGTATTGGGTGGGCTATGGGGGCGACAACTACCGCGAAAATCCGCCACGCCGCGAGGATGTTGATTGGGGCGCCTTCTTGCTGGAAGAGAAGTCCCGGCCTTTTGACGCCGTGAAGTACCGCGACTGGTATGGCTACCGCGAGTTCTCGCTCGGTCCGCAAACCAACCTTATGGTGCACTTCATTGATCTGGTGCACTACGTGACCGGCCTGGAGTTTCCGCGCTACGCCGTTTCATTGGGTGGCACCTTCCGATGGAAGATGGAGGGCTACGACGTGCCCGATTCCGTGGAAGTGGCCTACGAGTATCCCGAAGGGTTCCTCGTTCGCTACGCCACCACTTTCGGCAATTCGGCCGGCAACTACGCCAAGTGGTTTGGTACCCGCGGCACCTTGGACGCGAAAAACCTGAGTCCCCGCAACGTGTGGGAAATTACCGGCGACGGTTCGGGCGAGCCCGACAGAGTGACCGCGCCTGTGCAATTCTCCCCCCGGGAGGTTCGGACTCACATGCAGAATTTCTTCGATTGCGTGCGCACCCGGCAGCAGCCAATTGCCCCCATCGAGGCGGGCTATTCCCACTCGGTTGCCGTGCTGATGGCCGACGAAGCCATGCGACAGGCACGTCGCTTCACTTACAACCACCAGCAGCGCACTTTGCTGCCCGGCTAGGAAGCAACAGGCGGCTGCGCCTCCATGTCGGCCCGAATTGCTTCGGCAAGTTCGTCGCCGAAGTCGGGTATCGCCGAGAGCACGCGGCTCCAGTTCGGAATCAACGACGTCGCCAACGGGGCCTCGATGTAGGCTTCCGCCGCATCTCGGAGGCTCTGGGCAAACACGTGGACCGTGTGCTCTTCGGCATCGCGGTCAAAGCTCAGCCCGTTCAGGATGGCGTCGGCGTAATAGCGAGCGATCATGTCTTCCGCTATGCGCACGTAGCGGATCTGGAGGGTGCGAAAATGTTCCTTGGTAAACACCACCCCTTCGCCCCCCAGGGTACGAAACAGAGACTTGGCGATGTCTGTGCTCATGCGGCGAAGACCCTTTTGCGGATCGTCCTCGCTAAGTACCTGGTGTTTATGGTCGTAATTGTCTGAGAGATCAACCTGGCAAACGCGGGAAGTAGCACGGTTGCGAAACACCTCCGCTAGCACGCCTACTTCCAACCCCCAGTCGCCTGGAATCCGGTTCATCCGCGCCAGACTGCTGCGCATGGCAAACTCTCCCGCCAGCGGGTACCGAAAACTGTCGATGAAGCGCAGGAAGGGGTTTCCCACGGCAAGGCTCTCCATGGCTCGGACGATGGGCGTCATAAACAGCCGCGTCACCCGCCCGTGCATCCGGTCGCTGACGCGCGCATAGAATCCCTTGCAGAACTCAAAACCAAAATTGGTGTTCACAATGGGGTAGCACAGTCGGGCAACCAACTCACGGTCGTAGTTCAGGATGTCGCAATCGTGCAGGGCAATTACGTCGATATCGCCTTTTGCCAGGAGATACCCGTAAGCCAGCCAACAACTACGCCCCTTACCGTCCTCTCCGGGATCCAGGCGGTTCTCGTTGAGCTTCTGAAGAAGCACTTGAACCCTCGGGCTGTCCACCCACAGGAACGTAACCGGGTAGGGGAAGTCCTTGAAGAAGGAGCGCGCATGCATGAACTGCTCGTAGTTGGCTCGCGCCAGCACCAACACGATTTCCCTGATAAACCGAACATGACGCAACTCCGCGACAATCTGGCCCATTGATGGCGTCTCAAATTCTGAGTACAGCGCCGGCAGGACCAACCCGACCCGGGACTCGTCAGCGAACTGGCACATTTCTCGCTCAAGACGCTGGTAGTCTTTGGGACGCAGGCGATGTAATGTCGCCACGATTCCTGTTTGATAAAAGTCCGCCATGGTGTATCCTCCTCAGCGGCCCAGCGCGCATGCCGCCCGCTTGGCCCATACTCCTCTTCCGCAGTCGGACCCGCAAAGCCAGAGACGCTAACTCCAGCCTGTCATCCAGGGATCCCGAGCGCAACTCGCTAGCAGCCTCGTTGCCGCCGTTGACAGTCTGCGTACCGCCAATCTCAGTACAATCCGGGTATGGACTCCGGCACATCAGCCCTCTGGCCGCTATGGATTGACGGCACCGAGGTATTCACGTCGCGGCAGCGTGCGGTGCGTTCACCGTATGACCATCAGGTCGCGGGCACTGTTTGCGAAGCCGATCCGATTTCCGTGCAGGCAGCCGTGGATGCTGCCGCGCGCGCGAAGTCCGTGATGCGTGCGCTCTCACGAAGGGAACGTGCCGACATACTGCGCGCCGCGGCAGCGAGCCTCCGCACCCAACGCGATCAATTTGCCGCGACCATTACCGCCGAAAGTGCAAAGCCCATCCGAGAATCCATTACTGAAGTGGACCGCGGCATCTCCACGCTCGAGTTCAGCGCCGACGAAGCTCTCCGCCTCGTGGGCGAGATGGTCCCCATGGATGCCGCGTCCACCGGCAAGGGCTACCTTGGCTTCACGATGCGCGAACCTGTGGGTGTGGTGGCCGCCATCACCCCCTTCAACTTCCCCCTCAACCTGTCGCTGCACAAGATTGCGCCCGCGCTGGCAGCTGGTAACACGGTGGTGCACAAGCCAGCCAGCGCCACCCCCCTCACGGCGCTGCTACTGGCCCGCGTGCTGCACGAGGCAGGCCTCCCTCCAGGTGCACTGAACACCATTCCCGGCCCCGGCAGTTCTGTTGGCGATTTACTCGCTACGCATCCAGACGTGCAGATGATTACCTTCACCGGCAGCGCGGAGGTAGGTCTTGCTCTTCGTGAGCGCGCTGGATTCAAGCGCTTCACGTTAGAACTCGGCAGCAATTCCGCTGTCGTCGTTTTGCCAGACGCGCCAGTTGATGCCACCGTAAGCCGTTGCGTAGCAGGCGCTTTCGCTCACTCAGGGCAGGTCTGCATCTCCGTGCAGCGAGTTTTTGTCCACCAGGATGTTTTCGAGAAGTTCAGGGCAAGTTTTGCCCAGCAAGCCGCCAGCCTCCGGCAGGGTCCGCCACACGATCAGAGCACACAGATTAGCTGTCTGATCAGCGAGGGTGAGGCCGCGCGAGTGCATGGATGGATTGGGGAGGTTGCATCGTCGCTGGTGGTGGGAGGCGCCGCGCCGGTGGGCGCCCAACTCGCTCCCACGGTGCTTAGCGATGTACCCGCCAAGGCGAAACTCATGCGCTGCGAGGCCTTTGGCCCGGTGGCTTGCATCAACCCGATCTCTTCGCTGGATGAGGGAATCGCCTTCGTGAATGACTCGGATTATGGATTGCAGGCAAGCATTTTCACTCACCATGCACCGAGTGCCTGGAAGGCCGCCCAGGAGACCCACACCGGCGCCGTGCTGATCAACGAGACGCCGCAGTTTCGGCTGGATCACATGCCCTACGGCGGTGTGAAGCAGAGTGGCACCGGTCGGGAAGGTCCCCACTTCGCGATGGAGGAGATGACTGAGCGAAAACTGATCGTTTGGAAGCTGTAGTAGCGCTCGAACAACGGGCAGTTTCGCTCGATTGCGGCTCAAGCCGGGCAGGTGCAGCGTCTTCTAGATGCGGTTAATCAAGCTGGCGACGTAGCCCGCTCCAAAACCGTTGCCGATGTTCACTACCGTAACGTTGCTGGCGCAACTGTTGAGCATTGTCAGCAGCGCAGCCAGGCCGTCAAAGCTGGCTCCATACCCAACGCCGGTGGGTACCGCAATCACGGGACACGGCACAAGACCACCCACGACGCTGGGCAGCGCGCCCTCCATCCCTGCGCAGCAGACAATCGCGCGGGCGTCCATGATCTGTTCCAGATTGCCAAAGAGGCGATGAATGCCCGCTACGCCCACATCGTAAATCCTGTCAGGGATGGTGCCCATCACCTCCACCGTGGCGGCTGCCTCCTCCGCGACGGGGATGTCGGTGGTGCCGGCGGCCATCACCGCAATCTTGCCTTTGCCCTGGATGGTCCTGTCACGCCAGAAGCGCGCAACGCGACATTGCGGCAGCATCTCCATGTCGGGATAGGCCTCCGCCAGAGCGCGCATGCTCTCGTCCCCTACGCGAGTCATGAGGATGTTGGCGTTGTGCGGCATCAGACGGCCGGCGATCTCAACCATCTGTTCCGGAGTCTTTCCCTCGCCAAAAACCACCTCTGGCAAGCCGTGGCGGATCGCCCGGTGATGGTCGAGCTTCGCGTAAGCCAACATCCTCGAACGGAGCATGCGGATCTTGTGCAGCGCGTCCGCCTCGCTCATTGACCCATCACGGACCCTGGCCAGGACGTCTTTCAATTGCTGGTCATTCATGGCAACTCCCTCTGATCGCTAGGCTCGCCAGCGTTCTCGTGTAATCTACCCCGCGCACGGCTGGCCTAACCGCACCCCAATCGTCCGAGATGCCGAGAGGACGCCCACACGTCCCAAGGACGTTCGCCCATGGCTGACGAATCACGTTAACTGGGGGCGTTTTAGTGTGGATGAGAGCAATTGGCGCGAGCCACAAACCGATGGGGCCAGAAAGTCAAAAAGCAATCGTGTCGCCCACCTTAAGACGATGCGCATCCGCCATCCCTGTGGCAAGCTCCAGCACGTACTTTGAACGTGCATTCCCGCCGTAGCTTGGGCAGCGCTCCGCAATGTCCCGGCATGGCGGTGTTTCTTTGGAAATCTCCACAATTCGGCGGTTGCGATCCATCCAGATGATATCAAGCGGGATCTCGCACTGGAACATCCAGTAGCCGCGCGCCTCTTCGGTGGCATGGATGAATAGCATACCCTCATTTTTCGGGAGGGAAGTGCGAAACATCATGCCGGTTGCCTGCTCCTCGGGGGTCAACCGGAGTTGAGCACTAATTTTAGTGCCGTCGGGAAGGCGCACGTCCAGGAACCCAGGGCGCGCACCGCCGCCACAACCGCTCAGCCAGAGCAGCAGGGTAAACGCGACTGTCGAGAAGTATCGCCACAGCATCCAATACAATAGTGTTGCTTTCGCTATTGAATTCGCAAGCAGCCATGGCCGCCACCGCCCTACGTAAATTGCGCCTCACCCTCGAAATGATTCGTTTCGAGCACTCGGTGTTTGCACTTCCGTTTGCCCTGACGGGCGCCCTTCTCGCGTGGCGCGAGCTGTCGTTTCCCACTGCGGGTCTTGCCCAGAAGCTGGGATGGATTATCCTCTGCATGGTGACCGCGCGCTCCGCCGCCATGGCCTTTAACAGGTTGCTCGATGCCGACATCGATGGCCGAAATCCCCGCACCCGCAGCCGTCATCTGCCGGCTGGGCTGCTGAGCACGCGTTTCGCCTGGGGCTTCACCATCATCAGCAGCGTCGTGTTTCTTCTTGGTGCACGCGCTCTCAACCCGCTTTGCTTTTACCTGGCGCCCATTGCGCTTGCGATCCTATTTTTCTACTCCTATACCAAGCGATTTACCTCGGTGTCGCATGTAGTTTTGGGTTTCTGCCTTGGAATCGCACCCGCCGCGGCCTGGATTGCCATGACGGGCAACCTGGATGCTCGGATTCTTGCGCTCACCCTGGCCGTGACCCTGTGGACCGCCGGCTTCGACATCATCTACTCCTGCCAGGATTTTGAGTTCGACCAGGAAGCGGGTCTCCACAGCATTCCCGCGCGGCTGGGGATTGCGGGAGCGCTTTGGGTTTCGAGGCTTTTCCACGTGGGGATGCTTGCCGCCATTGTATGGCTTATCTTTGCCTTCAACCTGGGCGTAGCGGCATGGTTAGGAGTTGCCAGCGTAGCTACCATGCTCGCCTGGGAGCATTCTCTCGTGCGCGCGTCGGACCTCTCCAGGGTGAATGCGGCCTTCTTCACGGCAAACGGCTACGTAAGCATACTGTTCTTTCTTTTCTGGTCCACCGACATCTTATGGAACAGGTAAGCTATTGGTTGTAGTGGAACGAGAGCTATGCAGGCAGTGATTGACGATATCCGGTTGAGGCCCATCCTGGCGAAAGTGTTGGGCGGAGAGCGCCTGAGCTACGAGGATGGCGTCACACTCTACCGCAGCCCGGACCTTCTGGCAGTTGGCTACATGGCCAACCTTGTCCGCGAGCGCCTGCACGGCAACACCACGTACTTCAACGTGAATCGCCACATCAACCCCACCGATGTATGCGTGGCCTCATGCCGGCTGTGCGCCTTTGGAAAGAAGGCGAAGGACCCCAACGCCTATACGATGTCCCTCGAAGAGGTGTGGCACCGCGCAGGGCTTGGCTGGAGCGAGACAATCACCGAGTTTCACATTGTGGGTGGATTGCACCCGACACTTACCCTGGAATGGTACTGCCAGATGATCGCCGGTCTAAAGCAGCGCTTCCCGCAGGTGCACATCAAGGCGTTCACCATGGTGGAAATCTCCTATTTTGCCCAGCGGGAGAAGTTGAGCTACCGGCAGGTGCTGGAGCGTCTCATTGCGGCGGGAACAGATTCAATGCCTGGCGGCGGAGCGGAGATCTTTTCGGAACGGGTTCGCCGGATCATCTGCGACCACAAGATCGACGGCAACGAGTGGCTGGAGGTGGCCAGGGTGGCGCACCAGCTTGGACTCAAGAGCAATTGTACGATGCTCTATGGGCACCTGGAAACGGAAGAGGACCGGGTAGACCATTTAGTGAAACTGCGGGCGCTGCAGGACGAAACCGGAGGTTTCGTCACTTACATTCCGCTCGCCTTTCACCCGGAAAATACGGCGCTGCACCACATTCCGGTGACGACTGGTTTTCAGGACTTGAAGAACGTGGCCGTGGCCCGGCTGATGCTCGATAACATCCCGCACATCAAAGCCTACTGGGTGATGATGACCCCGCGCGTGGCGCAGGTGGCCCAGCGGTTTGGGGCGAATGACATTGATGGCACGGTGGTGGAGGAGCGCATTTATCATGACGCGGGAGCCACCACCAGCCAGAGCCTGCGCCGCCAGGATTTGTTGCGGCTGATTCAGCAGGCTGGTCGCGAACCCTTCGAGCGCGATACCCTCTACCGGCGCGTGGAACGAAATGAGGGCGACCCTGCCAGTAAGGGCACGGAGACTTCACTCACCGTGCTTACTTAGGGCAGGAATCGCACGCTTCGCTTACACAAATTGCGGGTCGGCCTGTTCGGCGTCGATTCCCAGGTCCTTCAGGGCAGATGCTGCGACAGCCTTGTCGATCTTGCCATCGCGAGCAAGCCGGACAAGCGCGGTGTAGGTGATGTGCTCCGCGTTGTTCTCAAAATGCTTCCGCAGATAGGTGCGGTTGTCGCTACGCCCGAAACCGTCAGTGCCTAGAGTCTCCACCCGACCCGGAAGCCACGGCGTGATTTGGTCCACCACCACCTTCATATAGTCAGTAGCGGCAACGATAGGAGTCTTCACCCCTTCGAGGGCCTTTAGCAGGAAAGGTGTTCGTGCCTCCTCAGTGGGATGCAGGCGGTTCCAGCGCTCGGTCGCCAAGCAGTCGCGACGCAGTTCGTTATAGCTGGTGACGCTCCAGACGTCGGCTTCCACCTTGTAACGTTCCGCCAGCATCTCCTGGGCGCGCAGGGCTTCATTCAGAATCGGGCCACTGCCAAACAGGTTGATCTTCGCTTTGCCTTTCGCCGCCGAGCGGAACTTGTAGATGCCCTTCAGGATGCCCTCAATGATGTGATCGCCTTCGGGTATCGGCTGCTGTGCATAGTTTTCGTTGTACATCGTGATGTAGTAGAAGCGGTCTTCGTTCAGCTGGTACATCCGCTTCAGGCCATCCTGGATGACAACGGCCATTTCGTAGGCGAAGGCCGGATCGTAGCTATGGCAGGTGGGGACCGTGGAGGCCATTACGATACTATGGCCGTCCTGGTGCTGCAAACCTTCGCCCGAGAGGGTGGTCCGTCCGGCCGTGCCGCCCATCAGGAAGCCGCGACCACGGGAATCGGCGAAGGCCCAGATCTGGTCGCCGATCCGCTGGAAGCCGAACATGGAGTAGTAGCTGAAGAAGGGGATCATCGGGACGCCGTAGTTGGCATAGGCTGTCCCGGCAGCAGTAAAGCTGCCCATTGCGCCCGCCTCTGTGATGCCTTCCTGCAGAATTTGCCCGTCCTTAGCCTCCTTGTAGTACAGGAAGATGGAACTGTCGATTGGCTTGTAGAGCTGGCCCGTGGAGGCGTAGATGCCGTATTGCCGGAAAAGGCTATCCATGCCAAAAGTACGAGCTTCGTCCGGGACGATGGGCACCAGATACTTGCTGATCTCTTCATTTTTCAGCAGCATCGTAAGTATGCGGACGTAGGCCATGGTGGTAGACACTTCGCGTCCGGCGGAGCCTTCCAGTTGCTCCTGAAAATACGAAAGCTCTGGAGTCTCCAGAGGCTCAAACTGCACCTGTCGCTGAGGAAGCACCCCACCCATTGCCTGACGGCGTTCCTTCAGGTACTTGATTTCCGGACTATCTTCAGCAGGACGATAGAACGAGATGGTGTGGACTGCTTCGTCCGAAATAGGAATTTCGAAACGGCGCTTGAAGCTCATCAGTTCTTCCTCATTGAGCTTCTTCTGCTGGTGCGTTATGTTGCGGCCCTCGCCTGCCTCCCCCAACCCATAGCCCTTCACCGTCTTCGCGAGAATCACTGTGGGCTTACCGGTAGTTTCCACAGCCACCCGGTAGGCATTGTACATTTTCTGGGGATCGTGTCCGCCACGGCGCAGATGGGTAAGTTGTTCGTCGCTCAAGTGTTCGACGAGCTTGAGTGTTTCGGGGTACTTGCCAAACAGTTCGTTTCGGATGCTGGCGCCATCCATGGCGGTAAGGGCCTGGAATTCGCCATCAACCATTTCTTCCAGCCGCTGGTGCATCTTGCCACTTACGTCGCGGGCTAGAATCGAATCCCAATCGGAGCCCCAAACCACCTTGATGGTGTTCCAGCCGGCGCCGCGGAACACGCCCTCGAGTTCCTGGATAATGTTGCCATTCCCGCGTACCGGGCCATCAAGTCGCTGCAGATTGCAGTTGACGATGAAGACCAGATTGTCGAGGCGTTCACGGGTGGCTAGAGAGATGGCGCCCAAGGATTCAGGCTCGTCCATCTCACCGTCGCCGCAGTAAACCCAAATCTTGCGCGGTGTTCGGGGAATGAGGCCACGATCTTCCAGGTAGCGCATGAATCGCGCATGGTAGATGGAATTAATTGGCCCAAGACCCATGCTGACGGTGGGAAAACTCCAAAATTCGGGCATCAGCCAGGGGTGTGGGTAGCTGGACAGGCCAGGCGTGTCGCGCAGCTCGTGCCGGAAATTCATCAGGTGCTCTTCCGACAGTCGCCCTTCGAGAAAGGCACGGGAGTAGACACCCGGAGAAGCGTGTCCCTGAAAGTAGACGAAGTCTCCGCGCTGATCGCCGTGGCTGCCTCTAAAGAAGTGGTTAAAGGCAACTTCGGTGAGCGTCGCCTGGGAGGCATAGCTGGAAATGTGTCCGCCGATGCCATTGTCGTATTTGTTGGCACGCACCACCATGGCCATCGCGTTCCAACGGATTATGCTCTTGATTCGACGCTCGATAGCCCGGTCACCCGGATAGGGCAGTTCGAGTTCGGCGGGAATTGTATTGACGTAGGGGGTCGTGAAACGGTCGATGCCCGTCGCACCGAAAGACACCGCTCGGTCGCGGAGCTTCCGCAACAGGTAAGCGGCACGGTCCGGGCCGGCTTCGTCGACAATTTGATCCAGAGCCTCAATCCACTCGGCGGTTTCCTGTGGATTCAGGTCTTCGCGTGCCTCAACTTTGGGTTTCAACATGTTGCTTCACTCATCTACAAAACGGGTTACATGATTATGGATGCAGCCGAAAGGGAAAACTAAGCAGTTTTCGGACCACAGCCAGCCTGGGACCGGACGGGCAAACACGCCTGCCATTCCCCTGGGTAGCTCGCAGCCTGTCGGCCATCGTTTCCGTCCAGCACCGCCCAGCCACTATGCGCATTGCACTTTGCACCATCGGAAGTACCGGAGACATCCAGCCGTTCCTGGCACTCGCCCAGGTTCTGATCGCCAGAAAACACGAGGTTCGCGCCTGCACCAACGGGTACTATCGGGAACGATTCGAGGCCCTCGGCGCGGAATTCCGCGCCATTGGACCCGATGCAACGTGGGAACGTGTCCGCGCGCCACTCCAGCAGATCATCGCCACCCAGAATCCGATGACCCAATTTACGATTCTCGCACAGGAGATGTTTGAGAATCCCGCGGATGCTTACAGCGATTCAATTGCGGCACTTCAAGGCGTGGACCTCGCCGTGGTCCATTTCCTTGACGTGATGGGCACCGTTGCCGCTAACCAGCTCGATGTTCCCTGGGCGCAAGTTCGTTTCGAGAGCGGGGGGATCGCCACCGCGTACCAGTTGGCCCTGCACGCGGGATCGCTGGGAAAAATCCTGAACCGGGTGAGTTGGAGGGCGGGTGAGCTGTATTGGGCCCACCAGGAACGGCGATTGTTCGGACGGTGGGCGGAGGCCCATCCGGATGCACCTCGGCCCTCGCTGATGCGAGGCCATTCCCCGTACTTGAATCTGCTGGCGGCTTCGAGGACGCTTGCGCCCGTTTATCCCGATTTCCCGGCAAATCTGGTGCAAACCGGAGCATGGTTTTTGGAAGAGCCAGACTTTCAGCTACCACGCGAGCTATTGGACTTCCTGGCGAGGCATCCTCGCCCGCTTCTGGCCACGTTTGGCTCAATGGGTGCGGAAGATGGCCAGCCCGTAGCCGAGTTGCTTGTCGCTGCTGCTCGTCAGGCAGGGGTACCAATCATCCTGCAGCGCGGGTTCTCTCGTTTCGAACTGTCTGAGGCAGCGGATCTATACATTGCGGACTACCTGCCGCATGGGTGGCTATTTCCGCGCGCTGCCGTGGTGGTGCACCATGCCGGCGCAGGCACTTCCACGGCTGCCTGCCGCGCAGGTGTTCCCAGCATTGCAGTGCCACATCTGCTCGACCAATTTGGGTGGGCACGTCAACTGCACCGTGAGGGGCTTGCGCCGAGGCCGATTCCGCGTACGAAACTGTGCGCGAAGAAGCTTTCCGCTGCGATCCGGGAGGTATATGGAAACTCGGGCTTCACTCAACGAGCCAGGGAAGTCGCGGCGCAAATAGCCAGCGAACGAGGGGTGGAACTGGCCGCAGACGTGCTGGAGAAGCTCCCGCGAAAGAGGGCATCTTAGGTGCTGACGGCGCTGTCACCCGGCCCGTTTTCGCCCTGCGCATGGTAAGAAAGCGCACCGAGGCGTTCGAGCGTCGCGAGACGACCGTATTGGTCAAGTGTTGCGAGGATGGGAAGGAAGTCCCGAAGAGGGCTTTCCGCGTCAGCGAGTTCCACCACCATGGGTTGCGAAAGAGGATCGTGGATAGATACCTCCAAATTGCCATGCCGCCCTGACCGGCCGTAGCCAGCGATGCCGGGCAGGACGGTGGCCCCAAGGATGCCCGCCTCGCGCGCCGCAAGCACGATGGCGTCGCTGAGTGGTTTGTCGGCAGCCCGGTCGCCCGCCATCACGAAGATCCGGAGTAAGGCGACGCCGCTCTCCGTCCATGACGTGCGAGTGTTCTCGTTTCTCATTGAGAGGCTCTTTCCGCGTTAGCGGGCGGCGGGTGGCTTGCGCCGTAGCGGACGATTTCCACCGGTTCCAGCGTCACCAGCCCGCCACCCTTCAGTAGCGCGCGGAGGACGGGCAAGAAGCTGCGAATTGGCGCCTCGTGATCGACGATCTCGATGAGAATGGGAAGATCCTGGGAAATCCGCCAGAGGCTTCCATGGTGAATCACCGAGTTGGCGCCAAAGCCACTCGCACCACGAAATACGGTGGCTCCGGCCAAGCCGTGCTCACGTGCGGCTTCAAGGACGCGCTCAAAGGCAGGGCGATGATCCACCTGATCGCTCTCGCCAAGGTAGATGCGCAACAGCGAGGCGCGAACACTGACAGACAGATCTTCTTTCGGATTCACGCTGCACCACCCATCCGGAACACCACGTAGCGCCCTGCCATCACAGCGAGGTAACCGATGAGGAGATTCCCGAGCACGTAGGCGGCGACCCGGGCGAACTCACCCTGTCGCAGCAGGACGTCGGCTTCCAACTCGAAGGTAGAGAAGGTGGTCATGGCCCCAACGAAGCCAGTCCCGAGGGCAAGCCGGGCTTCGGGGGAAAGGATGCCCTGCATTCCCAGCCCCACCACCACGGTGAGCAGGAACGAACCCAGCACATTCACCAGCAGAGTGCCGATGGGAAAGCCGGCCAGCATCCCGCGAGCCAGATACTCCTGCGCCCAGAGCGTGGCGAAATAGCGCGCCATTGCTCCTAGAGCGCCGCCAACCGCGATGCCAAGAACCGCCATGGATTCAGGTTATCGCGGATGGGACTCGGCGAAGTACACCGGGACAAAAACAGAGGCCAGCGGCCCATGAATGGGAGCGCTGGCCTCAAACCAGAGAGGAGGGGAAAACGCTATTTAGCGTTCGATTCCCAAAAAGAGATTAGTCCAACCTCTGCCCTGCGTTGCTCGTTTCACTTGCATGAAGGTGGCGTCGCCCTTGGAGGACTTCATCAGGCGTTCGAAGTCGGCAGTATTTCGGACAGGCTGGCGGTCAATGGCCACCACCACATCACCACGCCGTAGTCCGGCAGATGCCGCTTTGCTGGCCGGAGCCACTCGGCCCACCAGAACACCTTCCACGTCATCCTCAATGCGCAACTGGCGCCGAAGTTGGGTGCTGAGTTCCTCGACGGAGACTCCGTTCATGCCGGCTGCCTCTTCTGTTACCCGCGGCGCTTCCGCAGCCGCATCATCCAAAGGAGCCAGAGTAACCGGCACGCTAATTTCCTTACCATCGCGGTTTACCGTGAGGTTGATCTTGCTGCCGGGCTTCATCATGGAGATGGTGTTTCGAGCCTGAGACTGATTGCGCATCTCACGCCCTTCCACCTTGGTTATCACGTCGCCAGCCTGCACGCCTGCCTTCTGCGCGGGCTTGCCTGGCATCACTTCGTTCACCATCGCGCCCATCGGGCGATCCATCCCCAGAGCCTTGGCCATCGAGTCATCCACATCCTGAAGAAGCGCACCTATCATGGCGCGCTGCACCTTGCCGTTGGCGATGAGCTGATCCATCACAAACCGCGCCATATTGACGGGAATCGAAAAGCCGATTCCGTCGTTGCCACCACTCGAAGAGACAATGGCAGTATTAATTCCCATCAGACGGCCATCGGCGGTGATCAACGCGCCTCCAGAGTTGCCGCGGTTGATGGCCGCGTCGGTCTGGATGAAATCTTCGTAGCCGGCATTGCCATTGCTTACGCCAATGATGCCCATGCTGCCGCGACCGGTCGCGCTGACGATACCCATCGTGACGGTTTGGCCGATGCCCAAGGGGTTGCCGATAGCGAAGGCAAGGTCACCCACTTCGACGGTCTCAGAGTTCGCAAAGTCGATGGGATGAAGATCTTTCACATCCACCTTCAGCACAGCGAGGTCGGTGGCTGGGTCAGTACCCACCACTTTGGCTTTCGTGGAGCGCCCGTCGAAGTAAGTCACCGAAACCTCATCGGCGTCTTCCACAACGTGATTGTTAGTGAGGATATAGCCCTCCGCGCTCACCACGACACCAGAACCTGCTCCACGGCTGCGGCGTGCACCATCATCATCCGGGTCTGGCTGGCCAAAGGGTCCAAACGGGAAGGGAATCTGGCGCATACCAGCGGGAGTCTTTGAGACTTTTTCCACCTGAATGTTCACCACGGAGCGACGAGCCTTCTTAAGGGTCTCGGCAAAGCTCCATGCCACCGCCTGCGGACCCTTTTCATCAGACGCGTACACCGATGCGTCGATGCCTGTGGCCGGCTTTGCCGGGTCAGGAGTCGCAATCGCATGAATAATGAGAGAGGACCCTACCGCCACCAGTGCGCACAGAGCGACACCAGGCAAGTAACGCTTCAACCAGGACTTCATATTTCCTCCAAACAGGGGAACACTTCACAGATCCAAAAAAACTCGCAGCTTGTGAAACGCGAAAAGAATTCGCCTCTACCGTAGAACGCCGCTGTGCTAAACGTCGCAGTTTCGCACAAGGGCGATTCGAACTTGGCAGGCGTCACGGGTTTCGATAGACACGAAACGCGCACGTAGGAGGTGCACCAGCTATGCGTATCCCGCTAGCCCGTTCCCAGGCCTCCCAGTTTCAGTTTGCCGCTACCCAGTATGACACTGGTTTCTGGACTTGTGGTTTCATCAATTTGCGTACGAAGGGCCACCCGCGGGTGGCCCTCAGACAAGAATAGACGAGACTGTTTCTCGAAGGTAACGATTTCCCACACGAAGTGCCAAAAAACCAACGATTGCGAGACGAGAAATATCAGCAAGACAGCGCCCAAAGAGCTGCCGATAGTCGGCACACTTGAGCCTACTTCAACGCCGCCTCGATCGCCTGGATCAGTTCTGGGGCGTCGGGCTTTACGCCGGACTCAAACCGGGCCAGAACCTTCCCATCCTTGCCGACGAGGAACTTGGTGAAGTTCCACTTCACGTCACCGGCGGTCTTCGGGTTAGTGTCCGGGGACGTAAGGTACTGATAGAGCGGTGTCTGGTCACTGCCCTTTACACTCACCTTCGAAAACATGGGGAAGCTGACGTCGTAGGTCCGCTTACAGAACTGGGCGATTTCTTCGTTGCTGCCCGGTTCCTGGCCGCCAAAGTTATTGGCAGGAAAGCCAAGCACCACCAATCCCTTACCCTGATACCGACGGTGAAGCGCCTCTAATCCCTCGTACTGCGGGGTGTAGCCGCATTTGCTGGCTACGTTCACCACCAAAGTCACCCTACCCTTGTAGGCCGACAGGTCGGCAGGCTTGCCGTCGATGGAAGTCATCGTGAAGTCGTAAGCGTTATTCGCGGCGAAGGAGGTAAAAGCCATTACACACAGTCCCAGAAGGAACGTTAGAGTCTTCATGACCGTTGAGATGCGCTGCCGGACCTTTCGATTCATGAAGACGGGTCGATTCATGAAGACGGGCAGGCCGGCCATCCACAATCTGGATTTCTCCAACGGAACGAACATTGAATGAGAGGAATTCCCTCGTGAGCCTACTTATAGTAGGATGCGTGTGTTTCGACGAAATCCGGTGTTCGCCCCGCTGCTTGCGGTGGTAGCTGGAATGTTGGCGGAGTGGGCTTTACCGGGAGAACCAGGCAGCTACGGCCCCGCCCTCGCGCTGGGTCCGCTGGCACTCGGATTGCTTCTCACCTCAGCCTTCGCGCGTGTGCGGCAGCTGCTAGTGCTCGCGGCCTGGTTCTTCGCAGGCGGATGGTGGCTGAGCATGCATCCGCTGCCGGAATCGCCCACGGCCAATGTCGCCCCAGGTGAGCGCGCGGAGGTGCAGGGCTGCGTGGTAACCGCGGGAAGGCAGCAACCGGAGCAGACCCGCTTTTCCGTGGAACTGGATTCTGGCCATCGCATGCAGGTGAGTGTTTACCCTCGGCAGGGCGAGACTCTGCCGATTGTGGGCTATGGCGACCAGGTAACCGTTCAGGCGCGGATACGGCCGCCACGAAACTTCGGAAATCCCGGCAGCTTCGACTTTGAACGCCACATGTATCGCCAGCAGGTTTTTTGGCTGGCCTCCGCAACAGGTGCTGCCAGCCTGCGAGTGAAACCACAGTCCTGCGGACATACTGCGTTGCGATGGCTTCATGATACGCGCACCAGCTTGCTTCGGCGCATTGCGAGTAACTACCCTCCAGAGCACTTTGTCAGCGCGTACCTCCCTGCCATCCTGTTTGGCGAGGACCAGGGGCTGAGCGAAGAAACACTGGAGTCGTTTCGGCGGGCAGGGGTGTATCACACTTTGGTGATTTCCGGCCAACACATTGCTATTCTGGCGGCTGCTTGGCTGGTGCTGCTTCAACTGCTGCCGCTGCCACGCTGGCTGCGATTTCTATTAGCGGCGATAGCATGCTGGGCCTACGCATTGCTTTCCGGTTACGAAACGCCTGCCGTTCGCGCGGCCTGTGGGATAAGTCTCTATCTGGCCGGCTCCGTGGCATACCGCCGGGCGCGCCCCGTGAACCTGCTATCGGTGGTGGGGCTGGTTTTCCTAGCCTGGGACCCAGGACTGCTTCTCGAAACAGGATTTCAGCTTTCGTTCGCGGCAGTGCTGGTGATCGCGGGAATCGCGGCGCCGCTGCAGCGGAACTGGTTCGGCAACTGGCCACGCATTGCGCGGAATCTGGACGACGTGGCTAGCGATCTGCGCCTGCCGCCAGGCGTGGCTCAGGCCCGGATAGAGCTACGACTGCTTGCACGAACGCTAAGCTTGGCCACGCGGATCCCCTTGCGTGCCTGCCAGATGGCGTTTTCTTTGGGAACACTCACATTGGGGAGTGGGTTGAGCCTCGTGCTGGTTTCCGTGGTGGTTCAGGCCGGGCTGAGTCCGCTGCTGATTGAGAATTTTCACCGCGCTCCGCTCCTGGGGCCAATCGCCAATCTAGTGATCAGCCCTCTGCTTGGGTTGATGGTACCCGCCGCCTTCATCGACTTGATTGTGAACCCTCCGCTGCTTGGCAGTTTCCTGAGTGCCACTGCCGAACTCACGCGGCAGTTCACCGTAGCGGCAGCAAACATCATGCCAGACCTGCGCATCCCCAATGCCCCGGGGTGGCTGCTCGCCGCCTGCGGCTTATGGACTGTCGCAGGCATTGCGGCCTGCGAACCCCTGTTCGCGCGGCCCCCCCGCATTCCTCGCCCCGTCGCGGAGCCAAAACTCCAGCCGTCGGCAACGATCCGCACCCCGCGCGCTTTGCGTTTGCTGCGTCTGGCCCTATTTCTGCTTGCGTGGGTCTTGTGGCTGCTGCTTTACGTTGCCCCCTTCCCTCCCCGCCTTACCCCAGGGATGCTGGAGTTCACGG
The DNA here is from genome assembly GCA_026129915.1 of Bryobacterales bacterium. Classification (GTDB taxonomy): domain Bacteria; phylum Acidobacteriota; class Terriglobia; order Bryobacterales; family Bryobacteraceae; genus JACTMJ01. The sequence continues at coordinate 24,437 of JAHCHD010000060.1, forward strand.
CGATCGATGTGGGCCAGGGCGAAAGCCTTCTACTGGTGACGCCCAACGGCCGCACGATACTTGTGGATGCCGGAGGCCTGGGCGGATTCTCCACCTCGAGCCGTTTGGACACGGGCGAAGATATCGTGGGGCCTCTATTGTGGAGCCGCGGAGTGCGCCAACTGGATCGAATGGTGCTAACGCACTACGACTACGACCATGCGGGTGGGGCGTTCGCAATTCTGAGGGCATTCCGGCCAGCAGCCCTGTGGATACCCGGCCCTCCCGGCGATCATGAACTGGGCCAGCCGCTTCTTGCAGAAGCAGCACGGTTGGGTGTGCCAGCCATACAGAAACTAGCGGGTGACCGGGAGGTGATTGACGGCGTGGAGTTCCAGGTACTCCACCCACGCGTCTGGCAGTCTACGAGCGGGGGTGCGAACCGCTTGTCGCTTGTAATCCGCGTGCGTTTCGGGGCGTCCACCGCCCTGCTCACCGGAGATCTGGAACGAAGGGGCGAGTGGCGAATGATCGCCGACGGGGTGGAGCTGAAGTCAGACCTGCTCAAGGTAGCGCATCATGGCAGCCTGACCAGCACCACGGAACCCTTCTTGGACGCAGTACAGCCGTCTTTGGCGATGATCTCCGCAGGATGGCTGAACCCCTTCCGTCACCCGCACCCCGCTGTGGTAGAACGCCTCAAACGGCGCGGCGTTGCCGTCTGGCGCACTGACCACGACGGAGCCATCACGTTCCGAAGCGACGGTTTGCAGTGGCAACGCGCGTGGCTCACTCACTAGCCAATTGACTCCTCGCCCCGTGCCTCATCGGCTTGCGCCCCCTCCTCGGCATCGGCAGGTCCGGTGGCTTTGGCGGACTCAATCACTACAGCCGCCCTCGCGGCGTCTTCGCGAGGAACCAGCACCTTGCACGGGAAGTTGGGCAAAACCCCGCTATCGGCCAGAAACGCGGCAATTCCGTTCGCTTCGAGAAGGCTCTTCACGGCCATGCCCTCATGCTCGGCATCGTGCTTGTCGGAGAAGAACGCTACCTGGAAGTCGAGTCCCGCCGCTGCATCCAGACCCTCGAAGGCCATTTCGTGCGTTTGCAACAGAGCCTGCGCGTCGTAGACGGCGTCCTCTTCCACCTCCACCACGAAGCTGGGCACTCCGCTACCTGGTTCATCGTCCACGCGCACCCGCACGCTGCCGATTCCGCCCTCTCGCAGGGCACTCAGGATGATCTCCGCCTCCTCTTCAGCTTTGGGATGCGCGGATTGGTATATGGCAACAAATTCCATAGTGTCTGAAGTATAGCGAAATGGATTTCGCGAGGTGGCGGTCAGGTGGACTACAGGCTATGGTTCAGCCAGCGATGCAGATTCGCCTGCACGAACTCGTCATCGGCCAGATGCGGATAAGCAGTGCACACCCGGTCGATGGCTTCTCGCTGCCCCGGAGACAGACCCTCTTCCGGGTCCAGGCACCAGATGCCTTCAAGCAAGCCTTGCCGCCTGAGGATCTCGTGCAACCCGGCAATGCAGCCCCGAAATCCATTCGCGGCATCGAAAAGCGCGGCATTGGCATCGGTGATCTCAGCGGCAAGCGACAGCAGATGCTGGGGTACCGGCATCCCTTCCCGTACAATTTCCTGGGCCATCTTAAG
>JAHCHD010000061.1 GCA_026129915.1 Bryobacterales bacterium
CCGCCTTGCGTGAGCCCACAAAGGAAATCTCGGTTCCCCCCGCTACGCTGAGTTCCGCCACCCCCTCAATTTGCTTTTCGCCGTCGCCCTCGTAGGTCAACCCCAGGCTTTGCGCAATTCGATGCACTTCCATTGCACGCTCCTCATCCTCAGCACCCTTTGTCTCCCCCGCTGTCAGGTACCCCGCCCACCCGATTGGCGATTGGGTGCGCAGCGGAAGCACCCGCAGCTTGTATCATACTGGGTGGTGCCTGTAGATCCGTCTGCCTTCGTAGCCCCCACCGCCAGGGTCCATCCCGATGCCATCATCGGTGCTCAATGTCACATTGGGGAGTTCTGTGTCGTGGAAAGCGATGTAGTGCTTGGAAACTTCTGCCGGTTAGAGCCCTACGTCTTCGTGAAGCGTTTCACCACCATGGGCGAAGCGAACGAGATCTCAGCCGGTACAGCGCTTGGAACAGATCCGCTCGATAAGAACTTCAGTGGCGCCCGGTCGTATCTGGTGATGGGATCCCGCAACCGCATCCGTGAACACTTCACCATTTCCCGGGGTACACAGCCCGAAAGCAGCACTGTCATCGGCGACGACAATTATGTGATGACCTCTGGCCACATTGCCCACAACGCGGTGATCGGCAGCCACACGGTAATTGCGAGTTGCTCGCTGGTGTCCGGATATGTGGAGGTAGGCGATCGGGCCTTCATCTCCGGCGGCGTCGTGGTGCACCAGTACTCGAAGATCGGCAGACTGGCGATGATTGGGGGCAACACGCGTGTCAATCGGGACGTCCCGCCGTACTTTCTGGGCGTGGGATTTCACGTCGAAGCCGTGGGGCCAAACCCAGTAGGTATGAAACGGGCGGGGTTCACATTGAAGGACGTTCGTTCCGTAAAATTCGCCATTCGCACGCTCTACCTCCAAGGGTTACCGCGCGCGGATGCTCTGGCGGAGCTTGAGACCGGAGACCAGGCAACCGATATCACCAGGGAAATTGCCACCTTCGTGAGGGCTAGCAAGCGAGGGATCTGCTGGGCCCGCCGCAAGGGCGGCGCTAGCGAGGGCGACGCGCCACCAGACGATTGATTCCTGGTGGCCAGTGCCGATGCGGATGCTATCCTTGAGACAGAATGCGCGGTCTTGGCCGCTTGCTGGCCCTCCTGTTTATCGTCCTCCTTGTCGCTACTGGCGTGGTTTTCTATTACCAGCGCCTTGCAGCCGAGGCGAATGCCACCCCACCCCCGGTGCCTCTGCCAGAAAACGTAGCTGGCACTGCGGACCGCTGGCAGTGGTCGCACACCGTGGGGGGGAAACCCATGGTGGAGGTGAGCGCCCGCTCCTACCGCATGATCCAGATGCCATCCAAGGTGGAACTGGTAGACGTGGAGCTTAGGATCTTCGGCGGCACGACAGATACCTACGACCTGGTAAAGAGCCGCCGCGCGGACGTGGATACCCGCGCCAAGACGATGGTTTCTGAGGGCGAGGTGGAAATCATCATGCAAGTCCCCAACAATGGAGCCCCTCCCCCCGCGCATCCCACTGTCATTCGCTCATCCAAGGTACACTTTGAAACCGAAACGGGCATCGCGCGTACTACGGAACGAACTCACTTCCAGTTCGCCGACGGAGTTGGCGAAGCCATCGGCGCTGTCTACAATCCGCAAACCAAGGAGATCGTGCTCGAAAACGACGCCGTGTTCACCTTCCAGAAACCGGAAGGCGGGAATGCAGCCACCAGAGTTTGGGCCGCGCATGCCATCTACCTGGAAGCTGCTGGATTGGTGAAACTTACCGGACCCACGCGCATGGAGCGGAACAATCTGCTTCTCGATGCCGGGGACGCCACCATTGAGATCCTGGCTGGCAATATCCACCGTGTAGAGGCGGCCTCCGTGTCCGGAACGGATACGTATCCCCAGCGAAAGCTGGTCTTTGGTGGTGACCGGGCCGAACTGCTCTACCGCGAAGACGGCACGCTGCGGGAACTCATCAGCCACGCGGGCAGCCGCATTGATAGCGAGACTCCCACTGGCCGGAACAGCGTTCGTTCCGCGCGCATGCACCTGCATTTCCTGGACGGCGCTCCTGATTCCACCTTGGAGAAGGCACTCGCCCAAGGGCAGGCGAAGCTGGAGTCCGAGCCGCTCGGTGAAGCGCCTCGCCGCCAGCCCCGTCGCACCATCGAGTCTGAAGTTGTGGAACTGCGGATGCGGCCAGGCGGCGAGGAGATGGAGCAGGTGCAGACACACGCCCCCGGTACGGTCACCTTCTTTCCTGCCACTGCGGAGCAGCGGCGGCGGGTGTTGCGCGGCGATCGAATCACGGCTACCTACGGTCCTCAGAACCGAATGCGCAACTTCCGCACCAGCGGCAAAGTGACTACCGAATCGGCCCCCTCGGCTGCCAGCATCGCCACGGCCAAGCAGCGGAAGGAGCCCGCGCCGCCAAGTCTTAAGACCCGATCCAACGACCTCGAAGCCGCGTTCCTCCCCGATTCCGGCGAAGTGGAATGGCTGAAGCAGTGGGGGAATTTCGAGTTTGAGGAAGGCCAGCGCCGCGGACGCGCTGAAAGCGCCCTGCTCCAGCAGAAGGAGCGCTACAACCTGCTTGAGGGCCAGGCCCGCGTTTGGGACGATACCGGTTCCCTGCAGGCCAAGCGCATTCGCACAGAGGAGCCCAGCGGCGATCTGCTGGCCGAGGGCGACGTGGTGTCCACAAGAAAACCCGAACCGCGGGACAAAACGAAGCCAAAGCCCAAGACCGGCGAAACTGCTCTCCCCGGCGGCGACGAGGCCTTGCAGGCCACCGCCCAGAAAATGACGACCCGTGAGCAGAACCAGTGGATCCGCTACGAAGGGAATGCCCGTCTATGGCAAGGGGCCAGCCGCCTGCACGCCGACATCGCCACCATTGACCGCAAGCAGCAGACCCTTGCCGGGCAGGGCAACGTCTTCTCGCAGATCGAAGAGGCTGGCCAGTCCTCGGCGAAGGGCAAGAGCGCGCCCACCTATACCCTCATCCATAGTGATCGCATGATCTACGAGGAGGTCAAGAAACTGGCCACTTATACGGGCACAGTGCGGATGCGACGGGCGGGGCTTTCGGTGGACGCCGCTTCCATGCGCATGGTGCTGGCCGAAGATGCGGCGGGGCAGACCCAACTGAAGCAATCCTTTGCCGATGGCGATGTGCGGATCCTGATGCGTGAAGCGGCCACCACCCGCCGCGGCGCCTCGGAACACGCCGAATACTACCCGGAAGAGACGAAGATGGTACTTTATGGCGGGGAGCCCTTTTTCGAAGATCGGAAGCAGGGGGCAACGCGAGGCAAGCGCCTGACGTACTTCTCCAACGACGACCGCTTGATTGTGGAAAGTGGCGATACCGCTCCGGCATTGAGTGTGATCCGCCGCAACTGACTGATGCAAAAGCTCCAGGCTTGCGAAATCTCCAAAACCTACCAGCGCCGCCGCGTGGTGCAGGACCTTTCCGTCTCCATTGAGCGTGGGGAAGTGGTGGGGTTGCTGGGTCCCAACGGGGCCGGCAAGACCACCAGTTTCTACATGATTGTGGGCTTGGTGACGCCGGATTCCGGCAAAGTGCTGCTGGACGGCGACGACATCACGGATCTGCCGATGTTCAAGCGGGCGCGTCGCGGCATCAGCTACCTGCCGCAAGAGGCTTCGGTGTTTCGCAAGCTGACGGTGGAGCAGAACCTGCTGGCGATCCTCGAAACGCTTCCCATCAGCAAACGGCAACGCGAAGCGAAGATGGAAGGCCTGATTGAGCAGATGGGCCTCGACAAGGTGCGCAAGAGCCGCGGCTATATGCTCTCCGGCGGGGAACGGCGGCGCGTCGAGATTGCCCGTTCGCTGGTGATCGACCCTGCATTCCTGTTACTCGATGAGCCATTTTCAGGCATTGACCCCATCCAGGTCGCCGAGTTGCAGGCCATCATCTTCGACCTGAAGCAAAGCGGCATCGGCGTCCTGATTACTGACCACAACGTGGCGGTCACCCTGGCCGTTACAGACCGCGCCTACATCATCAACGAAGGCCGCATTTTCCGCGCTGGCACTCCCGAAGCCCTCGGCCGCGACCCGGACGTGCGCCGCATCTACCTAGGCGAAAACTTCACCCTCGCTAACCGCCACTGGACCAACGCCGGCTAACTGGCGTTGGCTCGGCTTCGCAGGGTCGAATGTCGGACAGCACATCCAAGTCTTCGGAACAGTCTCAAGACCGCCACATTGGAAGACTCATTCCGCACCGCTCGACGTGAGCAACAGGACATCCGCTGAGTGGCGTTCGAACACGCTCTTTTTTTATAAACTTCGTGTAGCAGCTCCTACCGTTCAGTCTTCCCGAAGTATCATTTTTGATCGTATCTCGATTCAGTCTTCCTATTAGTCAGTGGCTGCTAGAACGCCGTTCGCCCACAGAGCGTTTTCCATCAATACTATACAGCCATCGCCGAAGGGATGCCAAGAGATCTTTGAGGTCAGCATTCACAACGGAGAACAGTACTATATTGTTCATTCTTGGTAAGTTTTCTTGACATGCATCTGGATTCTGCGCAAACTTATGGCAGAATAAAGGGAAGGTACTACAGACACATGTTCAGAAATACTTGGCTGGCTTTAGCGTTCGTGATTGCGTTTTCCGCTACGAGTTCGGCCGCTTTTGTCGAATTCGTCGCTTCCGATCAGAAGGACAATCTTTCCGATCTAACCGTGGAAATCAAAGTTGAGGATTTGCTCGGCGGTGGGGTTAGGATTACCGCCAACGTCGTGGGAGGAGCCGTCGATGAGATCGGAGATCTTATTGGTCTGCACTTCCGGGTTGATGGAACGGCACCCGCTACCGTGAGTTTCGCCAACCAAGTTCCTTTGGGTGTGCCCATTGGATACTCGACAACATCCAATGCGATGAACCCCTACAAATTCGACATGAACTTTTTCGTGATTGGCGATAACGGTCTAGGGACGTGGGATATCCAAGTCGTCGGTTTCGACGTCGGCGGAATTGGCGCCTTGACGGCCGAAAGCTTCACCGCTGCTGGCGCCCGGGTGACAAGTGTGGGGACTATCGGCGGATCCCGCCGGGACAGTCTCAAATTGATTGACACCGTTCCAGGAACTCCCAATGTCGAAGAAATTCCCGAACCCTCGACATGGCTGTTGCTGAGCGCGGGCATTGGTCTGCTGGCTTTGGCCCGCCGCCGCCGCCGCGCAGTATAATTAACTAGGTGCACTTGGTGCCTCCTTTGGAAAAGGTCCCGCTTCGGCGGGGCCTTTTCTAGTTCTCGTGGCACGGATTTCACGCCAAGGCATAGACTGTGGGCAGAATTCCACTCCCGCTTTCCTCGGCAGCAGCAGCTGGAATCGAAACGCGCAGCCGGTACTGCTCACGCAGGATCAACCTTCTCCTGCTTGTAGAACTTCATGTAGCAGTTGCGGCAGAAGTAGGGATAGTGCCCGGAGAGCGCCGTGGCCAGCTTCTCCAGAGAACTCCGGTGCAAGCGAACTACCGCCCGGCTGCCACAGGATGGGCAGGGAATCGGCGAGTCCTCCTGAAAGTACGTTTCCTCTTCGCACTTACGGATCGGTTTGAGACGGTCTTCCACTGATCCTCATATCGTCCTGCCCACTCGGAACTTTAGTGCGGCCCTCCCCTTTCTTTCACCCCTCTGCTGCCCGTTCTCCGCAGAATCAGGACGCTCCGGTATGATAAAGATGTAGGACTCTATGACCCTTTCTCGCGTGGCGCCCCCCGTTTTGGCGCTTGGCTTCGTTCTGCTCTGCGTGTCTGCTGGCGCGAGTGCCCAGACAGGCAGTTCCTCTTCGAGTACCCCCATTTCCCAGTCCTCAGCAGCAGATTCACCCCACCCTCCGGCGGCGCAAACAAATGCCAACGCGCCACCGGTTCCCGCACCCCGCAAGGAAACCGTGGTGGTGACGGGGTTCTTTGAGGCCATTCCGCTCGAAGAGAGCGAACGGGCCATCACGGTGCTCGACATTACCGAGGCACCGCTGCTGTTTAACACCACGGCGGACTACCTGAAGCTCGACCCTTCACTGGACCTCCGCCAGCGCGGCCAGAATGGGATTCAGGGCGATCTATCGATCCGCGGCGGCACCTTCGGCCAGACGTTGATACTGCTGGACGGAATCCGTATGAACGATGCCCAAAGCGGACACCACAGCCTGAACCTGCCCGTGCCGATGGAAGCACTCGAAAGTGTGGAGGTGTTGCGTGGAGCGGGCTCCACGCTCTATGGCGCCGATGCGGTGGGTGGCGTGGTGAACTTCCGCACGCGCCGTCCTGAGACCAGCGAGATTCGTTTGCGCGGCGGCTTGGGCAGCTTCGGCACCAACCAGCAAAGGGTTACCGCGAGTGCGGTGCGTGGGCCGTTCTTCCAGCAACTGGCTGCCTCGCGCGATCTTTCCACCGGCTTCATCGAGAACCGCGACTACCGGAATTCGCTCATCTCCTCCACCACCCACATTAAGAGCGGCCTGGGCTACACGCGGATCCTGTTGGGAATGATGGACCGTCCGTTCGGCGCCCAGGGTTTCTACGGCCAGTTCAATTCCTGGGAGCGCACAAAGGGCTGGACAGCAATGGCCAGCCAGGAATTGGGCTCGCGCACGGTGGCTTCGTTCAGTTACCGCAGGCACACGGATCTGTTCGTGCTCTACCGCGACCGTCCGCAGGTCTACACGAACCACCACATTTCGCAAACCTGGCTAGGCAGCATCCGTCGCACGGAAGAGATTGGCGCGAAGGGCAGGCTGCACTATGGTTTCGAGGCACTGCACGACGACCTCGAAAGTACCAACTTGGGCTTTCGCGAGCGCGGCCGGCAGGCCACCTACCTGAACTACGATCTGCGCGCGGCGGGTCGGTTTTCGCTGACGGCCGGGACTCGTTATGAACTCTTCCAAGCGTGGAGCGGCCAATTGAGTCCGACTTTGGCTGCCGGCTACTGGCTCAGCAGTCACGCGAAACTCAGGGCGAGCGTTAGCCGTGCATATCGGGTGCCAAGCTTCACGGATCTCTACTACCAGGACCCCGCCAACCGTGGAAACCCTGATCTTCGCCCTGAGCGTGCCTGGGGATATGAAGCCGGCCTCGATTGGAACGCCGGCCAGAGCATAGATGGCGAGCTGACCGTGTTCCAGCGGCGCGAGCGCGACGGCATCGACTTCGTACGTGACAGCCCCAACGCTATCTGGCAGGCGCGCAATTTTCAGCGGCTGCGCTTTACGGGAGCGGAAGCCCGGGCGCGCTGGCGCTATCGGCCGGCGGCGAGCGCGGAGGTTGCCTACACCGGATTGCGCGGCGCGCAAACCGCGCTCGAAGGGATGCAATCGCGCTATACGTTCAACTACCCGGTGCATGCCTTTGTGGGAACCTGGCAGGCAGTCACCAGGGGTAACATGGCACTGCGCACAAGGCTGGGTGTAACGCAACGCTACCAGCGTGCCTCCTACATGCTGTGGGATGTGGCGGTTGCGCACCACGGCGCGCGCTTCCGACCCTTTGTGCAGTTCGCCAACCTCGCGGACCGTACGTACGAAGAGATCCCCGGTGTTCCGATGCCTGGCCGCAGCATCCTTGGCGGCCTGGAAATCGTGGCGTGGACGCGTGCGCGGTAGCTCCGCCGCATTCCCCGCTAAACTAGAAGTGACTCCAGTTTTCAGCGTTGATTCCCGGAAGGTGTTCCTGTTGAAGCACATCGGCAAATCCTGGTTGCCTGCCACCCACGAGTGGCACCCGCTGCGCGGCAGCTTTGCGGTGTGGTTTCTCCTATTGCTGGCATTGGGCCCGTCGGCAGGCCGGGCGCAATTCGAGGCGCCCTCCAACGCCGAGCCGGTCAACGACGCCGTGCGGTTCGAGGTGAGCGAGTCTGTCTTTACAGCGATGGCGCTAATCAACGCTGCTGGCTACGACGAGGACCTGGAAAGCCCCAGCAACCATCCTGCGCGCAAATGGGTTCGCCAGCGGATTGCCGCCAAGAATCTGCCCATCGTGGCGGACCTTCGTCAGTTCTACAACGACCACCGGCGTGACAACTGGCAGCAGGAACTCAGCCAGTACATGTCGTTTGCACTGGTTACGCAGGGTCCTCCGGACTTTGACCCGCGCTTCATCTGGAATGAGATGCCGCCCGACGCCCAGGAACTGCGTGGCTTCGAATCGTATCTGCGGCTGTTTTACGAAGAAGCGAACATCGGTGAGCTGTGGCAGGTGGTGGAACCGCAGTTTGAGCCGCTTCTGCAGAAGTATCAGCCGCAGGTGAGCGACACCATCCTAAAGGCCAACGCATACTTGCGCAACCCGACGAGCGGCACAAGCCGCCGTACCTTTCAGATTGTGCTGGACGTTTTGGGAGCCCCGAACCATGTGGAAACCAGGGCCTACGATGACATGGCCTTTGTGGTGGTGACGCCCACGCCGGAGTTTCCCCTTGAGCGCGTAAAACTGGCTTACCTTCACTACCTGATTGACCCGGTAGTGTACCGCTATCGGGAGAGCTTCGAAACCAAGCGCGCCGTGATGGATTTTGCCCTCGGCGCACCGCTGCTCGGAGGAGTTTACAAGGAAGACTTCGCTCTACTTGTTGCTGCCTGCCTGGTGCGAGCTGTGGCGGCGCGTATGGAGCCAATGCCCATGGCGGCGCGTCAGGCCCGTGTGCAGGAAGCATTAGAGAGCGGATTCGTCCTGACCCCCTACTTTTTTGAGCAATTGGCGGTCTTCGAAAAGCAGCCAGCCAACCTCCGCTATTACTTCGAGGAAATGATCGCGACGCTCGATGTCTATAAGGAGAACGCCCGCCTGAAGGACGTGAAGTTCAAGGACAAAGGGCAAGGCCGATTGGTCCGCGAGCGTAAGGTGGTAGAGCTGACTGCAGCAGAGAAGATGCTGGAGGAAGCCGAGGGTCTGCTCTACGATAAGAAAGATTACGCAGGTGCGCGCGACCTGTACCGGCAGCTCTCAGAGAACGCGCAGAATCGCAGCATCCAGTCGCGGGCTTTCTTTGGCTTGGGACGCGTAGCCGTACTGGATCGCGCGCCAGAGGTTGCCATCGAGTTTTTCCAGCGAGCGCTGGAGTTTAATCCTGATCCGGCCACCGAAGTGTGGAGCCGGATTTACCTGGGGCGCCTGGCGGATATTCAGGGGGATCCTGAAAAAGCCATCGGGCATTTCCAAGCGGCGCTAAAGGTGAACGGCCTTACGAAGGCTGCATCCGAAGCGGCGCGAACTGGGCTGGAGCAGGCACGAAAGCAACTCCAGTAGCTAAACTATTTGGTGAGGTAATCACATGAAGACGTCCACCCGATTTCTGGCCACGCTTTGCGCCCTGGCCGCACTCAGCTTCACTCTGCTCGCGCAACAGCCAAAGTCGCAGAAAGAGGTGGAAGCCCTGATGGCCGTGCAGAATGCCGCCTCCGATCAAGCGCGGATTGACGCTGCTCAGAAACTGATTCAGGATTTTGCCGATACTGAGTTCAAGTCCTGGGCACTGTTCAACATCATGCGGTCTTACGAGATGATGGGCGACATCCCCAACACCATCGTGTATGCCGAACAGGTGCTTGCCTCAAAGGGAAGTCCCTTTGAAACGGCTTCCGCGCACGTGCGCATCGCCAACGGCATCGCCCGGCAGACCAAGGAGTTCGATCTGGATCGCGACGAGAAATTGACGAAGGTAGCGGAAAACGCCAACAAAGCGATCTCCCTGCTGGCTACCGCCCCCAAGGTGAACGATCAGATTCCCGATGAGCAGTGGAAGCTGATTACGGCGAACGAAGCGGCCATAGCATATGACGCGATGGCGCAAGGGGAGTTTGTACGCAAGAAGTACGATGAAGCCGCGAGCTTTTTCGTGAAGGCCATCGAAGCGCAGGCGGATCCGGTTCGTATGCTGAAGGCGGGTAACGCCTACCGGCTTGCGAAGAAGTACGCGGAGGCGCTCAGCATGCTGAACAACGCCCTTAGCGATCCGAACACCAACGATCAGGTGAAGGGCCTCGCCGAGCGTGAAAAGAAGCTGGTGGAAGAAGCTCAGAATGCCGGCGCTTAGGCGCTTGCCCTCCATCTGCAAGCGGGCTGAAGGCCTCCCTCGGGCCTGAGCCTCTGGAAGATCAACCAGCATGGAACCGCAGTGGGAATTGCTGGAACGGGCTATCGAGTATTCGTTCCAGAATCGGTCGCTACTCAGGAGGGCGCTGACGCACAAGTCGTTTGCGCCCTCCGCTGGCATTGAGGTGGCCGAACCGAGCCTGCACAACGAGCGCTTCGAATTCTTCGGAGACGCGATTCTATCCTTCCTTACCACCGAAGCCCTGCTTGATCGCTACCCTCAGGCGCACGAGGGTTTTCTTTCCAAGGTGAAGAACCATCTCGTCAGCAAGAACCATCTCACCATGGTGGCCCGGCAACTCTCGCTGGGCGACTACCTGCTGTTAGGGAAAGGCGAGGAAATCACGGGTGGGCGGGCCAAACAGAAACTGCTGGGCAATGCGATGGAAGCGCTGATTGCCGCCATCTATATGGATGGGTCAATGGAACCCGTGCGGCGTTTCGTCGACCATTTCGTGATTGCTGAGTTCGACAAGACCGTAGGCCAACTGCAGGAAGCCCGGAATTTCAAGAGTGAGTTGCAGGAACTCGCCAAACAGCGGGGCATTTCCCAGCCGAGCTACACCGTGCTAGCCAAGCATGGCCCAGACCACAGCAAGACCTTTGTGGTGGAAGCAAAGATTCAGGCAGGACTCGCGGAAACCGCTGAAGGCACCAGCATCAAAACCGCCAGCCAGCGGGCTGCTGCTGCATTGCTGGAACGCCTGCATGACGGCCGCGCTGGAATGCGTTAAGGCGCCGGGGCCGGGTTGTGCGCCACGGCTTCCTTAGCCAGATGATGAATCACTTCCTCCTGCGCCTTTTCGCCACCTAGCGGCTCATCGCTTAGCCCGTAGAGATTGAGCAGCACAATATCCACTCGCCGGTTACGACGCCTGCCTTGATCGGTCTCGTTGGTGTCCACGCCTATGGTGTCTGCGTATCCCGCCACGGTGAATTTCTCTTTCGGCAATTGGAAGCGCTGCGTTAGTAGCTCAAGCATGGAAATGGCGCGAGCGGTGGACAGGTGCCAGTTGCTGGGGAACCTGCCGTTGTGGATGGGGATGGAATCCGTATGGCCTTCCAGCCGTACATGGTTCGGAAGCCGGGCGATGGTCTGCGCTACCTTGCCTATGGCGGCGTAGGTTTCCGGGGCAATGACATCCTGACCGGAAGGAAAGAAGGCTGCCTGCCGCAAGGAAATCACGAGTCCGCGGCGGGTGAGGCGCATACTTACCTGATCGTCTCGGATCTCGTTGGCGAGTTCGCGGCTGAGGTAGTCCATCGACGGAAGGAACTGCTGCAGCAGCACCGCATCCGCTTTGCCACCATCTCCAGTCGCTCTTCGTGCGCCCCGACCAGAGGAATCATTGCGACCGGTGCGTGCTGGGGCATCCTCCAAAAAAGAGGTAACCAGGGCGCGGAAGGAATCCTCCTTCAGTGCTTCGCGCACAGATTCGGAGACACGCTCTGGAGCGGTCTCATCGATGCGCGCCGTCGCGTACATCACTACGAAGAAGGCGAAAAGGAGGGTGACGAAGTCTGCGTAGCTCACCATCCAGCGCTCATGATTTGGGTGTTCCGGTGGCTTGCGTTTCCTTGCCATTGAGCAGTTCCCCTGCTAAGCCGCGCGTCCCCTGGGACCAGTGCGAGCGGCTGACTCTAGGGAATGGTCCATTGGCTTTTCCAGGTAGGCCTCCAGCTTCATGCGCACGAGTTTTGGGTTAAGCCCCTCCACAATCGCACAGACTCCCTCCAAGATCAGCTCCTGAGATTCGCTCTCTTCCGCGGCCCGCGCCAGGAGCTTGTTGGCGGCGGGAATCAGAAACAGGTTGGCGATGCCCACGCCGTAGACTGTCGCCACGAAGGCGACGGCTATGCCATGTCCCACTTCCTCAAGATTGTCGAGCTGCTTCATTACCTGGATGAGCCCCATTACCGCACCGATGATGCCTACCGTGGGCGCATAGCCACCAGCAGCTTCGAAAACCTTGGCCGCTGCTTCCGCCCTGCGCTCTTTCAGGGAAATCTCGAGTTCCAACTGACGCCGAAGGTCTTGTAGCGGTGTGCCGTCGATTGCGAGGTTCATCGCTTTCCGGAAGAATGGGTTTGATACGCGGTCCGCCTCCTGCTCTAACGAGATGATGCCCTGCCGGCGCGCTTTCGTCGCGAAGGCCACCAGTTGCTCGATGAGTTCGCCAGCGGATTCTGTCCGAACCAGCACCAAAGCGCTCACCCGGCGCATAGCAGACACGAATGTGGGCAACGGCGTGGTAACTAGTACAGCACCCAGGGTGCCTCCAAGCACGATCAATGCTGCAGTGGCCTGCAGGATGTCCTGAATTTCGCCATTCTCGGCAATCAGACCACCAACCACCCCGCCAAGGGCCAGAAGCACTCCCAAAGGAGTTGCCGCGTCGAACCGTATTCCTCGAGATGCCTTCGTCGCCACCGTGCTGGCCTCGCTTCGCTAAACCCCACTCGTCGAGGGCAGACGCCAGTCACCGGGGATTCTGAAGTAATCCCGTCGTCGACTTCGTTGCCCGCGCTGCGCGACAGGGGCTACCTGTCGATCTCTACGATCCCTTTGTCGTTCTCTCGCGACGGCGCAAGCGCCTCTGCAAAGCGCAGGATGTCGGAATCTCCCTTGGCAGCGGCGTGCACCCGTCGTTCGTACGCGACAACCAGATCTACGATCTGGTCGGGAGATTCGAGGACCATGAACTTCTCGCCAGTGGTCAAGGAAATTACGGTATCCGGGGTTGTCTCCACATACTCAATCAGGTCCGCATTGACGAACACGATCTCCCGGTTAAGACGCGTCACTTTGATCATGGTCTTCCTTCCTTTGTGCATATCGGACCGCAGTGGAATTAACTTGAACCAAGACGAAAAGGCTTACTTCCTTTGAAGTGGAATCGAACGTGCAAAGAGGGCAGGGATGAATGCTAAACCCGGCCACTTCCAGACAGCCCCGCTCGCCGCGATTCCCGTGGGTATCGAACGAACGGATCCCGGTTCCACAACGGAAGAATATGGCTTGTGCCCTCCAACGAGATTGCAGATCTCGGGTGGAATCGAGGGTGCGCGGCAGGCCGCCAGCGCTATGACGGAACACGCTTCTGCAGGGAAGTCTTCGACGGAAAAGTGGGCGCGGGAACTCCTGACGGCTGTTGAGAGCGGCTGCGCCTCGGAGTTGATGGACCTGCTGGCAGAGATCATTCGCGTGGAGCCACAGGTGGGAGGAATGGAGCGGCGCGAGCGCGAACGAATGGAACTTCTACAGGGAATCGCACTGCAAATGCGATTGGATCTGCATGCCATGTTGGTCCACATCTATCAGCGTCTGGAAGCATCGCGAACGTACCTCGACGTCGTTCGACATCTGGCCGGAGAATCCTCGGCGGAGTCAGCGGAGAATCCTCGGCGGAGTCAGCGGAGACCCCGGTTGAGAAGACTCACGTCCTGACGTGGCCAACTTCTGCGATGTCCACGCGGAGGGGCCCTAAGCGCGACAGCAAATTGCCGGGAACGCTTCCTGCGTCACCTTGTTGACTGCGCCCAAGGAGGTGTGTTGGAAGGAGGAATTGTGCACTTCTCCCAAGGGGGGGACTGAACTGGGTGGGATCTCGCGAGCGAAATGGAGACGTCGCTATCGAATCGGAGGCGAAGGGTGGCTCATCAGGAAACGGTCCGCCCCGGACCCGCCCCAGTCGCGGTTGGAGCATTGTTGGCTGGACAGAAACTCCTGCATCAGACGCCACGGACACTTTCCGATCTTCCGGTTGACAAACTTTCGATCAACGACGACCTCGCTGCAGGCATTCAGATAGCCCGAGGTGATCAGCCCGAGGCGCGCGGCCTCAAACGAGCCTTCCTGCACAAAGATGGAAGGACTCAGATGTACAGGATCCGGTGTGATTGGCACCACCGCAATCACAGAATCGTTTGGGAGCACATTGTGCAGGACCAACGCCGGGCGCAGATGCATTCCCCCGCCATCCTCATCCGGGTAGCTAATCAAGACGGTATCGCCGCGATCAAAGGTAGTCATAGGCATTCCAGCGTTGGTTGTCCCAACCGCCAGCCACAGACTGGAAAGCCGCACGATGAGCGCGCTTAGTATCGGCGTCCAAGAGGCTGCCAGCGGGGGAGGGAGCGTCACTCTCTTGCAAAGCCATGCGCAAACGACAAACGATTGCCTGGCACAGATGACGGAGCACAAATACCTGTTGGAAGGTGTCGATGAGGCTGCGCCGCAGGACGCCTACTCTGCTACTGAAGGGGATGGACTCGACGATCGCGTTTAGATTTACCAGCAGTTCTTTGTAAGCCCCCAGAAGTGCAGGGTTAGGCGGGTCATCGGTGGAATCCCAGGTTGCAGACAATAATACTGCACGCATCGCCTGCGTTGCCGATTTCAGCAAGCTCAAATTAGCCTTGCTACGCCAGAAGGCCACTTGGTTTCCCAGCGACCTGGCTCTTCGCACAAACACAGCAAGCTCAGCAACCTCTGGAGGCAACGGTGCCGCTTCTAATTCGGGTGCAGATTTCAGCAGGTCGCCAGCCGTCGAGTATGCTTGCGACATGGAGTTCAAGTCCCTCCTGTTGCCGGTCGATCAGGGGCACCTCTCGGCTGCACCTGATGCAGGTGGCAACGACGTTGAGTGGACATCAATGCGCGAACGGGGTATCGCTGGATGTCTCCGCCGCGAGGAAGACGATTCTCTCCCTCATACTACATGAATCGGCTATCGGAAGGAATCCTTTAGATGAAGGTCCCAGGCTTGAGCGAGAACTAATTCTATCGCGTGCCTTGCGCTGCCGTTTCCACCAACTCCGTCACCGGTTCCACCAACAGGTTGAGAATCTCCCTACGTTGTCCGCGCCACCCGTCCAGATGAGCCCGGGCGCGTTCCACCCATGTTGCGGGCGGCGCCTGCGAAGCTGAAAGCCAGGAAATCGCCTCCAACCCCAGCGCGGCCGCGGCATCCGCCTCCAATGCCACCGGCAGACCGTCCACCAGCAGTTGCGAGCCCTCGATCGCCCTCAGCGCTAGCCCGTGGTTTGCTCGCCAGTGAAGCAAGCGCTGCCTTACCGCGTTCAGTTGCGCGAGATGCCGGGAACGTGTGGCCTCGGCCACACCCAAACGGAACTCGCGGGCCTCCAGGCTCTCGGGCCAAAGCAAGTCCACCATCCGATTCAATGGACGGAACACCGTATAGTCACCACTGTCAGCTCGCAGATATTGTTTGACGGGCTCAAACATCACCAGCCATTGCCGAACCGGTTCGAGCGGCGTTCCCGCCGGCAAGGTCCGGCGAAGCATGCGCTCCTGCACTTGCTTTGGGTCCACACCCAGCCAGACCAGACGGTCCAGCACCTCAGTGAGGCGGCGGTAGAGCGACGTCACGTCCTGTGTCTCCGCGGGGCTCCACAGGCGCTCAGCAATCGCTGCCAGCCTCGGCCAGAGCTTCAGCTCAAGATTCTCAGCCGAGATGAACTCCGACCAACTGCAGGCTTCACCGCCATAAATGCGCGCTGACTCGCTCGCGGAAAGCTCCGCAGCGGGACCACCACGCGGATCCACGGAGTAGTGCGTTCCCGCCGGGTACATCAGGTCAAGGTAGTAACCCGCGGAAAGGATTCCCGCGTTGCCGCGCCGCACCGAATCCGCAAGGGCCTGCTGCCCGCGCCAGGATTGCACCAGAATGGTGGGCGGCAGGTCAGGATGAAGAATCTCATCCCACCCGATCGCACGTTTACCGTTCTTCTCCACCAGTGGCAGCAGGCGTTTGGTGAAGTAGACCTGCAAGTCGTCGATGCTCCGCAGACCTTGGCTACCCATAAACCGCTGAATGCGCGCGTTTTCCCTCCAGGGCTTGCCAGTGAGTTCATCGCCGCCGATGTGCATGTACTTGTCGGGAAAGATTGTTGCCATCTCGGCGAACAGGTTGCCAAGGAACTCATAGGTTTCGTCGCGGGTGGGGTCAAAGGTGGGGTGGAAGATGCCAAAGCTTCGTATCAGCGTGTAAGGGCCGGGGCGTGAACCTAGCTCCGGGTAGCCCACCAACCACGAGGCGATGTGGGTGGGCACGCCGAAATCGGGAATCACACGAATGCCGCGCAATCGAGCATACTCCACCAGGTCTCGCATTTCCTCTTGGGTGTAGAACTGGCCTTCAGACCCCAACTCATGAAGTTTTGGATAGCGTTTGCTTTCGATTCGAAAGGCCTGGTCGTTGCTGAAGAGAATGTGCAGCACATTCAGTTTCACCGATGCCATTGCGTCAATCTGGCGCTTAACTAGCGGAACGGGCTGAAAATGGCGCACCGGATCGAGTTGAAGCCCCCGCCAGCCAAATCGAGGTGCGTCTTCAACGTGAATGGCTGGAAACCCTTGTCCCTCACTGCGGGTTTCCAACAACTGCAGCAAAGTCTCAAGGCCGGGGCCAAGCCCGTATCCGTGGGCGGCGCGCAATACCACCTGGGACGTATTCACTTCGAGCCGGTAGGACTCATCCACCCCATAGTCCGGGTAGGCGGGCGTGGTCTCTGTCGTTTCCACACGCAGCAGGGCGGTGTGCTCGTGGGTAGCACGGGGAGCCAGGAACCGAATGCCCGATTGCAGGGAGAGCCGGTCGGCAAAGCGTTGCAGGAGTTGGTCAACGTACGGGTCGACGGGTCCCTGGTGGAATGTCCGGAATCCGTTATGAATGCGAAGAAATCCTCCGCTGGCGCTCCACTCACGAGGTTGGGGCAACAGCCTTGCACCCGGGTCATCCGCGTGCGCGGGGTAACCGCCACTCATCAGCAGCAACGAGAAGACGAAGAGAGCCGGAACCGCGGCGCCGAAGCGCTGCAACTGTCGATTCCAAACGACAACTGCCCCATGATCATTACCCATGCCATTTAGTATCCACAAAGTGGCGCCAATGGCAGGACGTTGGGCCACTCCACCTCGACTCGAAGTGGCGATGCCGCCAGAGAAGTAGCTTGGCTCCTACGTGGAAATGTTGTGGAAAAATTGTGAAGAATTACAAAAACTGTCATCTCTTTGTAAGAGTTGAAAGATATTCTTAAACCACGTCTCGGGAGCGAAGGGTTCCCGAAGTCTGCTGATGGGCCACCATGGCAAAGCCACGCACAGTTCGCGGGGGATCGTTGCTGAACGCGATGTGGAGTACGCTTGCGGTGTGTCTATTCCTGCTATCCGGTTATCTGGGCTACCTCGCCTTGATGGAAAGCGTGGCGATGGCCACCAGCCCTGGCAAGCCAGCCCTGGCAACGCTGCTCCGCGCGAGCCTGGTGCACCCAGACGGTAGCATGCAGACATCGTCCACTTCCGCTGACCCGTGGCGGGGCTACTCGGTTCTGCTGGAACTTGAGTTGCAAGATACTCCCAAGCTCGCGGAATCGCCTGATCGCGCGTCTTTTAGCCGACCCCGCGCTGTGACGCAGGTTCGATTCCGTCCATGGCCAAGTCTTCGATTCGTAGCAGAGCGCTGGAGACAGCACTTCCTGGATTCCGCCGAACTTCAGGTGTATTCCAGTGGCGCAGTGGACGGAGAACTGCGGGTGCGGGAACCCGGCCAAAGCACCGGAGCTTTAGTCCCGCTGCTATGCGCTTTCCTTGGGGTCCTTTGCATTGCCACCAGCTTGCGCTACCAGCCAGATCGCTTTCTTGGCGACAGCAGACTCCCTGGACCGCACCGCGAGTCCGCCACTGGCGCCGCGTCGTAACGTGACCAGCGCCGCCGCGTCCTGTCGTGCCCCGCGCCCGGTAACGGAAAGCCACGTTGAGCAACCCTGCTGGCGTTGCTACTGAACACCTCGACCCCTCCGTCACGCGTCAACAATTCTCGCGGAAAAATTCAGAGATACTTGTCTTTTATTCTTATTCTTTACTATGATGTGTACTTGAGGGTTGATACGCTGCGGGAGTGTCGGTTCGGTTTTGAGAGAGAACCGGATCCTGATACCCTGATAAGTTGCCAGCGCGCGGGCCGAATGGCAGTGGCGCGCCATCGTTGAAGCCATCCGAAGGAGAAGTGAAGGCCTTTCCATGACGAATCCAATCTTTTTCATTGCCCCACTGGGCAGCATCATTGCGCTCGTGTTCGGGTGGATTTTTTATTCCCAGATGATGAAGAAGTCTGAGGGAACGCCGCGGATGGCGCAGATTGCCTCTTATGTGCGCACCGGCGCCATGGCTTACCTCAAACAGCAG
Source organism: Bryobacterales bacterium (assembly GCA_026129915.1). Taxonomy (GTDB): domain Bacteria; phylum Acidobacteriota; class Terriglobia; order Bryobacterales; family Bryobacteraceae; genus JACTMJ01. The sequence continues at coordinate 18,360 of JAHCHD010000061.1, forward strand.
TACAAGATCGTTGGGATCTTTTTCGTGGCGCTCACGATTCTGTTGGCCATTATGTCTTATGTGCTGAACGTCCAAAACGAGTGGGTGCCTTTCGCCTTTCTCACCGGAGGGTTCTTCTCCGGCTTAGCGGGCTTTTTTGGCATGAAGACGGCTACGCAGGCCTCGGCGCGCACCGCCCACGCTGCTTCGCAGTCGCTGGACGGTGGACTCTCTGTGGCTTTCCGAAGCGGCGCTGTCATGGGACTGGTGGTGGTCGGGCTTGGGCTGCTGGATATTTCCGCATGGTTCATCCTGCTTTCGTACTTCTATCCCCCTGCGGAAGGGGATGGGCACAACCTATTGGTGATAACCACCACCATGCTGACTTTCGGCATGGGTGCATCCACCCAGGCGCTGTTCGCACGCGTTGGCGGGGGCATCTACACCAAAGCGGCCGATGTCGGCGCAGATTTGGTCGGCAAAGTGGAAGCCGGAATTCCGGAAGATGATCCACGAAATCCGGCCACCATCGCGGACAATGTCGGCGACAATGTGGGCGATGTCGCAGGAATGGGCGCCGACCTTTACGAATCCTATTGCGGTTCCATCCTGGCGACTGCCGCCCTCGGTGCCGCCGCTTTCATGCACGACCCGGCGACGCAGTTGAATGCAGTCATCCTGCCAATGGTCATTGGAGGCGTGGGAACGATTCTCTCCATCGTTGGCGTTTATCTGGTGCGTACCAAAGAAGGGGCCACGCAACGCAACCTGCTGGACGCTCTGGGCCGCGGCCTGAACGCAAGCACCGTACTCATCATCATCACTTCCTTCCTGGTCCTGCGATTCCTTGATATCCCGAACTCACTCGGTGTATGGGGAGCGATAGTGGTGGGCTTGATGACCGGTGCAGTCATTGGAAAATCCACCGAGTACTACACCTCGCAGTCGTACAAACCCACCATCCAGATAGCCCAGCAAGCGGACACCGGACCGGCAACGCTTGTCATTCAGGGCATCGGCACCGGGATGCTGTCGACAGCCATCCCGGTTCTGGCGGTGGTTACCGGCACCATTCTGGCCTTCCTTTGTGCCTCCGGTTTCAACATGTCCAACTTAAATGTCGGCCTCTATGGCATCGGCATCGCCGCAGTAGGAATGCTCTCGACCTTGGGCATTACCCTTGCCACGGATGCCTACGGCCCCATCGCTGATAACGCGGGAGGCAACGCGGAAATGGCCGGCCTAGACCCTGAGGTCCGCAAGCGCACCGATGCCCTCGATTCCTTGGGGAACACAACGGCCGCCACTGGCAAGGGGTTTGCCATCGGCTCGGCCGCACTCACTGCCCTTGCCTTGCTGAGCAGCTACATCGAAGAACTGCGCATCGGCATGATCCGCCTTGGCCAAACTACCATCGAGCTGGGCCACGGCTCCATTGTCGATATCAACAAGGCGACCCTGACGGATTTCGCGGACTACTTCAACATCAATCTGATGAATCCGCTGGTACTGGTTGGTATCTTCCTGGGCGCAATGCTCGCGTTCGTCTTCTGCGGTCTTACCATCAACGCAGTGGGCCGAGCTGCCAAGGCGATGGTGGACGAAGTGCGGCGGCAGTTCAAAGAGTTCCCGGGCATCATGGAAGGCAAACAGGAACCCGACTACGCGCGCTGTATCGAAATATCAACGAAGGGCGCGCAGCGCGAAATGATTGTGCCCTCCAGCGTGGCGATTGCTACGCCAATCATAGTTGGACTTGTCTTCGGGGTGGCGGGCGTGTTCGGCCTCCTCATCGGCGGACTTTCCTCCGGCTTCGTCCTGGCCATCTTCCTGGCCAACTCAGGTGGGGCCTGGGACAATGCCAAGAAATACATCGAAGAGGGCCACTTGGGGGGCAAGGGCTCCATGGCCCACAAGGCGGCGGTGATCGGCGATACCATCGGTGATCCATTCAAAGACACCTCTGGACCCAGCCTGAACATCCTCATCAAACTGATGAGCATGGTGGCCATTGTGATGGCGGGCCTTACCGTCGCATACAGCCTGTTCTAACAAGCGAACTGCCCAAACAGTTCCTCGCTATCGAAGCCGGAAGCTCCTGCCAAAGGGACTTCCGGCTTTTATCTTCCCCGTCCGAGTTTCTCTGCAGCCTGCCATTCGCTGTTTCGCTAGCATTCGCATTGTGATCTACTCGAAACGAGGGCTGCTTGGATGGCTAGGTATGAGCTCACCATAAATGGGAAACCGCACACAGTGGAGGCGCAGCCATCAAAGCTGCTGCTGGATGTACTGCGCGAGGATCTTGACCTTACCGGAACAAAGTACGGCTGCGGAGAGGGTCAATGTGGATCCTGCACCGTGCTGGTGGCGGGCAAGGCGCGCCGCTCTTGCCTGATGAGCGTTTCACAGGTAGGTCAGCAGCCTGTGGAGACCATTGAGGGCCTGGCCGAGGGAGACCAGCTACATCCGCTGCAGGAAGCCTTCCTCCAGAAGGTAGCTTTCCAGTGCGGCTATTGTACGCCGGGTATGGTGATGGCCGCCAAGGGACTGCTGACGGAGAACTCCAGCCCCACCAGGGACGAAGTACGCAAGGCGATGAACAACAACATCTGTCGCTGCGGCACCTACGGCCGCATTGTGGACGCCATTCTCGCTGTAGCGGAAGGGGGCAACCGTGGCTGATCGTCCGCACCTTTCTGACGCCAGCGCGCAGGCGCGCAAGGCCAGCTACCGGCAGGAAACGGAGTTTGCCCCTGAGCGCTTTGAGCGCTTCGATGCGCCACGCTACCAGTTTGAGATCACCCGTCGTGAACTTTGGCAGAGTCTTGGCGCGGGAATCCTGCTCACAATCACATTGCCATTGTCAGCCCAGGAGCCGGATGCAGCAAGAGTGACCCGATCGCCGCGGCAGGAATTGAGTACGCGCTTTCTGTTCTCGCAAACTGACCCCATTCGTGTATTAACTGGCAAGGTGGAAATCGGCCAGGGAGCGCGCACCTTACTTGCACAAGCGGCGGCCGAAGAATTGCGCCTGCCAGTTTCTGCTCTCCAACTGGTGATGGGCGACACGGATATTTGTCCCGACGATGGAGGCACCTGGGCCAGCCTTACTACCCCGCAGACGGTGCCCGCCATGAGGCAGGCAGCCGCGTTTGCCCGCGAGCTGTTCCTGGAATTGGCAACGGCCAAGTTCGGCCAGTCCGCCGATGCCCTTCAATTCACCCACACCGGAATCACATCGGGCACCCGGCAGCTAACCTACTTTGAACTCGCGGAACTGGCTGAATCTGCGAAACATCCTGCTGATGCGGCGCTCACCCCGCCTGCGGAATGGAAGACACTGGGGCAGAGCGTACCTCCAATTGAAGGGCGCGCGATTGTGACTGGCGCCAAACGCTATGCGAGTGACTTAAAGCTGCCCGGGATGCTCCACGGCCTGATGGTGCGCGGTTCCCACTACAACGGCAAGCTGGCTACCTTGCGGGGCGAACCCAAGCTTCCCCAGAACACGCGGATGGTGCGGGATGGTGACTTCCTGGGGGTGGTTGCGCCCAGCCCGGAACTTGCCCACGAAGCGGCGAACAGCATTCGTGCCATCTGGCGAGCCAACGCGCTGCTGCCTGAAACGCGCCTCCACGAGGAATTTATGGAGACCGCCCGGGAACCGGTGGCCCAACCCGGAGCGCGCTACCCCGGCCTGATTACCCGCGGCGATCCATTGAACGCGTACTGGAGTTCGCAGCGGCGTCTCGAATCGAAGTACTCCCTCGCCTACATCGCGCATGTCCCACTCGAAACCCGCGCCGCAATTGCGGAATGGAAAGAGGGCAAGGTGACAATTCACTATGGCTGCCAGGCGCCGTTCCTGGTGCGGCAGGAGGTTGCCGAGGCCATGGGAATTCCCGAGACCTCGGTGCGTATCCTTGCGCACGACTCCGGATCCGCATTTGGTGGCAAGCAGCGCGGCGAGATTGCCGTGGAAGTTGCGCGTCTGGCCCGCGACACCGGCAAACCGGTAAAGCTCACCTGGAACCGCGAAGAGGAGTTTACGGCCAGCTATGTGCGCCCCGCAGGCCTCCTGGAAGTGCGCAGCGGAGCGGATGCCGAGGGCAGGCTTCGCGCGTGGGAGTTTCACAACTACAATTCCGGGGCTTCGGGCATCGCCTGCCACTACGACATTCCCCACGCGTGGTGCGGTTATCACCCGGCGCGTTCGCCGCTGCGCCAGGGATCCTATCGATCCCTCGCGGCCGTAGCCAATACCTTTGCGCGCGAAATGCACATGGAAGAGTGGGCGGCCATCCTGAAGCAGGACCCCATCGCGTTTCGCCTGCGGCATATCGCCGATGAGCGACTGCGCGAGGTGCTAGAACGTGGCACTGCCGCGTTTGGATGGGGCAGAAGTGTGCGCATGGCAGGTGTGGCTCAGGGCGTCGCCTGCAATTTGGAAAAGGATGCCCGGTTTGCCCTGTTCATGGAAATCCAGGTGAGCGGTGCGGACGTCCGTCTACGGCGGGCTTTGATGGTCTTCGATGCGGGCGCCGCGCTGAATCCTGACAACTTGAAAAATCAGATTCAGGGCGCGGTGGTGCAGGGCATTGGCGGTGCTCTCTTCGAAAAGGTTGACTATGCCGATACCCGCATCCGCAACGCGCGGCTCTCACGCTACCGGGTACCCCGCTTCGAGGACGTGCCGGACGTTGAGGTACTGCTGATTGATCGCCGCGAAGTGCCCGCCGCGGGTGCTGGAGAAGCGCCCATCACGGTAGTGGCGCCGGCCATCGCAGCGGCCATCCATCGGGGTACCGGCCATTGGGTAAGGGAATTGCCGCTGTTGCCCGCACTGGCTAGGATTGTGAACCCGGGTCCGGCAGCGGAGCCCGCTCGGCGTTGAACGGCATCGGTCGATTCTGTCCGCACCTCCAAAGTTGCGGACGTCTAGCAGTAGCGCAACTGCGAGTGCTGTAGCCCGGCGGACGTTTCGAAGCGATCTGCCCAAATGAGGGCCATCATGGCGGCCGTGCACTCAGCTCTCAAAGAATGGAGTGTTCCACGAGTTGGAAAACGCCGTTTCCCGCAGTGGGCGCCGCGTCCGCTTTGCCAGTTCCGACTCCTTGGTCCAGCCATCAGGCAGCGAACTGGCATCACCCTCATAGCCAATCGCGACCGCCGTCATGGGATGGTAGCCGTCAGGAACGCCGTAGGTTTCCCGGATACGTTCCGGTTCGATTCCGCCCATTTGGTGCACAACAATCCCCTCCGCGGTGGCCTGCACACTCAGGTTTCCCAACGCGAGGCCCAAATCGTGTTCCGCACACCGGTTCGGCTTCCCATTCTTGGTAAAGGCATCCTTTACCACGGTCAACACCAGCACCGGGGCGTGCCGCGCCCATTCCTGATTCGCGGGAACCAGGCAAGCGAGAGCACGAGCGAATTCCTCGGGATTCTGCTTGGTGGCAATCAGAAAACGCCAGGGTTGCTCGTTGAATGACGACGCCGCCCATTGTGCGGCCTCCAGCAACTTCAGCAACAGGTCCGTCGTCACGAGCTTGGCGGAGAACGCGCGGGGGCTCCAGCGGTCTCGGATGACGGGCAGTATTTCAGTAGTGGTTTCGGCGGACTTGAATGATCGCATAGTGCTAAAGGTGTCCCACAAGGGGATACCCTTTTTGGATGCACAACACGCGGAAATGATGCGCCGGGCCAGCTAACTCACTAGAAACACTGACTATTGCAGTTTGCCCCGGGCTTCTACGTCCCAGATGCGTTCCACCGTTTCGCCCCGGATTCCATAGACGCGCTCGTGGAGATTCACGGCTACGCAGATGTGGTTAGGCAGAATGCGCAAACGGTCGCCGACGCGGAAGAGTTCCTGCGCATTTGGTAGATCGATGTATCCATGTTCCTCGTTCATCTTCGTGAACAGGGCCTCTGGAGCCTCCCTCAGCAGACCAAATGTGGTGTGGCCGCCAGTCACCAGACGGTCGGAAGAAAAGGTCTTCGATCCCCCGTCCACAATCAAGCCGTCGACGCGGCGGGTGCTCACTACCGTCACTGCGATGTGGGCGGCGCATTGGTCCAGCGTGCAGGCGCCACACTCGATGGTATTGCGGTCGTTGAAAACGTAGGTTCCGGGCCGGATTTCCGTAAGGGATTTCAAACTATGGGAATGGAACAGTGTGGGCGTCGAGCCTCCACTGACGATTTCCAACGGCAATCCGGCACGCTTCCACTGGTCTTCTGTTTCCTCAAGCCTCGCCCCCAGCGCATCCAGCATCGCCAGGCCGTCTTCGTCCATCTGCTTTACATGACCTGGGTAAAAGTTGAAGCCCACCAGCCGCAATCCAGGCATCGAGTCCACCTGCTTTGCCAGCGCCAATAATGCGGTGAGGTCATGGATCCCGGTCCGGCCGAGACCTACATCCTCTTCAATGAGCACTCCCACCTGGACGCTGGCAGCTTCCGCCGCTGCGGATAGCACTGAGGCGGCCTCCGCGCTGTCTAGCGCCACGGTGACCGAGGTACGCGTGGCAACATCCATCAGTCTGCGCAACTTTGAATTGCCGATTACCGGATAGGCGACAAGAAGGTCTGGTGTGCCGCTGGCCACCATCACCTCCGCTTCGCCCACTTTGGCGACGGTAAGGCCTGCCGCTCCGGCATCGAGCTGCATGCGGCCCACCACTGGGCTCTTGTGGGTCTTGGTGTGAGGCCGCAGGCGGAGCGCATGTTCGCGGGCGTATGCTGCCACACGCTGAAGATTGCTCTCCATGATGTCCAGATCCACCACAATGGCGGGGGTCTCAATCTCGGATAAGTGCATGAACGCTATCATCCCAAACAGGAGCTTACTGCGCATGCCAAAGAAACGACGTCGGATCCTTAGCGCCACCACTGAGGTGAAGCGGCTGGCCCGCGAGCGTGTGGGCCCCGTGCCGCCGTCCCGCGTGGTGGACGGCCGCAAACCCAAGCGTCAGGACAAATACAGAACAGACTGGCGCGATTGGGTAGCTCGTGGCGATGCCGAGTAGACCGCCGACAGGGTAGGCGCCCCGCGTACCCGCCACGCGCTCGTGGCGCACCCGCAGATTCCCCAAGAGGAACTTGATATCCTGTTGCGGTGACCCGCAGGACATTTCTGGCCGCTTCGGCTGCCACTCCCGCACTACTTTCTTCCTGCGATTCCGTCCCGCGAACCTTCCCCGGCAAAGATATCAAGATGGTGGTGCAGGCTGCGCCAGGTGGCCTGTCAGACACCGTGTCGCGCATCATTGCCAGTCAGATGGAAGCTTCGCTTGGGGTTCCCATGGTGTGCGAAAACAAGCCGGGTGCGGCGGGGGCCCTAGCTTTTTCGTATGTCAGCCGGCGTCCCGCCGATGGCTAC
>JAHCHD010000062.1 GCA_026129915.1 Bryobacterales bacterium
CAGCGGCGAGGAGGCGATACCCCCCTGCTGCTGCGCGGGCAGGAGCAGAGCCTGAATCAGCAGGACGGCAACAACGATGGGGATTCTTCGAACCATGCCAGTCAGTTAGGACGACTCCGGTATCTCGCTGGTTGCGTGCGATGGAATCTCAGGCGCGTGCGGCCCGCCGCTCGTCCATGGTTTTCACGCCCACCTTTTTTGCCCAGGATTCATAATCCGCGATAAGCTCGGCAAGCTTGGCAGGCTCGGCATCGCGCAGGTTATGCAATTCCGCGCGGTCCTTATCTATATTGTAGAGTTCCCACTCGCCCTGCTCCACTGACACCAACTTCCAAGGTCCCTTGCGCACGGCTTTGTTGCCCATGTGCTCCCAGAAAAGCACCTCGTGCCCAGCGCGCAATCCACCTTCGAGAGTAGGGCGCAGGCTGAGTCCTTCCGCGGGCGTAATGGTGTGCCCGTTATGTGTGCGCGGGTACTCACCGCCAGCAAGATCCACGCAAGTAGGCAGGATATCCATCACGTGCGCGAGTTCCCCGCTGATGCGGCCTCCGTCCTTGATGGCAGCGGGCCATTGCGCAATCAGCGGCGAGGAGATTCCACCCTCATGCGCCCAATGCTTGTGGAGCCGGAAGGGCACATTGCTGGCGTTCGACCAGCCACGCCCATAGGCACGGAAGGAGTCGGGATGGTCGTGCGGCAACGACGGGTCGTCTTCCTTGCGCGTCTTCCAGTCCTCGTGGCAGCCGCCATTATCGGCGAGGAAGAGCACCAGCGTATTGTCCTCGGCGCCCATATTGCGCACCTGGCTGAGGATTTTGCCCACGCTGGTATCCAGCTCCTCCACCATCGCCGCGTAGATGGCCATGCGCAGGGCCCGGTCTTCGCGGTCGGCCGCGCTCATGGAATCCCATGCCGGCACCTCGGGGTCGCGCGGCGACATTTCCGCATTTGCGGGAAGCACGCCCAGTTCCTTCATTTTCGCGAAGCGCTCCACGCGCAGGTTATCCCACCCGCCCTTGTAGCGCTCGCGGTACTTGTCGATGGTCTCCTTGCGGGCGTGCAAGGGCCAGTGTGGCGCAGTGAATGCGGCGTAAAGGAAGAAGGGTTTGTCGCGCGGGCTTTCGTCGAGGAATTTGACGGCGTTGCCGGCAATGGCATCCGTCATGAAGAAGCCATCGCCCGGAGTATAGGGTTCGTTACCCAAGGCCATCTGCCGCCCTTCGTTCAGCTTCCAATAGCTGTTGGCGCCGCTGATAAGGCCGAAGTACTTTTCGAAGCCCCGGTCGAGTGGCCAGTGCGGGCGGTTCTCGCCCACGTGCCACTTGCCAGACATCACGCAGTGGTAGCCGGCGGGTTTCAGCGCCTCGGCGATGGTCACGCAACTGGTATTGAGTTTCCCCTCGTAGGAAGGGAAGCCGAGATCCTGAATCATCGCGCCAATGCCTGCCTGGTGCTGGTAAAGCCCCGTAAGCAGGGCCGCGCGGGTGGGGCAGCAGCGGCTGGTGTTATAGAAGTTGGTGAAGCGCAGTCCCCGGCGCGCCATGCCATCAATCTGGGGCGTGCTGATTTCTGAGCCATAACAGCCGAGGTCAGAATAGCCCATGTCGTCGGCCATGATCACGACAATGTTGGGCCGTCTGGCAGCGCTCCCGTCCTGCCGAGAACAGCTTGCCAGCCCGCCAGCCACACCCATCGCGGCCATTCCCAGAAACTCTCGTCGCTTCATCGTGTCCTCCTCGGGTACTTGCCCAATCCGTTAGCTGGCGAACATTTTGCGCACGTTTACCAGGCCCTGATTCGAGTCTTCCAGTTGCCTCACCGCCATCTGCTGCGGCGTCAATTGCTCCAGCGGAGGCTGCGGGTTGCCCTTCTCCGCAAGGGCATAGAAGCGCATGAACTCATTGGCGGGGACGTTTTCGTAACCCTTCCAGAAGTCGGCGCGCTTCACCTTCAGATCGTTGTGGCGCACGGTGATCGTTTCGAGCAGGACCGACGCGCTGGGGCATCGCTGCAACAGCACGCGCAACACCTCAGGCATACCCACGTTACCCTCGCCGAACACCACCCAGCGTGCGGCCACGCCTTCGTCGCTTACCCACACGTAGCTGTCGCGAAGATGGGAACTCACGATGTAGGGCGCAAGGTGTTCAAGGGCTACCATCGGGTCCTCGATGGTCCAGATGGGGTTGCCGGAATCGAAGGTGACACCCACCCAATCCTTGCCGGCCTCTTCCACGATCGGCGCGAGCTCCCTGCCCTGGTAGTCGCCCGAGTGATTCTCGATACCCATGATCACGCCCATGTCGGTTACCTGTGACCGGATGTTGCGAAGAGTCCGCAGCATCGCCTCTGTATGCTTAGCCAGAGGAATGTCGCCCTTGCGCTCGCGGGCACTGCCCAGCAGACACCGCAGTACAGGCGAGCCCAGCAGTTTTGTCACTTCCACATGCCGCAGGATCCAAGGCTCAATGGGGCCCCTGTTCGCACTCCAACCGGATGCCGTGGGGCAGATGGTTCCCATACCCATTTCGAGCAGCACGCCTTTCTGGTCTGCATACGCCTTCACTTTGCGCGCGTGCTCATGCTCCAGGCCTCCCAAGGTGTTGGCATCGGCGAACTGGATCACCCGCAGGTTCTGCTCCACAGCGTGGTCAATATACTGGAAGGCATTCCAGCCCTGGCTGCGTACGCTCCAGAGATCGAGCCCGAAACGCTTTGGGTCCCGGCTGGCATCCACCGCGGCAGCCGCCGGCAGGGATGCCGCGACGGCTGCGGCAGTAGATGTGGAAAGGAACTGGCGACGGTTCATGGAATTGGTATTCTCCGGAAGGGTTTCGCCCCATCAGCTTATTGGGTTTCGCAAGTGAAGTGCAATGCGGAGCGTGCGAAGGGGTTCCGCGAACCGTCCGGAACCATCGCAGTTTTGTTGCAGGTTGCACCCCCGCTGGCATCTTCGTCCGTCTTCGTGACACTCTGGTAGCTATCCGCGCGCCCTGGGACTGGCGCCGGGCACGGGCTGCCAGCCCTCTCTGGCGGCTGCTGGCACGCCCACAACCTGACCCCTGGAGGATCCATGGACCGACGTTCCTTTCTTGCCCTGCAGTCGCGCCTGTTCGCGCTGGCGCTGGTTGGCACTCAGTTTGGGGGAAGGCTTATTGCCAATCCCCGCTTTTCAACGAACCCATATTCGTTGGGCGTGGCGTCGGGTGACCCGGCCGCGGATGGCTTTGTGATTTGGACCCGCCTCGCGCCCGATCCAGTGAAGGGTGGCGGCATGGGGACCGACCCCGTCAAGGTCCGCTGGGAGGTAGCCGAGGATGAGGCGATGCGGCGCGTGGTGCAGAGCGGCGATGCCATCGCCAGCCCGGAACTCGCTCATTCCGTCCATGTGGAAGTGGCTGGCCTTCAGGCGGACCGTCCTTACTGGTACCGGTTCCAGGCAGGGGATGCCACCAGCCCCGTAGGCCGCGCCCGCACCATGCCCGCCCTTGGCACGATGCCCGGCAAGCTGCGCTTCGCCTTCGCCTCCTGCCAGGACTATCACTTCCACTACACCGCCTGGCAGCACATGGCAGCGGAAACCGACATCGACCTGGTGTTCCACCTGGGTGACTATATCTACGAAGGCGGCCCCAAGCAGAACACGCCGCGGCAGCACAATGGCCCGGAGATCTACAGCCTCGACGACTACCGCAACCGCCTCGCCCTCTACAAGACAGACGAGCACCTGCAGGCTATGCACAGGCACTGCCCCTTCCTCGTCACCTGGGACGACCACGAGGTGGACAACAACTACGCCGGCGCAATGGACCAGGACGGCACACGTCCGGAGACCTTTCTGAAGCGCCGCGCCCTCGCCTATCAGGCCTACTACGAGCACATGCCCCTGCGCTCGTTCTGCCGCCCGGTTGGCCCCGACATGCAACTCTACCGTCGCATGAGCTACGGCAGTCTGGCCGATTTCTTCATTCTCGATACCCGCCAATACCGCAGCAATCAACCCTGCGGCGATAAGAGCGGCAAGCCATGTGACGGCTTCTTTGACCCTCGGGCCACCATGCTTGGGGAGAGCCAGGAACGCTGGCTGCACGATGGCCTCGGCCGGTCCTCCGGGCGATGGAACGTGCTTGCCCAGCAGGTGATCCTTGCCGGCTTTGACACGGTGCGTAGCGAGGACGGCCCCACCTTTTCGATGGACCAGTGGAGCGGCTACTACTCAGCGCGCAACCGGCTTACCCGCTTCCTTAGCGAAGCAAAGCCATCCAACCCGGTGGTGCTTACGGGGGACGTGCATTCCAATTGGGTATCGGAAGTGCCACTCGACTTCCTCGACGAACGATCGCCTTCGGTTGCCGCGGAGTTTGTGGGCACATCGATCACTTCCGGCGGAGATGGAACCGCGAACACGGAATATCGAGCAAAGGTGCTTGCAAAGAACCCCTGGATGCGCCACTACAACGGCCAGCGCGGCTATGTCTCCTGTACAGTAACCCCAGAACGCTGGCTAGCGGAATACCGCACCGTAGAATACGTTTCCCGCCCCGGCAGCCCCATTGAGACCCACGCACGATTCGTAGTGGAGAATGGCAGCCCGCGCATCACCTCCGCCTGAACCACCCCTGTTTCCTTCACACAGCGTCCTGGCAACCCTTCCCGGGCAGGCCAGGGCGCTAAAACATTCCTGTAAAAAAGTGTTGTAACAATCTCCACCTCTGCCGGTTGCCTTCGTCTGCCATTTCGTGCCTACAATGAAAGCATCGCTGTCGTATACAGGCGGAGGTGAGTCTTCCCCAGTAGACCCCACAGTAAGGGTCTCCTCGCCAGCGCGGAACCGTTTGTCTCGTTTCCGCGACACCTTCTTACGGCCATTTTTCCCGACGATTGCCGCGTTTGCGGAGAACCCCTTCAGCGGTTTAGCTCCCTACCCGTTTGCCAGAGATGCCTGGAGGCCGTACAGCCTTTCCACGCAGAATGTTGCTGCGAACGATGCGGCACCCCCTACCTGAACGACGCATCGCTCGATGAGCAGGGCGTCTGCCGCATGTGCCGCACCGGACGCCGCGGCTTTGATGCCTGTTTCGCTTACGGCGATTACACCGGAGAGTTGCGGCACTTGATCCAGGTGTTCAAGTACGAGGGCGTCGCGTCGCTCGCTAGCCCGCTGGGCGCGCTGATGTTGCGCGGACTCCCGCGGCATATTCCCTTGGATGCCATCGTCCCGGTACCCATGCACTGGTGGAAACGCCACCGGCGTGGCTTCAACCAGGCCGAATTGCTGGCTGGCGCCGTTTCCCGCATGACGGAATTGCCACGCATATACCCTTTGCGCCGCGCGCGCATGGCCGCCACCCAGGCAGGCTTGGGGAGCGCGGAACGACGGCGCAACGCCATGGCTTCTTTTGCATTGAATCCGCGACGTCCTCTCGATGGCCAGCGGATACTCCTGGTGGACGACGTGTTCACCACTGGCGCCACCGCCACCGCTTGCGCAAGGCTACTGAAGAAAGCTGGCGCCAGCTATGTGGCGGTGCTCACCATCGCGCGGGTGGACCGCAGGGCTCCGGCTCCGCTCTACGCCGCTGGATCACCTGATTTCTGAAAAGCTGATGTTTTGGCTTGCGGAAACCGGAAGCGTTTCCAGGGAAACCTGCCGCTTCGAACGCGAACTTTCGGGTTGGGATTACGGGGAGTTCGGGAAAACAGGGAGTTTGGGAAGCTATGCCAGCGATGGACCGATTGCAGCAGCCCGTACTGGTGTTGAATGCCAGCTACGAACCTATCAACGTATGTGCCGCGCGCCGCGCCATTGTCCTCATCATCAAGGGCATTGCCGCGGCGGAAGAATTCGGCGCTAACCACATTCACTCCACCAGTCAGAGCCTAGGTATGCCCAGCGTCATCCGCCTGCTGGAATATCGGCGCATCCCGCAGCAGACACGCGCCTTGTCGCGCAAGAACATTCTGATGCGAGACCGTTATACCTGCCAGTACTGCGGCGCTACGGGAAGCACAGCCAACCTCACGCTCGATCACGTGATTCCTCGCTCCCGCGGCGGCGGCTCCTCGTGGGAAAACCTTGCCACTTGCTGCCACTCCTGCAACAACAAGAAAGGCAACCGTACGCCGGACGAAGCGGGCATGAAGCTCGCACGGGCACCCCGGCCGTTCACCCTGCACACCAGCCGACACCTGATGCGGCTGCTCGGCCGCGGCGTTCAGGAATGGCGGAAGTACCTATTCTTCTAGCCGAGGCGTCAGGACACCTCGATCCCTCAGCAACCAAGCAGCGCTATCCAGGCAGTGCTATCCAGGCAGTGCTATCCGGTGGAGCCTGGTGATGCGGGCTTTGCCTCTGCCTTCGGCTTTTCCGCCTTGGGCTTATCGGCTTTCACCGGACTAACGATCATCAGCGCCATGCGGCCCTCCATGCGGATGCCGCCCTCCACTTGCCCAATGTCGGTGAGGTCTTTGGCGAGCCGCTCCAGAAGCCGCCGGCCCAGATCCGTGTGCGCAATTTCGCGCCCTCGGAACTGCACTACCGCCTTTACGCGGTTGCCCTCGGAGAGGAAGCGTTCGGCGTGCTTTCTCTTGAAGTCGTAGTCGTGATCGTCGGTGTTGGGGCGGAACTTCACCTCCTTCACCAGAATCACGTGCTGCTTCTTCTTCGCTTCGTTCTTCTTCTTCTTCTCCTCGTATTGCCATTGGCCATAGTCCATCGCCTTGGCGACTGGGGGCTGGGCGGTGGGGGCAATTACGATGAGGTCAAGACCCAGATCCTTGGCGCGCGCGATCGCTTCCGAGGTGGGCATCACGGCATTCGATCCGTCCGGGAACACGGCACGAACTTCGCGGAAGCGAATGGCTTCGTTCACGTTCTCACGGATGCGAGGACGGCGGACAAACGGGCGTGGTGGTCGCATAGCACTAAGAGCCAGCGGAAAAGCCGGCAGAGAGTTCCTCCTGTTGAATTACAAAGACGGGCGGATAATCAGCAAAACGGAGTGAGCGCAAAGGGATGGGCAGCGCCTGCCTGTTGACGGAAACCCCTAACTTCGACGAGGGCGAAGCGCCCCGCTGCAATCCCGGTATCAACATGCTAACGGCTTGTGATTGGGCACGGAAGCGCCGGGCACACACACCCGGCAGGACGCGTTGAACGCGCTAGCGGTGCGGGAAAGGCGAAGGTAGTGATTGGGTGCAAGCATGCTTGCCATCAAAGTGTATCACAACCGCGCCGGCTGTAAACTGCAGATTTCGCGACGTCAGGTGGCCCAGAACCAGCCATCGGTTATGCGGCCTCCGGCAATTCCTGATCTGTGGCTGCGAACTTGCGGCGTCGTGCCCTCCAGGCCAGAAAGCGCCGAACGGAAAGAGCAATCCCCGAATACACCAGGAGCACACCACCTGCAGAGACTATGCCGGCGATGGTTTGCCCGACCACGCCGTAATACTCGCCGGTGTGTACGAAACGAACCCAGAGGCGAGCACGCCGCCCCGCGGTGAGACTCTCGAAAGGCTCCCACGCCAACCGCGCGCCGGTTTCCGGGTGCACGGTGAGGGTACCGCGGTGCTGCGGTTGTCCTCCATTGCCGCTGGCCACGCTAAATGCAAGCGCCTCGTCTTCAAACTTAGGCAATTGCAGTGAGATGGTACGCCAATCTGGCATCTGCCCCACCGCCTGCTGCCAGCCAGTATCAAGACTTGGGGGCCACTCCTTGCGCTCCGGCCGTTTAGGGGCAGACGCGGCGGAGGGCGACGCGGTACCCGAAACAGCGGAGGGACCATCGAACCACTCGACCAGGGCCTTCGACGCCGCCGGGTAAGAGATGAAGACCGCGGAGAACACCACGAAGAAAAGCGGCACGGCACACCAGAAACCCGCGGCGTTGTGCCAGTTGAAGTCCCGCGCCTTGCCCGAGAGACCGCCGCGGAACCATACAATGGGGCGCAAGTACTTCCAGGAAATCGCCTTGGGTAGCCACAGGTAAAGTCCTGATATCACCAGGAACAGAAAGACGACGTTCGCGGCTCCTGTGATCGCACGGGCCGCAGGGCGGTTGTCGCCAGAAACGGCCAGCCATCGATGCCATTCGCGGGTGCCCGCCATGAAAGCGCGCATGCGCTGCCCGCCCTCCCCTAGCACTTCCCCGGAATAGGGATTCACGTAGACCACCGGCGCGCGCCCATACTGAAACGCCACCGGCAGCAAGGGATCGCTTTCCACCACGATGCCGGAAGGGATTGCCTTGCGGGCCTCCGCCACACGGCCCACAAGCTCGCCCAAGGGAAGCCGTGTGACCCCATCTGGCGCCTCTGCGAGCCGGAAATCCCGGTCTGCCCAAGCGATCATCTGCTTCTCATAGGTAAGCATCACCCCGGTGAAACTCATCAGCAGAATCACGAGGGCGGCAGCGAGTCCGCCAACGAGATGACTCCAGAACAGAACGCGACGAAACAGTTTCATTCTTCACCAACTTAAGGCGCTTGCTCAGTCGCCAGCCCCTACGCAAATCATTCGCAACTTAATACTCAGGACGCAGGCGAGTCTCCAATGGCGGGCATTCGATCACGGTATGCCCTCTGCCAGATTGGGGTTCAGAGGATTCAGAGCTCACCGACGATAATGGACCATTTTCATCCGTTATGCAAATCACTGTCAACTGAAAATTGTTGCCGCCTTTTCCACTCGCCGCGACGAGGGGTTGATCCGATTGTGATAACCAAATTGCCTGAGCACGCGTATGTTATTCTGAACAGGTAAGATGTGGTTTCAAGACCCCATCTTTTGATAGCTTCTTCCCAACTAACACCCCCCTTTCTGAAAATCTTCAGGTGCGGGAACGGTTTCGCTCGTCGCACCGGTGAGACGGGCCGAAACGGGATAGAGATGAGTGTGGACGTTCGCCCCACGAGCCGACTAGCCAAATACCTGTCGCCGTTAGGGGAGGAAGACCCACCTTGCAGGTACTTGGCGAGGGCAAAAGGCGACTGTAACGATGTGGACGCGGCGAAAGTGGTGCAACCGGCTCCTGGGCACTCTGGGAGTGTGGACTCTCGCGCCTATTGAGGCGCTAGCGTCCGCGGATCGCCCGCTCTTCATTGAGCGTGTGCTGGCGCGCTTCCCTGCCCCTGAAAGCAATCGCGAACTCTGCTACCGCGCCGACGTCACGATCCAAATCCTGAAGGTGCCCCTGTTTCGACGGCGTGGCGTTGGCGGAGCCGTGGCGAGTGTGCGCGAGTACCGCCGGGAGGCCGAGCAGGCTTTGGGCATCTCGTTCCTGGCGGGTTCAAACCCCAGCGAGGCCGGCGGAGTGAATCGTTTCGGCTACATCGAGGAAGTGGTGGTGGAGCACCAATCCGTGCCACTCGAAGCGGCGTATTTCGGGGTAATGACGTCCTCCCCGGAAGATAACTTCGAGAGCGCGAGAGGCGCATTGGGCGAGTCCAGCAAGACCCAGGCCTACTACGCGGGCATTGATGGCTATCTGAAGGGCTCAAAGAGTGTCAGCACGGAGGCCGCATTCCGTTCCTCCGGTGCTTACACCTGGGGCTCGCACCCGCCCCTGAATGAACTGATGAAGAACGCCCTGCGCGACAACGGAAGCCAGGTGAAGGAGAAGGCGGAGGCCGATGCGCGCTGGGAAATTCCCGTGACGTTCCTGTATGCCGTCGCCAAGAGCCTGCGCCAGCAGGGAGGCCGGCAGACCCTTCGCTACATCTACCACGGCCATGAGTTTACACTCGAAACCTGGGAGCAGCCGGACCCTGTAGCCGGCAAGGACTTCGTGCAGCGCAACCTGGTGAAGCGTGCTGAAGACGTTATCCGCGTGGAAGGACGATCAAAGCAAATGGACGCCAACAAAAGGGCCGCCTTTACGCTTTGGAAAGATCAACAGGACCGCTCTGGATTACCGCTTCGTTTTGAGTTCAGGCCAAAGAGCTTCCTGAAACTTTCGTTCGAGGCAGACCCTGCAGTGAAGCCCCCGGTTACCGCTTCCTGGCGGCGAGAAGTGGCCGCGCCGCGAGGGGAATAGTCTCCCGGCGCGACCCGCTGTCGGCTCGCACTCACTCCGACTTGATTGCATACACCGCATCCAACAGTGCGCCCGTTACCTGCCCTTGCACGTCCGTGAAGCCCTCGCTCTCGAAGAGCTCGCGGTACTCAGCCAGATTACGTTCCTTGCCCTCCGTACAGGCAAGCATGTTCAACGATTGCAGCAAGGCATAGGTAGGGCCTGTCTTGTCGTCCCAAAGCAGCATTTCGGCCACCAGAACGGCTCCCCCCGACGGAAGCGCCGCATGCATCTTGCGCAGCAGGGTGCGAATTTTCTGCTCGCCCCAGTCGTGGAAAATACGGCCGAGGCAGTAGAGGTCAGCGGGCGGTAGCGGATCATCGAAGAAATCACCCGCCACCGGCCGAACCCTTTCTCCCGCGGGTGATCGCCGCAAGTAGTCCTCGGTTACGGGAATTACCGATGGCAGTTCGAAAACGATGCCTTCCATGTGTGGGTAACGTTCACAAATGGCCGCCGCCAAATGTCCGGTTCCCCCGCCAAGGTCAGCCACCACGCGATGCGCACCGAGGTTAAAGGCAGCCGCCAGGGCATTGCTGCTCAGCATCCCCAGACCGTGCATTCCGGCCAGGAAAGTACGTTTCGCATTCTCCGTGCGGAAGAAGTGGCTGAAAAGATCCACCCGCTCCCCGAAACACTGCGTCCAGCGCGGAGTTCCCTCCGCGATGGCGTCTTCGAGATGTTCCCATAGCTTCCAGGTGACCCGGTTCGAGTACAGCATGTACCCCGACAGCGTATAGGGAGAACTGCGCAGGACATAAGTGCTGGCGAGCGGCGTGTTGCGGTAAATGCCATCCTGCTTTGAGAGCAGCCCCGCGGAGGCACAGGCATCCAGCAAACGTTCCGCACCATCCGGATTGATTTGCAGCCGGCACGCGCACTCCTCGGATGACAGGGATTCGCCTTCCAGCAGGTCGAAGACGCCAATCTCCAACGCGGCGAACACAGCCTTCGACAGCCGCAGACCGTCGATGATCTGAAGTACCGGCGTGGGGTCCGGGAGCGGGTAATGCGGAGAATCAGACATTGTTATAGGTTAACGGAAACCGTCGCGCAATTCCGCACCTCCTCAGCACTTATCCCACGTTGGCCCATTTTGCCTTGCGGCCAACTGAGCGTGTCCGCCCTCGCTGAGGTCTGACGTTTGTGATTGCTGATCTCGTGCGAGACACGAATTACGATACGCTGCAGGTTTGTTCGCAATACTCTATTGCTATCCACAACCATGGCTAACTACACTCCCACTGAAGCGAAACGAAAGCACCTGGAATGCGTGTCCACTCCGGAAGGCATCATAGCGGCCATCGCCATGGACCAGCGCAGGAGTCTGCGTCGAATGATGGCGGGCGACGCCAATGAGGAGACAGTCTCAGACGCCCAGGTGTGCGAGTTCAAGGCATCCATCACCGCCGGGCTTTCCTCGTACGCCTCCGCTATTCTGCTCGATTCCGAGTACGGGCTGGCTGCGATGGCGGAACGTTCAGCGGGTTGCGGTTTGCTTGCCACCTATGAGGCGGATGGCTATGAGAATCCGCGGCCGCACCGCATGCTCGCGCTGATGCCACGGCAATCGGTGCGCCGCCTTGGTGAGATTGGCGCAAATGGCGTGAAGATCCTGCTTTCCTGGGCGCCTGACGACGATCCGGCCGCCAACGACGAGAAGCGTGCCCTCATTGAGCGGATCGGCTATGAATGTGACGCCGCAGGGCTTCCGTTCTTCCTTGAGCCCGTGGTTTACTGCCCACTGGGAATGGCTCCGGGTGACCACGAGTTTGCGCGCAAGAAGCCCCAGTGGGTGGTGCGCACGATGGAGGAATTTTCCAACCCCATCTACCGTGTGGATGTACTGAAGGTGGAATTCCCCGTGGGCGCTTCAGCGGTGGGAAGGGTGTGGCAGGAGAACGAAGCGCTCGAATGGTACCAGGCCGCGGACGCCGCTGCGCGCGTGCCCTATATTTACCTCAGTGCCGGGGTGAGCATCAGTGAGTTCACCGGCTCGCTGCAACTCGCTTCGACCGCGGGTGCCCGCTTCTCCGGAGTGCTCTGCGGACGGGCCGCCTGGCAGGACGGGATCCCATCCTATCGCAGCCAAGGCGCAGCGGGCCTGCTCGCCTGGCTGAGTGGCGAAGGCGCGCGAAACGTCCAGGCTATCCGTACCTGCCTGAAAGCAGCAACGCCTTGGCATCACTGGTTCCAGGAAGGGCGAGCGTGAGTGTCTCCGCTACTGCCGGCCGACAGGGCATGACCGCGGCCCAATGGACGCTGCTCACCCTGTTGATCGTTTCCATCTTCCTGAACTACATCGACCGCGGCACACTCTCGGTGGCGGCCCCCGTCATCGAGAAGGATTTCCTTCTCTCGCCCGCCAGCCTCGGCTCGCTGTTCTCCGCTTTCTTCTGGACCTACGCGCTGCTGCAACTGTTTGGCGTTGCCGGTTGGGCGGCAGACCGTTTCCCGGTAGGCATCGTGCTGGCCGTAGGCGCTGCAGTGTGGTCTGCGTCCACGGTGATGGCCGGCCTCGCCAACGGATTCATGGCCCTGTTCATCGCCCGCCTGTTGTTGGGCGCCGGAGAATCACTGGCTTACCCCTGCTACTCCCGCATTCTGGCCAGCGACTTCGCGGCGCACCACCGGGGCATGGCCAACGCTCTGCTCGATGCTGGCTCCAAACTCGGGCCCGCGCTGGGCACATACATCGGCGCGATGATGCTAGCGAGCTTTGGATGGCGGGCCTTCTTCATTGCTCTGGGAGTGGTTAGCCTGCTATGGCTGGTCCCATGGTTGATATACATGCCCCGCTCGTACGCGACGGCGACGATACACCAGGACGCAGGCCCACGCACCGCCGACATCCTGTGTTCGCGCTCCGCGTGGGGAACCTTCGCAGGTCACTTCTGCGGCAATTATTATTGGTTCTTCCTGCTCACCTGGCTGCCCACCTATCTGGTGAGGGAGCGTGGCTTCTCACTCGAAGCCATGGGGCAAGTTGGAGGCATCGCCTACTTGGTGATTGCCTCGGCCACCGTATGCGCTGGATGGGCTTCTGACCGTTGGATCGCGCGTGGCGGCACTCCCACTCGCGTGCGCAAGTCGATTGTGGTTGGAGGTCTGACGGGTTCCACCATCATTCTTCCCGTGGCCGTGGTGGAGGACACCAACACCGCCATCGCCCTGCTACTGCTTGCGTGCGCATCATTCGGTATCTACACCTCCAACCATTGGGCCATCACACAGACCCTCGCTGGTCCTCGCGCCGCGGGGCGTTGGACCAGCCTGCAGAACGGACTAGGAAATCTCTCCGGTATCGCGGCTGCCTGGATCACCGGAGAAGTGGTGGAACGCACTGGAGCCTTTCCTCCGGCGTTCTTCGTGTCGGCGGGGCTCGCCCTGCTGGGGGCATTGCTGTGGGGATTCGTCGTGGGACCCGTACGTCAGGTAGAGTGGAAACCGTGACCACCGTTGTTGCTATTCACACCACCTTCGCCCTGGTGGACCCGCTGAAACCCCTCTACTTGGAACTGCTGCCCGGCATCCGCGTCGTGAATCTCGTGGACGACAGCCTGCTCGCCGATGTCCGCGCCGCAGGTGGACCCACTCCGGCGGTGACCCGCCGCATCCTGGGCTACGGCACGCTCGCCGCCAGCTCTGGCGCCAGCGCCATTTTCAGTTGCTGCTCGTCGGTGGGGGAGGTAGCGGATTTGCTGGCCCGCGCGGTGGAAATTCCCGTAGTGAAGATCGACGATCGCATGGCGAGCCGTGCGGTGTCGCTGGGCACGCGTATCGGCATCGTGGCCACCGTGCCTACCACCCTCAACCCCACCGAACAACTCATCCGGAGGAAGGCGTCGGAAGCCGGGACACAGGTGGACATTGGTCGCTACCTGGTGGATGGCGCTTTCGATGCACTAACGAGCGGAGACGCGGCGGCCCACGACCGTTTGGTGCTCGAAGGCATCGCCCGGGCTGCCTCCGAATGCGATGTGGTGGCGCTGGCCCAAGGAAGCATGGCGCGCTTGGCGCCAGCCCTTCCCCGCAGCATCGCGGTACCGATTCTATCCAGCCCGCGCCTTGGCGTGGAAGCGCTGCGAGCCGCCTTAGGCCTGGAGTAAGAGATGGCGGTAACCGGCGTCTTGTGTTCAGGCAGCATTGTGATGGACGTGCTGGTGCGATCTGAGGGAGATGCACCTTGGGGCACCACCACCTTTGTCGACACCCTGGAATTTCATGTGGGCGGTAATGGCGCAAACACTGCGCTGGCACTGGCTGCAATGGAAACACCGGTCCGCCTTGCCGGGTGCCTGGGCGACGACGAGCAATCGCGCTTCGTGCTGCGGCGTCTTCACGACGCGGGCGTCGACACCCGTGCCGTCACACAGCTGGAGGCGCCCACTGCATCTACAGTGGTGATGGTGAACTCAGCCGGGCAGCGCAAGTTTCTGCATCGCCTGGGAGCGAGCGCGCGGGCATTCGCAGAGCCACTCATCTTCACCAGCCAGCTAATGGAGGGGATGACCCACTATCACCTCGCCAGCCTGTTCGTGCTTCCGCACATGAGGGAACAGGGGCCGGAAATGCTGCGCCGCGCAAGAGCCGCTGGGTGCAGCACCTCGCTAGACACCAACTGGGACCCCAACGGCCTATGGATGAAGACAGTCGCCCCGTGCCTGCCCTATCTCGATTTCGTTTTCATGAACGAAGATGAAGCGCGCATGATTACTGGTCTAGCGGAACCGGAACCCGCGGCCCGCGTACTGCTGGGTGAAGGTGTGCGAACGGCCGTGATGAAGCTGGGCGGGCGCGGCTGCGCCATCTACACCGCAGACGAGGAAATCGTCTCTCCCGCTTTTCCCGTGGAAGTGCGCGACACTACCGGCGCGGGCGATAGCTTTGTCGGCGGCTTCCTCGCCGCCAGAGCACGCGGGGCGAATCTCACACAGGCCGCCCGGTTCGCCAACGCGGTGGCCGCGCACAGCGTACAGCATATCGGCGCCGTGGCGGGCATTCCCGCGTACCAGGAGATCGTCGACTGGCTGGCCGTACGTTAGCCGGGCGAGCCGGCGCGCTGAGTGAAGACCTAGGCCAGCACCTGGTCAATCACCTTGCCGCCAAAATCAGTGAGTTTCTCGTGACGTCCGTTGTGGAGGTACCACAGCTTGTGCTGGTCGAGGCCCAGGAGCCGCAGAATGGTGGCGTGGAAGTCGCGCATGGTGTAGCCTTCGCCCACCGTGTACAGCCCGAAATCATCGGTCTGCCCAATGGCCTGGCCGCCCTTCACGCCGCCCCCCGCGAACCACATGGTGAATCCGTGGCGGTTGTGGTCTCGCCCGTTGCCAGACTGCGATGTCGGTAACCGCCCGAACTCGCTTCCCCAAATCACCAGTGTGGAATCGAGCAGCCCGCGCGCCTTCAGGTCCTTCAGAAGCGCGGCAATCGGCTGGTCTGTTAGTCCGCACATCTTCTCGTGATTCTGCTTCAGGTCTTTGTGCGCGTCCCACTGGATTGAGACGGGGCCGCCTCCCGAATACACCTGGATGAAACGTACTCCGCGTTCCACCAAACGCCGCGACAGAAGCAGCCGCGAGCCGAACTCGCGCGTCCGATCCTGGTGAAGCCCATACATCCTGCGGGTAGCCTCAGTCTCACTGGCGAAGTCTACCGCTTCCGGAGCCGCGCTTTGCATCTTAAACGCCAGTTCGTAGGCAGAAATCCGCGCCGCCATTTCCGAATCCAGAGGGTGCGTATCCAGTTCGTTCATTTTCTGCAGCAGGTCGAGGGTCCGCCGCTGCTGCTCTGGTGTGACGCCAGCAGGCGGTTTCAAATGCATGATGGGGTTTGGGCCAGACCGGAACACCGTTCCCTGATGCACCGCCGGCAGGAAACCCGCACCCCAGCAGGGCGTACCGCCTTCCGGCGTGCCCTCGGGCTGGGGCATCACCACATACGACGGCAGATTGTCTGACTCGCTGCCCAGCCCATAGGTCACCCACGCCCCCATGCTGGGGAAGCCCATCAGGATGCGCCCGGAATGCACCTGGTACATGGCGGGCGCATGCACCACGGAATCTGTGGTGAAGGAACGCACAAAGCAGATATCATCCACGCACTCCGCGAGGTGAGGCATCAGTTCCGACACCCACATGCCGCTTTGGCCATGCTGCTTAAATTTCCATGGCGAGGGCAGGATGGGCTCATCGCCCTTGGTGAACTGCGAGGGGGCACTCTGGATGCCGTCCGGAAGCTGCTGGCCGGCGTATTTCTCCAGGGCGGGCTTCGGGTCGAAGGTGTCCATCTGGCCCGGTCCGCCTACCATGAACAGGAAGATGACGGACTTCACCTTCGACGGGAAGTGCGGCTCGCGCGGCGCCAGCGGATTCACCCGCGGCGGGGCCGCGTAGCCTTCCTTCGCCAGCAGGCCCTGCAGGGCCAGCGCGCCGAATCCATGCGCCGCTGCGCGCAGAATATCGCGCCTCGTGCGCACTGCCGGTATGTGTGGTTCAGGGGAGGTAAAGAAATTCATTGCGATTCATCAGTGCCAGCAGGTAGTCGTTCCAGGTGCCGCCCTGCGCCAGGAACTCCCGCGCGAGTTGCAGTTCCACCGGCCGCGCCGGTCGTCCGAGGGTTAATTGATGCGCGGCATGCACGCGCTCTTCGGCGGGCATCCCCTGAAGGCGCTGGGAAAAGGCCTTGGACTGTTGCTGCATGAAGTCGCTGTTGATCATCGACAGCGACTGCAGGGCGTGCGTGGATACCGGGCGCACCGGGCAGGATGTCATGGTGTCCGGTTGGTCGAAATTCGCCATCATGGGCAATCGCACCGTGCGCTTGTTCAGCAGGTAAATGCTGCGCCGGTACATCTCGCTGCGATCTTTCGGCAGCGGCCAGAGGTTGTCCGCTTCATACTCAGTGAAGATAAGGTCGTAGACTTCGGGCTCAATGGGTGTCTTGATGGGAGGACCGCCTCGCTTGGGGTTCAGCATGCCACTGACAGCCAGCACGTTGTCGCGCAGCGCCTCGCCTTCCAGTCGCCGCCGGAAGGCCCTCGCATACAGCTTGTTCTCTGGGTCTTCGCGCAGCTTCGTTTCGTCCAGTTCCGCTGATTGCCGGTACGCCTCCGACATCAGGATCAGCTTGTCGATGGCCTTCACCTGCCAGCCCTGCGCCACGAACTCCGCCGCCAGCCAGTTCAGCAATTGCGGATGGGTGGGCCGTTCGCCCAGCGTGCCATAGTCGTTGGGCGTGCGTACGATGCCCGCCCCCATGCGCAATTGCCAGATGCGGTTCACCATCACCCGCGCCGTCAACGGGTGCTCAGGGCTAGCCAGCCACTCGGCCAGCGCGGCGCGACGCCCATGGGCGGCTTCAGGTATCTGGAAGCCGTTCGCCAGCACCAGCGGCACTCCCGGACCCACAGGGTCCAGTTTGCTGTTATGGTCGCCCACCTTCAGGATGTAGGTGGTCTCTGGCTTGTCCATTGGCGCTACGGCGTAGGCTTTCGCCGCCGGCTCGGGCTCATCCAGGTTGATGGCGTGCATTTGCTGGCGAAGCCCCGTGCGTCGCTCCCGTTCCTCCGGATTCAGTTGCGCCAGCACCTCATCCCATGCCGGGTTGCTCTGGTCTTCGGCATTCTTGGCCAGGATCTTCTCTTCCGGGCTGCGTTCTTCTTTTGGCTTGTTCAGAGCCGCCAGCAGATGAGGTTCCAGGCGCGTGCGCTTCTCCGCCCGCAACCGTTCACGGTGGGGCTTTTCAATCTCCGTGATCGCTTTCTTGATAGGCTCCAGCTTCGCCGCATGCGCCTGCTGCACGTGCGCGTAGCGCTCCTCTTCGGCCTTGGAAGCGATAGAAATCTCATCGCCCTTCGTGGCGCCGAACACGGCCTGCAACCGGTAGTAGTCCGCCTGCAGAATGGGATCGAACTTATGGTTATGGCAGCGCGCACAATTCAGCGTGAGCCCCAAGAAAGCACCACTTACGCCAGCGGTCATCTCCACTAACGCTTCCTGCCGGTTGAGTTCGAGGTCTTGATTACCGCCCACCACGTGTTCCGGGCCGGCACGCAGGAAGCCGGTCGCCACCAGAGCGTCCTTATTGCCGGGATACAACTCGTCCCCAGCAATTTGTTCCTTCAGAAACTGGTCGTAAGGCTTGTTGCGATTGAAGGACTCGATGACGTAATCGCGGTAGCGCCAGGCATGCGTGCGCTCCGCGTCAAGTTCAAAGCCATTGGTATCGGCGTAGCGCACCACGTCGAGCCACTTCAGCGCCCAGCGCTCCCCGTAGGCCGGAGAGGCCATCAGGCGATCCACTACTTTCTCGTAAGCAGTGACCGAAGAATCCTCTAGAAATGCCTGTATCTCGTCCGCGGCGGGCGGCAACCCGGTGAGGTCCAGCGTCAACCGCCGTAGCAGGGCTTCTTTGGGAAGAGGCTTCGCGAACGCCCAGCTTTTCGCCTGAATCTTCTCCAGCAGAAAGGCGTCCACGGGATGGGCGGCAAGGGGCGGCACCTCTGGCCGCACCACTTTCTGGAACGACCACCAGTTGCGACGTGCCAGGACGCGCTGCTCGTCCTTTGAAAGCGTAGGTACGGGTTCCCCTGGCAACAGCGAAAGGCACAGCAGTACCGAGACACACGAGCGCACCCAGCATCCCAGAATCATTCTAAATGTGTACCACGAGACCGCCGCCGCTTGTTGACCTCAAACCCAAAGTGCAAGTCTGCGGTGCGTTCCTGTAGAGCTTGCACCCGGCGAGGCCGTAGTTCCGGAACCCGCCACTATGGCTGGTGTGCGAGCCTGACGGCCGGCGCTGCTTCCCGCCTGTCTAGAGCGGCAGAATCTCTTCGCGCTGCGGGTCAAAGTGCAGTTGGCGGCGTTGCACGTAGGCGATGTTGCCCAAGTGCGAGGCCTGGGCGCTTCGGTGCCCGCTATAGACATCGGCGTTCGGCCGCTTGCGGCTCTTCACGCAATCGAGGAAGTTCTGGACGTGGGCCTGCGTCATGTCCGGGTCCGGCGCGTTCACCGTGATCACCTGCGCCCCGCGCTCGGCGGACTGGAACTCGTAGCGGTCGCGGGAAATCCACAAGCGGCCATCCGTTCCGCAGATCTCGATGGCCGCGCCTCGCACGCCAGGGGACAGTGTCGCCTCAAACGTGGCTGTAAAGTCACCCCCGTATCCCAACAGCACGTTGATGGTATCGGGAGCGGTGCGGCCATCCTTGTAGTGATAAACGCCCCCGATGGCGGCAGCCAGAGTGGGATCATCGCGGTTCAGGAACATATGCACCACGTCGATCCAGTGCGTGAACAAATCGGTCACCTGCCCGCCGCCGAAATCGAGGTAGGCGCGCCAGTTGAAGTACTGCTGTGGATCGTATTCGCGCCACTTCAGCGGTCCCAAAAAACGCGCCCAGTTCAGGTTGGTGGGCTGCGATTGCAGGCTGGCCGGGGCGCGGCGCAGATGGTACGTATTTCCATGCCACCATGTGCGAGCAAGGGTTACCCTGCCCAATTTGCCGGTATCCACATACTTCTGTTTAGCTTCAATGTAGTGGGCGCCGGATCGCTGCTGGGTGCCCACCTGGCAGACACGTTCGTTCACGCGCGCAGCCTTCACGATCTCCGGGCCTTCCTCAATGCGCAGCGTGAGTGGCTTTTCTACGTAGACGTCCTTGCCAGCGTTCAGCGATGCGATGGCATGGCGGGAGTGCCAATGGTCGGGCGTGCCAATCAGGACGACATCGATGTCCTTGATGTCGAGCACGGCTTCGTATTCCGCGAAACCCTTCGCGCCCGGGGCTTTCTGCTGCGCCTGGTCGATTTGGGCGGAATACACGTCGCATACGGCCACCACTTCGGCGCCGGCCTTCTGAAAATTGGTCATGACGCCAGTGCCCCGGCTGCCCGCGCCAATCAGGGCCATCCGCACTCGGTCGTTGGCGCCAAGGATCTTCTGGTAGCTGGAGGCCGTGAAGGCGGCCGCGGTGAAGGCCGTTTGCCGGAGCAATGTCCGGCGAGAGGATTTTCCGGAGATCATGGTGAGAATTATATCGCTTCGAGGGCACTATTCCCTTGAGGCATGTCTGCGTTGTTGGAACGATGCTGGCGTGCTCGTCAGGAAGGGAGCGCGAGCGATGATTTTCAGCAGCCTAGGAGCGCCTTTGCGGCGCTGCGTGATGTTGGCGGGGGTTGTGTGCTTGTTGGCGGTTCTTTCAAACGCGCAACCGGCAAGGCCCCCGGTGTTAGGGGATGACGCCTTGCGTCAGGCAATCCAGAAGCGACTGCAGGCTTCGAAGATCCGCAGCAACGGCTTTCAGGTGGAAGTGAGGAACGGCATCGCCACACTGCGTGGCCAAACCAGCGTGCCGCAGCACAAAGGAGTGGCGACGCGCCTGGCCAAACTAGCGGGCGCGCGCGAAGTGGATAACCAGATCACCATCACAGAAGCCGGCAAAGAGCGACTTCGCGACACGCTACAGCGTAACGCGCGGCCGCGCGAAACCCGTTCCAGCGCCACCAATCCGAAGCCAGCGAATGGCGCCGCAACGCCGCGGCCAGCCACCGTGAAGGAGGGCGCGCCAGCTAGGGAAGGAACACCGGCCGAGAGCAAGCCAACTGGTGATTCCGGTGAACCCGCGGACGCGGCGGAGCCCAGCAGCACCACCCTTCCAAGATTCACGGTACAGCCCAATGCAAAGCGAAGCGAGGCTCGCAGCGAGCGGCGGCGCTACTGACGCCGCCTCCACTGCGTCGCACTGCACTGCGTCGCGCTACACGCTCTTGCGCTTGGCCTCATAGGCGGCCATCCAGTCTTTGAACTCCTTGAAGCCCTTGCGCCCCATCAGGCCATACGTGAGCTTCTTGCCCAGTTCGACGCCTTCCTGGTCAAAGGCGTCGATGTCGAGCAACTCGCCCGCAAACGCAGTTTCAAATTCCAGCAGTTGGAAAAGCGCGCCCACGTGCTCAGCGTCCACACGGTCGATCGTAAACTGGCAGTTTGGACGCTGGTTTTCAGTGAGGGCGGCTGCGGTAGCGCGGCATTCGGCGTCAATCAATTTGCCCAGGCTCTGCCCAGCGAGATAATCGAAGCTCTCAAAGCCAACCTTCTCCGCGGGAATCTTGGCCATGGTGTCGAACTTATTCACACGGTAGATGCTGAACAGCTTGTCGTTCGGCCCCTCGATGTAGAGTTGCACCTGCGAATGCTGATCCGTCGCACCCAGCGCGGCAATTGGGGTTTGGCCCGCGTTAATCACCTTGCCCTTGCGGTTCTTGGCCTTTCCCAGTGATTCCGCCCATAGCTGACGGAACCAGAAAGACATACCCCACAGGCGGTTGGAATAGGGGAAGGCTACCTGGATGGTTTTCTTCTTCTTGGCCAGCAGCAGATAGTGAACCAGCGCGGCGCGCAGAGGAATGTTCTTTTCGAGGTCAGCATCCCAAGCCAGCGCATTGATGGCCGCGGCGCCTTTCATCATCTTCCGGATATCCACATTGGTAAGGGCAGCAGGCACCAGGCCCACTGGCGTCAACACGCTGAAGCGCCCACCCACATTCTGCGGGATGTAG
Source organism: Bryobacterales bacterium (assembly GCA_026129915.1). Classification (GTDB taxonomy): domain Bacteria; phylum Acidobacteriota; class Terriglobia; order Bryobacterales; family Bryobacteraceae; genus JACTMJ01. The sequence continues at coordinate 21,635 of JAHCHD010000062.1, forward strand.
AAGGTGGGAAAGCCTTCTTTCCGCGCCAGGCCGTCCAGGTCGCCCTTGCCCTCGGTGGTGATGGCGATCACGCGGCTGGGGGCCTTCTTCGCACCCACAGCCTGTTTCAGCCAATGGTAGACCAGAAGGAATGTGGAGGTGGTTTCGGCGGTGGAGCCCGACTTGGTGACTACCAGCACAATGGTCTTCTTGGGGTTCATACTGGCGAGGGCAGCCTCAATGAACATGGGGTCGACGTTGTCGAGAATCACGAGGCGGGGGTTGGATGCATCGTGCTTGCCCTGGATGGGGTGGGGTCCGCGCAAGGCGCAATCGACGGCCCAGGGGCCGAGGGCGCTGCCGCCAATTCCCACCAGGCAGACACTGTCGTAACTGCCCTTGAGTTCGGAGGCGAGCTTCAGGATGCCGTCCAGGTCCTGGGTGAAGGGCAGGTGCGCAAAGCCGTAGACCTGGTCGTCGCTGAGCTTCTTAAAGCGCTGCCGCGCCTTCTCCGCGAGGGCCTTGCCCGCCTCGAACTCCTGAGGAGTGATGCCGTGTTTATCGCCCACCATCCCCGCAAAACAGTTCTTGTCGTCAAATTGGATTTTCATAGGATGAGTCCGTAGAAGCAGTCCCAGAATCAGCCGGGACTATATTCCATGATAGGTCAGGAAAAGCACCCCACGTTCAATCGCGCGCGGCGCCACCCCACTGAGATACTCCTGTATCTGCCGCGTGTCGCCCGAAATAGTGCAACCTGGTTACCCCGGGGATCATCGGGTTACGGAACAGTAGTCTTGGTACTCTCATTTTTCATATCCACAAGAACAATTTGGGTCCAACCTTCCACACCGCTGCTATTCTGAAGCCCCGGACCGAGATGCACTGGGCGTCGGCTATCGTTCGTGGAGGGCTGAGGTGATGCGATGTGGCGTGCTTTTCTGGCTGTGATTCTCTGCCTGGCGTACTTGCCAGCAGCCACAATCTTCGACGTTAGCGGCGCGAGCTTTGCCGCCACGGGAAGCCCAAATTTCGTCGGCGGGCAGAATTCTCTTCTAACTACTGCTCTGCCCGAATTCAATGGCGTTACCGGCTTCAAAATGCATGGTGACTACAACGCCCGCAACACGGGATTTGCACCATGCACCACCTGCGAGGTGAGCGCGATGGCGGGTGGCACCATCCGCGTCGAGAATCATGGAGAGACGCCTTACGCCGGCGACATCACCATCTCCTGGCTGTTTCGCGTGGATGAACTGGAGTTCCTCGCATCAGCCCCTGGCGGAATCGGTGACGGCACGTCCAACACCATCATCATCGGCGAGCAACCCCCAGGGTCTCCCATCACCCGGATCCACCAGGACATCGAGGACGGCACATCGAATACCTTACTCTTCGGGGAACTGCCGCCAACCCGGGAACGAAGCCCGGACCTGGGAGGCATCCAGGATGGAACCTCCAACACCATTCTCTTCGGCGAAGGCACTCCGATCGATCCGCGGGACTTCATCTACCGTCTCGTGATTGTCTACGGTTCCCTGCCTGGACAAATTCAGGACGGCACCTCCAACACAATCCTGATAGGGGAAAGCCTTTCCGCACAGATCGTGGCAGGTAATGGCTACTTTGGGGATGAGATCAGCGGCAGCGCGAGTTTCGCCTTTCAGCCACTGTTGGGCCCCTTCACATTAGCCTTGTACGTCACTCCACAAACGCTGGATGTCGAACGCGGAATCCGTCTTTCTATTCCCGAAAGCTCCATCGACCTCAACCCCACACCCGGCCTCAACGGCGTTACACCCGTCCCTGAGCCGGGCACCTGCGGATTGGCTGCGTTTGTCCTGCTGGCGCTTGGCGTGTGGCGCAGGTCGGGTGGGATGAGTCGCTAGCAGGACTTCAGCCTGCAGGGTCACTTCGGCAGATCCCCCCAGCTACTCGCTCCGTGGCGCGCCGCTGCTTTGGAAGTGGGGCCGCAGCTTATGCCATGTGTCGGGGAGTTCCTCAGGAATCACGCGAGTTTCCCCGATGGTGGTCATGAAGCTGGCATCGCCAGGCCAGCGCGGCAGGACGTGCAGATGCAGGTGGGCGGCGATGCCCGCACCCGCGCATTCGCCCAGGTTCAGGCCAATGTTCAGGCCACCCGGGCGGTAGACCGTGCGGAGGGCGCTTTCCGAACGCTGGGCCAGTTGCATCAGTTCCAGCAGGCAATCCGGGGGCAGGTCACTCAGATTGGCCAGGTGCGCGTGGGGCACCACCATCAAGTGACCCGTGCAATAGGGGAAGCGGTTCAGCACCACGAAGTTGTGGCGGCCCCGGAAGAGGACGAGGTTTTCTTGATCGGGCTGCGCCTGCTGATCCTGGCCGGAAGGCTCACCGAGTTCCGGCAGGGCGGCGATCCGGCAGAAGACGCAGCCGGGAGTCCGATCCTGGCGGGTGACATAGCGGTAACGCCAGGGGCTCCAGAGGGTATCCAATCGCTTCCCCCGTACGGCTTAGTCGTCCGATTCGTCGTCGCCGTCAAACCCCTCGGGCGTAACGCCGCCGTTCACGAGGTCCTTCAATTCCTTGCTGGGCTTGAAGTAGGGAATGCGCTTGGCGGGGACATCCACGCGGCTGCCGGTTTTTGGATTGCGGCCCACGCGCGGTTGGCGCTGCCGGGTGCGGAAGCTGCCAAATCCGCGGATCTCGATCTTGTCCCCACTGTGCAGGGATCGGACCACGCTGTCGAAGATGGTTTCGACAATCACTTCTGAATCCTTACGCGTCATTTCCACAACGCGCGCTACTTCATCAATCAGGTCCGCTTTGGTCATCGAGTGTCTCCCGCCGAATCAGGAACTTAGCATCAATCTTCAGCGCTTTATTCACCTTACCATGGCCGCCGCAATCTCCGGAGCAAGGCATCGCGGCTCACACTCAAAAAAAGCTTCAGCGCGAATGCCACAGCTGCCCGGACCGATTGCAGTGCGAAGGTGGGGGTGCCGATTAGACTCTCGCGGAATCGCCAAGCCCGTGAGGTGCTCCGGCTTTCTGTGCCCACGAGGGGATCGCTTCCCCAACGTCGCAAACAGCAACGCGTGCCTTGGCCGATGCTTCCCACGTTACCCTAGGGAAGAAAGCCATGCCCGCCTACGCAGCCATCGATATCGGCAGTAACTCCATTAAGATGTTGTGCGCCGAAGCCACGCCGACAGGTGTTACGCGTGTGCTGGCCGAGGACCGTCAGGTGACGCGCATTGGCCAAAGCGTTTTCTCCCAGGGGGTCATCAGCGCGGAAACACTGGACCTGGTGATGAGCGTCCTGAGTCGCATGCGGCAGAGTTACGCCCCCTTCGACCCGGTGGGCATCCGCGCCGTTGCCACCAGCGCTGTTCGCGACTCCCGCAATCAGGACGAGTTCCTCACACGGGCAACGCTCGCTCTGGGTACGGAAGTGGAAACGATTTCCGGACTGGAGGAAGCACGCCTTGTTCATCTGGGCGTGGTTACCGCGCTGCCAGACCCGCCCTTGCGCGCATTGCTGATTGACATCGGCGGGGGCAGCGCCGAGTTCATCCTTAGCGAAGCCGGGGAACTGTCAGGGGCCTACTCGAAACCGCTCGGCGCGGTGCGGCTCTGGCAGAGCTTTCTGAACGACGACCCGCCTACCGAACTGCAGTTGCAGCAGCTCGACCACTACATTGATGAACGCATCGAAGAGGCCAGGGTTGCCTACGGCGGACGGCGCATCCCGCTTGCCCTGGCAACGTCCTCCTCCGCGCTCGCCATGGGCTGCGCGGTACACGGTATCCCCCGGCCCCGGCGCGACTCGGTTAGTGGCATGCGAGTCCGCCTGCGGCAGGTGGAGGATTTATACGCGAAGCTATCCCGGATGTCTCTCGAAGCGCGCCGCCGTGTGGTGGGTCTCGGACCCCGTCGGGCCGAAATCATCGTGCCCGGCGTCGCCCTGTATCGGCGAGCATTAAGGGCCTTCTGC
>JAHCHD010000063.1 GCA_026129915.1 Bryobacterales bacterium
GGTGATTGGCATTTTGAGCCCGGACACTTCGGAATCGAACTATGTGCTTTGCGAACTGGGCGCATCCTGGGGACGCGACGTGCCCACCTTCCCGGTGCTGGTGGGCGGCGCCACATTCGCTGATGTGCCCTCACCGTTAAGTGAACGGCACAGCGTTTCCCTGGAAATGGAGGAGAACTGCCTGCAATTGGTGGACTACATCGCGTCAAAGACATCCCTGCGACGCCGGGATGGAGTGATGGGTAAAGTGGCGCAGCATGCCCGATTGCTGGCGTCTGCGGCAGTTAGTGGGGGCCGGGGATAGGTGGTGGCTTCGCTTGCCATGCCATCCACGGAATGGCGTGGTCCTTTTGAACTGCCCTACCGCATCACGCCGCGCAGCCAGTCCATGGTCAGCCCCAGCGCGTGTTCGGTGGCGTCGATGAAGGGCTGCGGAAAGCGGGCCGGGTCGTGGCATTGCGGCCCCATGGGGAAGTCGTGGTAGCCGTTTCGGTAAATGTGCAACTCAGCCTTTCGGCCGGCGGCGGTCAGTTGCTCGTAGAGTGCCTTCGTCAGGGGCAGCAGCCCGTCCTTTGTACCCACCAGCAATAGCGTCTGATTGCGGATACCGCTGATGTTCGCATTAGCCAGAGTGGCGTCGATGGGAGGGGGTGCTTCGTTGGAGTAGTCGTCCATGCGCCCGCCGCCTGAAGAACGCTGAGCGCCCAGGAAGTGCCGGGCAGCGGGGGCACCCAGGATCACGGCGCGCAAGGGTGTGCGGGAGGCCAGATGCAGTGCCACGTCTCCGCCAAGGCTCACACCGTAAACTCCAATCCGCGCCTTGTCGATGAAGGGCAGGGAACGCATGTGCTCGACAATCGACAGGGCGTCAGAGGCCATGGCGTTCGCGGCCGTCGCGATGGGCGTTTCCACCGGTACCGGCCCGTCGGGTTTGGGCAGGCTGCCACGGTAGTCGCCGACAACCACCACGTAGCCTTCCTGCAGAAGGCGCTCCCATACGGGACCGCCACACTTGCCGAGGCTCCAGTTGACGAGTTGATCCATACCTCGCCCCCCAGGTGCTCCGTGCAGCACCAGCATGGCGGGGAAGGGTCCCGGACCCTTCGGCTTGCGCATGGCCGCCGCGACGTAAAGGCCGTCACCAGTCTTGATGTAGAGCTTCTCGAGCGGCGACTCCGCCTGGCTTACAACTTCCAGGTACTTGGTGTGGGACAGTTCTTTACCGGTGGTGTCGTGGATGGTCACCTGTGCCAGGGCGACGAAAACAAGGGCAAGGCTGGGGAGGAGAACGCGCAATACACGCATAGGCGCATTATGTCGCAACCGCGAACCCAGAGTGTGAGCCCAGCCAGCGCAGCCTAGAACGCGATGGTGGCGAAGACGTCGCTGGGTTTCTGGGACAGCGCTTGGCAGATCGCCAGGAAGCTTTCCATTGAGGGCAGGTGCGCGCCGCGCTCAATGGAGCTGAGCTGCGACACGCTGATATTGGTGGCTGCCGCGAACTCCTTCAGGCTCCAGTTGCGTTCGGTGCGCAGCATGCGGATACGAGGGCCCAGGCGCTCGCGGAGCAAGTCCTGCTGGCTGCGGCCGAGTCCAAACGTGACGATGGCCTTGTCAAGCGCCTGACGCAGTTCGTCAATTGAGAATGGCTTAGCGAGGTAGTCGAATACTTTTTGCTGGAACTTGGCCCGCATATCCTCGAGCGAAGGATAGCCTGTGACGACGATCACGCAAACTTGGGGCCAGCGTGATTGCACCTCCTGGAGCACAGTGTCGCCCTGATGTTCGCCCATCTTCATGTCCAGCAGAAGGATTGATGGAAGACGCCGTTCGAAGCTCTCACACATTGCGCGGGGAGTTGTGAAACAGCGCACTGTGTAGTGGCCCTCATCCGTCAGAACGTCTTCCATGTATTGGAGGAAGTCGGGGTCGTCATCAAGGACGGCAAGGTCGACCCGACTGGCAATGCTATGTTCGAGGTCGGTTACAAGGCTTTCCGTCATTGGTCGTTCCTGCCTGCGTTGCTGGCGCGACAATGCGCGCAAATTCAATTCAAGTTACTTCGTTCTTGCCGCAACGGTTCTGTCGCGCTCGCTGGTAGTGATGTCCTGATGGGCTGCCGGCAACACAATCTGCAAGCAGGCACCGCCCTGCGGCCGGTTCGAAGCATGAATGCTGCCGCCATGCTGATGAATGATGCCCTCCGCGACAGTTAACCCCAATCCCGTACCGTGGGCATCGAGGCGCGTAGAAACAAAGGCCTCGAACAGATTGGGAAGAACAGACTCTGCAAAGCCGGGTCCATCATCCTCTACACGAATCACCAGCCGCGATGGATCCGTTTCGCACATTGCCGTGCGCACCCAGATGTTACCTGACACGGTTATCTCATGCAGGGCGTTGCGAAGCAAGTTTACGAACACCTGGCTCAGCCGGTCCGGGTTGCCCTGTACAGCATGGCTATCCTGGGCCAAATTCCAGAAATGGACCTGGGCTGCCTTGTCGTCAATTGAAACGAGGTCCCAACATTCGGTGATCAGCGCGAAAAGGGGCACCGGCATGGTTGCAGTGCTTCGCACCCTGGCAAAGTCGAGTAGCTGGGAGGAAATGCTGCGAAGTCGGTCGGTGACGCGTTCCATACGATGCAGCCGCTCGCAGGTAAGCGGGTCGAGAGCGCGCTCGCGCAGCTTCTGGATGCTGCCCTTGAGTACTGCGAGGGGGGTGTTTAGTTCATGGGCGACGCTAGCGGAGATGAGGCCTAGGCTGGCGAGGCGATCCTGGTCGAGCAGGTATTGGCGCGCTGTTTCGAGTTGCTGGTTCTTCTGTGTAAGGTCGGCCGTGGCCTGCTTCAGTTGGTCGAGGGCTTGGGCTAGTTGGTCTTCTTGCTCTCGCATGGTGCTTACGGTGAGGTTCCGCGAGCGCATCAGGTCTCCAAGCTCGTCATCCGGAATGGCGCCCTCGGGCACTAACTCGTGCGCGCGGTCATTCGATGTGCTGGCGCGGTCGGCGTCCAGCAACAGGTGGATGGGGCGGTAGACGTACAGGGGTAGAACAAAGAACTCGAGGATCAGCACACCCAAAACGTAGGTTGCCAGCAGTACGAGCGTCACTGCCCAGCGCGCGTCTTTCACCATCTTGCGATAGGCGTCCAGGGGGAGCTTCACACGCTGGTAGAGGTCGCTCGAACGCTGCCTGTGATATAAATATACAGATTTTCCTGGGCTCTGCCAGACTTCGCCGGGGTGGGCATCCACCCATGCACGTACTTCGTCCGGCATGCCCAACTGGGCTGCGGTTCCCTGTTCACGTTCATACTGCTGCAAAGCGGCTGCGTTGCGGCTGTTGCCCGCTGACGCTGCCATCAGTGCTTCCAGCACCTGTGCTTCGCGCTGGTAGGCGCCGTCGAGGCGGCTTTCCAGTGCTGGAATGATCGACAGATAGATGGTGAATGCCAGCAGAAGGAAGAAGACGTTGTGAAACACCATCAGCTTCAGCCGGATCCGCATGTTGCCGATACGGCGCTCGAGGCGCTCCAAGACCGGACGCCCGCTAAGTTCGTTTTCGGCTGAATTCGCCATGACCATTCATTTTCTCGTGGAAAACCTCTTTTTTGATGATTCTCTTCGCAAGGCAGGATCATCGGTTACGGTGAAACAAGAAATTTTGTACTGCTTGCGGAATTTGACCCAAAACGGTAAACTTGGACCAAGTCCTTCGACCTCCAATGGCTCAAACATTTAAGAAGTCTTTTGATTTACAGCTGCGTGTATTTGTGCCCCTGGTACTGTTGCTGGGCGCATCCGCGGCGCTCTCGGCAATTTATCTCTTCTTGCCGAGCAACAAGGATGTCGGCTATCGTCCCGAGCAACCCGTGGAGTATAGCCACAAGCTACATGCCGGCAACCTCGGCATGGATTGCCGATACTGCCACAACACCGTGGAAAAAGCGGCTCATGCAGCGGTGCCCACCACGGAAACCTGCATGAATTGCCACCACCGCGTGAAGACCAACAGCGCGAAGTTGACGCTGGTGCGTGAAGGGTACGCAAAGGGTGAAGCCATTCCGTGGACGAAGGTTCACGTGCTTCCTGATTACGTGTATTTCAACCATCAGGCGCACGTCACCCGCGGTGTAAGCTGTGTGAGCTGTCACGGTCGCGTTGACCAGATGATCAAGGTATCTCAGGTCGCGCCGCTGAGCATGGGTTGGTGCCTGGACTGCCACCGTAACCCTGCACCCAACTTGCGGCCCGTGGAGTTCGTTACCAAGCTCGACTGGACGCCCGACCGTCCCGCGGAAGAAATCGGGCGCGAGATCATTGCGCAGAAGGGGATCAATCCGCCCATCGATTGCGCGGGGTGCCACCGATGATTGTTCCAATTCAGAACATTAAGAAGGCTGAGCCCGCCAAGCAGTATTGGCGCAGCATGAGCCAAATTGCGAACACCGCAAAGTTCCAGGACTGGATGCACCGGGAGTTTCCCGAAGGTGCTTCCGAACTGCCAGAAGGGTCAAGCCGCCGCAACCTGCTGAAGTTCATGGGCGCCACCCTGGCACTGGCAGGGCTGACAGCATGCCGCCGTCCGGAAGAGAAGATCGTCCCGCTCGCTAAGGGCGCGGAAGATCTCATCCCAGGCAAGCCGGTTTATTACAACAGTATCTTCACGTTGGGCGGGGCTGCCGCGGGAGTGATGGTGGAAACCCACGACGGGCGTCCCACCAAGATTGAAGGAAACCCGAATCACTCGCAAAGCCTGGGTGCCGCTTCTGCTTACGCGCAGGCGTCAGTGCTTGGACTGTACGACCCCGATCGCGTGGCCGAGCACACCCGCGACGGGCAGGCGGTGAAGTGGGATGATTTCGTCGCCGCTACCCCGGCTATGCTCGCGGGCGATGGCTCGAAGGTGCGTTTTCTGAGTCAGCGGGTCAACTCGCCGTCCCTCCAACGGCTGAAGGCCGATGTGCTGCGAAAATTTCCAGGCGCGCGCTGGGTGGAATACGAGGCGATTCCGGTGGATTCCGCCAACGAAGGCGCACGAATTGCTTTCGGACGCCCGGTGACCGCGAACTACAATTTCGAAAAAGCGGATGTGATCTGCGCCCTCGATTTTGATTTCCTCGGCTTGGATGCCACCACGATCCTGAACATGCGCCAGTGGGCATCCCGCCGTCGTGTGGAAGATCATCACGATGCGATGAGCCGTGTGTATGCGGTCGAGAGCCAGTTTTCGTTGACCGGCGGAGCCGCAGATCACCGTTTGCGCATTCGGTCCTCGGACGTGGTGGCGTTCGCGCAGGCGCTGGCGGATAAGCTTGGCCTGGATGTGCCCAAACCCGCGACCTTGCCCGGAGGGGCGAAGACCGAGAAATTCGTCGAAGTGCTGGCGAAAGACCTGCTGGCCAACCGCACCAAATGTTTAGTGGCAGCGGGGCCAAGGCAGCCCGCCGCGGTGCATGCGCTGGCGCACCTCATCAACCAGGCGCTGGGCAACATGGGAAGCACCGTGGTGCTGCAGGCTGCACCGGACGCACCGGCGGAACTGTCTCAACTGAAGCAATTGGCGACGGATCTGAACAGCGGCGCGGTAGATACGCTGTTCGTCTTGGGCGGTAACCCGGCATACGATGCTCCGGCTGACCTCAACTTTGCCGCCTTGATGGCCAAGGCATCGAACAGGGTCTACCTTGGCGAAGACAATAACGAGACTGCGGTAGCGAGCAATTGGGTGCTGCAAGGCGCCCACTTCCTTGAATGCTGGGGCGATGCGCGCGCCTTCGACGGCGTTGCCGCCATCCAGCAGCCCATGATTCAGCCTCTCTTTGATGGCAAGAGCCCGCTAGAGCTGCTTGCGGTTGTGGCGGGAAGTCCCACGACGCGCGCTTTTGAGATTGTCCGCGAAACGTGGATGTCCAGCCTGCCCGGCGACAAGGAGAAGGCTTGGCGCAAGGCGGTGCACGACGGTGTGATTCCTGGGACTGCATCGGCCACCGTAACGGCATCGGTGAACGCCGCAGCGGTTCGCGACGCCGCGACGCAGGCTTCGGGTAGCGCGACATCCTCCGGAATCGAACTCGTCTTCGTGCCCAGCAGCCATACCTATGATGGCCGTTTCAACAACAATGCCTGGCTGCAGGAAGCTCCTGACCCCATCACCAAGATCACCTGGGACAACGTGGCTCTGCTGAGTGAAGCCACCGCCAAGAAGTTGGGCCTGAATGCGGATGCCTTTCAGGTCGAGACCCCCAGGGGGACCTTCGCCGCGGACTTCATCAACATCCAGCACGCGGGTGCGGAAGTGAAGATTCCCGCCGTCGTCCAGCCTGGACATGCCGACGATTCCATTACGCTGGCCCTCGGATTCGGTCGTACCAACACTGGTCAGGTCGGGAAGGGAACGGGGTTCAACGTATACCCGCTGCGGTCTTCAGTAGCGGTATCCATCGCCACCGGAGCAACGGTAGCGAAGGCTTCCGGGACCTACGAGATCGCCTCCACTCAGGATCATGGGACGCTCACCGACGCGCTCCGCACCCGATCGGAGATTGTGCGCGAAGTGACGCTGGAGGATTTCCACAAAGACCACCACGCCATCCAGCATATTGCGCACGAACACCCTGAATTCCAGCTCTACGAGACCCCGCCTTTCGAGAGCCCGTACCAGTGGGGCATGACGGTTGATCTGAATACCTGCACAGGTTGCAATGCTTGTCTGGTTGCCTGCCAGAGCGAAAACAACATCGCAACAGTGGGTAAGGATCAGGTGCTGCGAGGCCGCGAGATGCACTGGATCCGGCTTGACCGCTACTATTCTGGCTCAGTTGCAGATGCGGAGATAGTGCATCAGCCCATGGCTTGCGTCCACTGCGAGACGGCGCCTTGCGAGAACGTCTGTCCGGTTGCGGCTACCGTCCACGGCCCCGAAGGCCTGAATGAAATGACCTACAACCGCTGTGTAGGCACTCGTTACTGCTCCAACAACTGCCCGTACAAGGTGCGCCGCTACAACTTCTTCGATTACCACAACAAGCGTTATGACTGGTTCACCTTGGGCAACAAAGCGCCGGAGATTGCCAGTCTTCAGTACAACCCGGACGTGACCGTGCGTATGCGCGGCATCATGGAAAAGTGCACCTATTGCGTGCAACGCATTGCGCAGACCCGCATTCAGGCGAAGAGCGAAGGCCGCAGCATCCGTGACGGGGAAGTGGTTACGGCATGCCAGCAGACCTGCCCCACCCAATCCATTGTCTTCGGCAATATCGCGGATCCTGAGAGCGCTGTGAGTAAGAAGAAGAAGCTCGACACGAACTATGCAGTGCTGCAGGAATTGAACGTTCGTCCGCGCACCACTTATTTGGGCAAACTCAGAAATCCACATCCGGAGCTTGCGTAACCGATGGCTGATATTGCAATCAAACCGAATACGCAGATCGATCTGTTGAATACGACCATCGATCAGCCATTGGTAGCTGGTGAACCCAGCTATCATATGGTCACAGAGTCCGTTTGCCGCATCGTCGAGGATAAGCCCACTAAGCTCTGGTTCGCGTTGCTTGCGGTTACATCCTCCGTGATGATGGTGCTGTTCGTGATGTTGGGCTACCTGGTAGCCACAGGGATTGGGGTCTGGGGCAATAACATTCCCGTGGCCTGGGCCTGGGATATCACCAATTTTGTGTGGTGGATTGGTATCGGCCACGCAGGCACACTGATCTCGGCCATCCTGTTTCTGCTCCGCCAGCGCTGGCGCACGGCCATCAACCGGGCCGCGGAAGCGATGACGCTGTTTGCTGTTGCCTGTGCGGCCATCTACCCCGTCTTCCACACCGGTCGCCCTTGGCGCGCGGTGTACTGGCTGTTGCCCTATCCAAACACGATGCAGATGTGGCTGAATTTCCGCAGCCCGCTGGAGTGGGACGTATTTGCGGTAAGCACCTACGGTACCGTGAGTCTGCTCTTCTGGTATGTCGGTCTTCTGCCTGACCTCGCCACCATCCGTGATCGTGCCACCGGTCTTCGCAAGCAGATCTACGGTTTCTTCAGCCTCGGCTGGCGAGGTTCGGCGCACCACTGGAAGCACTATGAACTTGCCTACATGGTGTTGGCCGGCTTATCCACGCCGCTGGTGCTATCGGTGCACTCCATCGTCAGCTTTGACTTCGCGGTTTCCATCCTGCCGGGCTGGCACACCACCATCTTTCCGCCATACTTTGTCGCCGGCGCTGTGTTCAGCGGCTTCGGAATGGTGCTGACGCTGCTGATCATCACCCGCAAGGCATTGAACATTGAGCATCTCATCACCCTGAAGCACATTGACTACATGTGCAAGGTAATGCTGGCGACCTCAATGATTGTTGGCTACAGCTACGCAACCGAGTATTTCATCGCCTGGTACGGCGCAGTGAACGGTGAGCAGTTTGCTTTCTTCAATCGTCTTACCGGACCGTTCTGGTGGGCAACCTGGAGCATGATTTTCTGCAACGTGGTAGCGCCTCTGCCGCTCTGGTGGGCCTCCGTCCGAAGCAACATTGCCGTCGTGTTCGTCATCACCATCTTCGTGAATATCGGGATGTGGTTTGAGCGCTTCGTGATCATCTCCATCTCACTGCACCGGGACTTTCTGCCGTCTAGCTGGGACTACTTCAGGCCCACCTACGTCGACGTCCTCACGTACATCGGGTCCATTGGCTTGTTTCTCACTCTCTACCTGATGTTCATCAAGTTTGTGCCGATGATCGCCATTGCTGAGGTGAAGGGCGCCATTGCACAAGACATTGAGAAAGGCGCGCACCACTAGGAGGACATTATGGCTACTGCTCACACAGAAGACCGGGCCATGGTCCCCGCTGACGCGCAAGGCAAGCCGTTCGCGGTGGCCACCACCTTTTACAGCACCACTGACTTGGTTGATGCCATCCGCGCCGTACGGAAGAAGGGCTACCGCAAGCTCGATGCCCATACCCCGTTTCCGGTGCATGGCATCGACGAAGCCATGGGCGAAAAACGCTCTAAGCTGGGCTACGTGATTGCCGCGTGCGGCATTGCAGGGATCTTGGTCGCCCAGGGCTTGCAATACTGGACCGCAGCGGTGGACTATCCCTTGATCATCGGTGGAAAGCCCTTCTACGCGGTGGAGTTTTCCATTCCCATTACTTTTGAGTTGATGGTGCTTCTGGCCTCCTTTGCGGCGGTGTTTGGGATGCTGGCCTTCAACGGTCTGCCCAGGTTTAACCATCCGGTGTTCAACTATTCCCACTACGCCCGGGCTACCGACGATGGCTTTGTGCTTGTAGTCGAGCGGGATGGCAATCATTTCGAACCTACAGCAATTGTGGAACTGCTGAATGAATTGGGTGGAGACAATACGGAGATTGTGCATGAAGATGCCTAAGCAGATCTCAGCCCGCCGCGTAGCCGGACTTTTGCTGGGTATGGCGCTTGTGCTCAGCTTTAGTGGCTGCGGGGTGCGCTATTCAGAGAAGCCTCCCATCGAGATTTGGTCTGACATGGCGCGGCAGCCCAAAGTGGAAGCTCAGGAGCCCAGTGCTTTTTTCGCGAACAAGGTTGGTAGCCGCATGGCCGTACCGGGAACCATCGCGGTGGGACACCTGAAGGAAGATGATGCCTTCTACACGGGCCAGCAGAACGGCTTCTACGTGAATAACCCAGTGCCCGTCACGAAGGAACTGCTGGTTCGCGGGCAGGAACGCTACAACATCTACTGCGCTCCTTGCCACGACCGTACCGGTTCTGGCCGCGGCATCGTCAGCCTTCGTTCGCAAGGCTGGATTGCCAATAGCATTATTGAGGACCGTATCGCAGAATTTGCGGACGGGGAGTTGTTCTACGTAATCTCCAACGGCCGCCGTTCAATGCCTGGTTACCGCTGGCAAGTCACTGAGCAGGATCGCTGGGCGATTGTCGCCTATACCCGCGCTCTGCAGCGTGCCGCCATCGGCACCGTGTCTGACGTTCCCGCTGACCTAAGGAGCGACCTGAGATAACCATGGCCCAACACGCTTCTCATTCCGCCGCCGATTCCTTCCGGCTTAGCGAAGGCACCTTCACCAAGGTCAAGAATATCCTGCTGGCCATTGGCGCTATTGGCTGGATTCTGCTGGTTGTGGGCTTTTTTGTGGATCACGAACGTTTTCACCACAGCTACTTGCTGAATTCCGTCTATGCCACAACCTTTGCGGTGGGCGCCCTGTTCTTCGTCATGATCCAGCACCTCAGCGGGGCTACCTGGAGCGTAGTCATCCGGCGCATCTCCGAGTGCCTGATGATGACGCTACCACTGGCGTTTATCCTGTTCCTTCCGAACATGATCGGGCTGCACTCGCTCTATGAGTGGACGCATCATGACGTAGTGGCCAGCGACCCGATCCTTAGCAGGAAAGCGGGATACCTGAACGAGCCTTTCTTCATTGCCCGCACGATCTTCTATTTCTGTGTTTGGATGTTCTTTGCGTTCAAACTCTGGGGCTGGAGCGTCGCGCAGGATAACGACCGCAACTTCAGTTACACCGAAAAGAGCAAGAATCTCTCCGCATTCGGCGTACTTGTCCTAACAGCAACGTTTGGCCTCGCTTCCATGGACTGGGTGATGTCGCTTATGCCGCATTGGTTCTCCACTATGTTCGGCGTCTATATGTACGCTGGCTGCGCACTCTCGTTCACCGGTCTGCTCATCCTCATTTGTCTGCGCTTTCGTGCTAATGGCATCCTCGCCAATGCCATCAGTGAAGAGCACTATCACGACCTGGGTAAGTGGCTGTTCGCCTTCAATACCTTCTGGGCCTACTGCGCCTTCAGCCAGTATATGCTCATCTGGTACGGCAACCTTACAGAAGAAACCATCTTCTTCCGGCATCGCTTCCAGGGCTCTTGGGAGCCGGTGAGCCATCTGCTGATCATCGGTCACTTCTTCATCCCGTTCGGCATTCTCATCGCACGGTGGGCCAAGCGCCATCTCATGGTGCTAGGCGTGATGTCCGCCTGGCTGCTAGTCATGCACTATGTCGATGTCTACTGGCTGGTGATGGGCAGCCTCTACCAGGATGGCGTGCAGCTTCACTGGCTCGATCTGGCTGGGTTACTCGCCATGGTGGGCAGCTTCGGCTATGTTTTCTGGATACGGCTCGCCAAGCAGAGTATCGTCCCGGTGGGCGATCTCCGCTTTGAGCGATCGCTCAACTTTCATCAGGCTTAATTCTGGAGGTCTCTTGCGCAATGTCTGAAGAATTTCACAAGCCGCCAGGATACGAACACTCGGTGAGCCTCGGCTATGAAGAGTCCGATGCCAAAGTAGGCTTCATCGCCTGGGCCGGGGTGGGAATCGTCGTGTTCATCGTCGTTACGGTCCTCGCGGTGCAAGTCTATTTCGACTCGCTGAAAAATCACGAGGAATTTGTGAAGCTGCTCGAACCAGTGAGCGAAGATTATCGCAATTTGCGTGCGCGCGAGGACGCCGAATTGTACTCCTATAAGTATGCGGATCGGGAGAAAGGGATTGTCCGTCTCCCCATCCAGCGCGCGATGGATTTGGTGCTTTCCGAAGCACAGGCCGGGAAGCCGTTTTACCCTACGGCTCCCCAGCGCGTGAAGGAAACGTACTCGGTAATTCCCGGTGAAACCATCATGGGAGGAATTCATGACCCTGCTTCACAGGCTCTGCTGGCTACCACTCCGTAGAGTCGCGTTGGTTAACGTTCTGCTGTACAGTCTTGCTTTTCCAGTGCTCGCTCAGGTGAATACTCCTGTCCCGATGCACGACGGAGTTGGTGTGGATGAGAAGGCAGGGAATAACATCGACCTTTCCCTCACCTTCATCAACGAGGCAGGGCAGGTAGTTCCGCTGAAACAATACTTCGATCTGGGTAAGCCCGTACTGCTGAACCTGGCATACTACCGCTGCCCGATGCTTTGCAGTCTCGTACTGAACGGACAGGCCGACGCCATGAGGAAGATGCCTATCCACGCAGGTCCTGACTACACCGTGCTGACGATCAGCATCGATCCCACCGAGACTGCAGAACTGGCCCGCGAGAAGAAGGCCACTTACTTGTCGGGCTTCGATAAGCCGGTTTCCGGATGGAGCTTCTTCGTAGACCACAATGGCAATGCGAAGAAACTGGCTGAACAGGTTGGTTTTAATTACCGCTATGACACTCGAATCGAACAGTATTCGCATGCATCGGTGATTATGGTGCTATCGCCGGAAGGCAAGGTATCTCGCTATTTGTATGGCATCCAATTTAAGCCACTGGATTTACGGCTGGCGCTTGCGGAAGCCAGGGAAGAGAAGTTCTCTTTCAGCACAGAGCAATTGTTGCTGCTGTGCTACCACTTCGACCCCAAGGCGGGCTCGTATGTGATGTTCGCGATGAACTTCATGCGGGCAGGAGGGGTATTGGTTGTTTTGCTTATCGCCTGGATGATCGTCCGTCTGCGCCGGATGGAGAAAGCCAGGGGAACGCTGTCGAATCAGGAGTTGGTGGGGTTAAGATGAATTGGCTACGCTCCATAATCATGCCGGAGATTCAGGGCTGGCAGCATGCCCGTGACGTGGACGACCTGTTCATGTTCATTCTTTATGTCAGCATCATCCTCTATGCAATCATCGCCATCGGTGTTGGTTACTTCGTATGGAAGTACCGAAGACGGCGGGAGAACGAGGTTACACCTGACTTCTCTCACAATACGATGCTCGAGATTGTCTGGACGGTGATTCCCACAATTCCCATCCTTGTCATGTTCTTCTGGGGATTCAGCACCTATATGCATGCAAGGGTAGCGCCTGCTGACGCGCTCGAGATCAAGGTGGTCGCTCGCAAGTGGGGCTGGGATTTCACCTATCCGAATGGAATGACGTTCGGCCAGGAAATGCACGTCCCCGCCGGGCGTCCAGTCAAGCTGCTGATGATCTCCCAGGATGTCATTCACGATTTCTACGTTCCGGACTTTCGCATCAAACAGGATGTGGTACCCAATCGCTACAGCACTATCTGGTTTGAAGCCGAAGGGCCCGGCGAACACGTTGTCTTCTGCGCCGAATACTGCGGGCTGGACCACTCCAATATGCTGGCTAAGCTAGTGGTGGATACTGAAGATCAGTATCAGCAATGGCTGGAGCGAAAAGCAGAAGAAGTGATGAACATGCCGCTTCCGGAGCTTGGGAAACTGCTCTACGTCAGCAAAGGCTGCAATAGCTGCCATTCCGTGGATGGCAGCCGCATTCAGGGCCCCTCGTTCTTGGGGATATGGGGCCAGACGCACCGCTTCACCGACGGCACGTCCGCGGTGGTGGACGAGGACTATGTGCGTGAGTCGGTGTTGCAACCGGCTGCCAAAATCGTTACTGGATATGAGCCTGTAATGCCATCGTTTCAGGGCCTGTTGCGGGAACGTGAGATCCAGGCCCTCGCTGAATACATCAAGTCGCTGCAACCGTAGCGGCTACTGGGATCGCCGTCGCCAGCGGTGTGGGGAAATGAACTAAGGGGAATACGCATGGCTGAAGTATCTACACAAACTCAGCAAGCAACGGCCAGTCACCACGAAGAGTTGAATTATCTCAACGAGAATCGTGGCGTGAAAAGCTGGCTGCTTACCGTGGATCACAAGCGAATTGGCGTGATGTATTTTTGGACCATCATGACCATGTTTTTCGTCGGCGGCGTATTGGCGCTAGTGCTACGCACCGAGTTGCTTACGCCAAAACGTCTCCTGGTGGATGCGCAGGTATATAACCAATTGTTCACCCTGCATGGGGCCATCATGACCTTCCTCGTCTTGGTGCCCCTTATTCCGGCCACCCTCGGCAACTTCGCAATGCCGATTATGCTCGGCGCTAAGGACGTGGCCTTTCCCCGGCTCAACCTCGCCAGTTACTACATTTATGTGGTGGGCGCCTTGATGGCGGTGGCAGCTATCCTTGGGGGTGGATTGGATACCGGTTGGACCTTCTACACCCCTTACAGCAGCACCACTTCCGGCGGCGTTGGCATAATGACCATGGCTGCCTTTGTGCTGGGTTTCTCGTCGATCCTCACCGGGGTAAATTTCATCGCCACCATTCACAAGCTCCGTGCCCCGGGAATGTCATGGTACAACATGCCTCTCTTTATATGGGGCATGTACGCCACCAGTCTCATTCAGGTACTGGCAACCCCGGTGATTGGCATTACCATGGTCTTGTTGCTGATGGAACGTATCTTCCAGGTAGGCATTTTCGACGCCAACCTGGGCGGCGACCCTGTTCTGTTCCAGCACTTCTTCTGGTTCTATTCGCACCCGGTCGTTTACATCATGATTCTGCCGGGCATGGCGATCATTTCTGAGGTGATTCCCACGTTCTCCCAGAAAACCATTTTCGGGTACAAGCCGATTGCTTGGTCCAGTGTGGGCATCGCGGTGGTTGGTTTCCTGGTTTGGGGACACCATCTATTTGTAAGTGGCCAGAGTGAGTTCGCTGCGGCCGTCTTTTCGTTCATCACCTTCCTGGTGGCGATTCCCTCGGGTATCAAGATCTGGAACTGGATGGCCACAATGTATCGCGGTTCCATCAGCCTGAAAGCGCCCATGCTGTATGCAATCTCCTTCCTGCTGCTGTTCGGTATTGGCGGCTTAACAGGCTTGTTCCTCGGTGCCCTTGCAGTCGACGTTCACCTCCATGACACCTATTTCATCGTGGCTCACTTTCACTATGTGATGATGGGCGGCACCCTGATCGCTTTCTTTGCTGGTGTCCACTACTGGTGGCCGAAGATTTACGGCCGGATGTACAACGAGTACTGGGCATCCATTGCGTGCCTGCTCGTGTTCCTCGGTTTTAACGGAACCTTCTTGCCGCAGTTCATTCTTGGTGCGCGCGGTATGCCGCGGCGCTATTACAACTACCTTGACCAGTTCCAGCCTCTGCATGTGGCCTCTACGATCGGCTCATACATTCTCGCGCTGGGGTTGGTGATCATGGCAGTAGTGCTCATCGCGCCGCTCTTCCGCAAACGCTACGACGCTCCCAACAATCCGTGGGGTGCGGCATCGCTGGAGTGGACGGTGTCCAGCCCTGCGCCTACTCACAACTTCCATCACGATCCTGTGATAACTCACGGACCATACGATTTCAAGGCAGCCCGCGCTGCCGAAAAGGCAGGAGCTCACGCATGAGCGATATTGCAATTCCAGTTGGTGGGCAGGGGGGTGAGCATTCTGCTCACTCCCACCCTAAGTTTCTGCAGCACCATTTCCACACAGCACAACAGCAGTTCGAAGCTTCCAAGCTTGGAATGTGGCTCTTCCTGGTGACGGAAATCCTGCTCTTCTCAGGGCTGTTTCTGGGTTACTTCATTCTCCAAAGTAAGCACCCGCAGGCCTTCATTGAGGCGCATCACCACCTCGATCGCAACCTTGGCCTCATCAATACCCTTGTGCTGCTTGTGAGCAGTTTCACCATGGTGATGGCGGTTCAAAGCGCGGCCTTAAGTAAGACCAAGGCAACACTCGCGTTTCTCTACACCACGTTCACGCTGGGTGGCGTGTTCATGGTTATCAAGTATTTTGAGTATTCTCACAAGATTCACGATGGGTTGCTCCCCGGCTCCCTTTTTAGCTATGCCGGAGCGGCGGTTCCTGGAGAATACCTGTTCTTCAGCATGTATTTCATGATGACGGGTGTCCACGGCATTCACATTATTGCCGGTATGGGTGTCATTGCGTATCTGATCTATCGGACGCATAAGGGTGACTATTCCAGCGAGTACTATACTCCGGTCGACCTCACCGGTTTGTACTGGCACTTGGTCGACTTGATCTGGATTTATCTCTTCCCCCTTCTTTACCTGGTGAGCTAAACGGGAGACGCACAAACAATGGCACTTGAGAAACAAACCATGGAAAGCATCCCCAAGCATGGGGAAGAGACCCACACGCACGACCACACCCGGTACTACATCGGCACCATCATTGCCCTGTTTGTATTGACTGCGATCACTGTTTTCGTGGCCGGAATCGATTTTGGCTCGAATTTTGTAAACCTGATGATTGCAATGGCTATCGCTACGGTGAAGGCTTCCCTGGTGGTGCTGTTTTTCATGCACCTTCGCTGGGAAAAGGGGATGAATGCAATTGTGTTCCTCTCCTCCATTTTCTTCGTCGGCGTGTTTATGGTTTTCACATTTCTGGATATCAACACGCGGGTTCATGTTGAACCCGCTGGCCCTTCCGAACCTGGTGCCTCCGCTGGCTACGAACCCATCCCCATGCCGATGTATGTCGGTAAGACTCCGGCCGCGGAGGGCGAGGCAGCCGCTGCTCCCGCGGAAGGCGAGCAAGTTGCCACCCCCGCCGAAGGCGGAGCGGCCCAGAACTAACGGAATTTATTCAGTCTCCTGGCATTCAGCGGCGCGCCCTCGGGCGCGCCGCTTGCTTTATGTCGTGCTTGCAGTATACCCCTGGGGGGTATATCATTCAGGTAGAGGCATTATGACTACCCTTTCTCTGCAAATCGAAGGGATGATGTGCGATGGCTGCGTGCGCCGGGTGGAGAAGTTGCTCTCTCGCGCAGGTGTACGCAATGTAAGTGGCGTCACTATCGGCTCTGCTCAGGTGGAGATCGAGGAGAGCGAAACCGAACCAGCATCCATCGTGAAGGTCTTAGAATCTGCGGGATACGCCGTTCGTGTGCGGTCATGACCCCGTCTGCAGCAAAGTCCGCGGCCCCCGCTCGCAACGCCAATGCGGTTGCTCAGATCAACGTGGAGGGTATGACCTGCGCGGCCTGCCAAAGTGCGGTCCAGCAAGCCCTCACCACAGCCCCGGGCGTCAGGAAGGCTACCGTCAGCTTGATGACCAACCGGGCGGAAGTGGAGTTCGACCCCGCGCTGACCAACATCGACGATCTGGCCCGGCGCATCGACCAGACTGGCTTCAACGCGAGTCTGCCCTCCCTCGCTGAAACCTCCTTTGAAGCGCAGCAGCGCCAGGATGCAGCTGCTGAGGCGGAGTTTCACTCTCTGCGCCGCCGGGCATTCCTTTCTCTCGCAGCGGCTGCCCTTGCGATGCTACTTTCCATGCCACTGATGACGATGGCCGAGGCACACGGGCACGGTGGAGGCGTCCTTCCAGGGCTAGGGTGGTTGATGTCTGCATCAGAGGCCTTGCTTCGTTCCCTGTTTCCGTGGCTCTATGGGATGCAGCCATCGGGGCTGCGCTGGATTCTAGCCGCACTAACCACGGCGGTGATGGCAGGTCCTGGTCGCGTCTTCTATCAGCGCGCTTGGGCAGCGGCTCGACACCGTACCGCTGACATGAACACCCTCGTAGCGGTGGGTACCGGCGCGGCATTTGCCTATTCACTGGCGGTGACCATTGTTCCTGGGATCTTTGGGGTGCGCGGTGTAGCCGCAGAGGTGTACTACGAGGCTGTAGTCTTCATCCTGGCGCTGGTTTTGCTCGGCAATTCGTTTGAACGGCAGGCACGCCATCGGGCTGCTTCCGCAATCCGGCAGCTTGCCGCGCTACAACCTCCGGTGGCACGCGTGCTGCGGGATGAAGTGGTCCATGACGTCCCCGTTGAGAAGTTGCGGCCCGGCGATCTGGTTCTTGTGCCACCAGGCGAACGAGTCCCTGTGGACGGTATTATTCACTCCGGTGTCTCCAGCGTGGATGAAAGCCTCCTTACCGGGGAATCCCTGCCTGTCTCCAAACAGGCGGGCGATCCGGTAACGGGCGGCACGCTTAACCACGAAGGGGCACTGCGCTACCGGGTTACCCGCACCGGCGCCGATGGCATGCTGGCGCGCATCGTGCAGTTGATGCGCGATGCCCAAAGCTCCCAAGCGCCCGTGCAGCGATTGGCAGATCGCATCAGCGCGGTGTTTGTGCCCGTGGTGATCGGCATTGCTTTGGTCACCTTCCTTGTGTGGTGGGTGGCACCTACTGAGCCGTCACTTGCCCAGGCGGTTGGGGTTGCGGTGACGGTGCTGATTATCGCTTGCCCCTGCGCAATGGGGCTCGCCGTTCCCACCGCTGTGCTGGTTGCCACCGGGCGTGGCGCCTCCATGGGCATTCTCATCAAGGGCGGCGAACCGATTGAGCGGCTAAGCGGGGTGGATACCGTGGTCTTCGACAAAACCGGTACGCTCACCGAAGGCAAGCCCACGGTTACCGATTGGATCGCGCTTGACGGCGTCGCGGGCGATGCTGTTCTGGCGGAAGCAGCTGCGCTGGAACAGGCGAGCGCGCACCCCCTGGCCGATGCCGTCGTACGCTATGCGCACGGTGCCGGAGTGACAATCCCAGCCACCTCCGAAGTGCTTAACCAACCGGGACGGGGCGTGACTGGGATGGTGGGCGAGCAGCGCCTGCGGGTAGGCAGTGCCCTGTGGCTTCGCGAGGAAGCTATCGATCGGGTTGACCAGGCTGAGCGCGTAGCAGAGGGCTTGCGGGCTGACGGGAAAACCACGATTCTTGTCGCGAGGGGGAATACAGTGGTGGCTGTGGCGGGTATCGCCGACACGCTGAAGCCTGGAGCCGCGCATGCAGTGGCGCAGTTACGGCTGATGAACCTAGGCGTTCACTTGCTGAGTGGCGACCGGCGAGAAAGCGCCGCGGCCATCGCGCGCGAGACAGGGATTACTGAGGTGCATGCGGAAGTGCTGCCCGAGGGCAAGCTTGAAGTGGTGCGAGAGCTGCAGATGCTAGGACGCAAGGTGGCAATGGTGGGCGATGGGGTGAACGATGCTCCGGCACTCGCCGGCGCCGATGTTGGCATCGCCATGGGCCGGGGCGCCGATGCTGCTGGCGAAGCGGCCGCGGTCACCTTGATGCGCAGTGACCCCGCCTCGGTAGCCGATGCCCTCGCTCTTGCGCGCGTCACCATGCGTACCATGAGGCAAAATCTGTTCTGGGCAATGATCTACAACGTCATCGGCATCTCGGTGGCGGCGGGGGCGCTGTTTCCGGCGTTTGGCATCCTGCTGAGCCCGGCCTTGGCCAGTGCCGCCATGGCATTTAGTTCCGTCAGCGTGGTAGCCAACAGTCTCCGGTTGAAGCACACGTCGCTTCGCTATCGAAAGCGCTAGCCTTGGGAGTAGCACATGCAATCTAAAGACAATCCAGTGACTCACCCAGCGTGCGGATGTGAGACCGGCGAGAGCCATCGCCACGCCCTGGGTGTTGACCCGGAGATCAAGGCCGCCAACCTGCGACGGTTGCGCCGGATTGAGGGGCAAATCCGCGGTCTTCAGCGCATGATTGAAGAAGACCGTTACTGCGCCGAGATCCTCGTGCAGATCTCAGCCGCCCAGGAATCGTTGCGCGCTGTCGGAAGGGGCTTGATGAAGAATCACCTTCAGCATTGCGCAGCCACCACCTTCCGTGAGGGAAGCAGGGAAGAAGCCGACGCGATGGCGGCGGAACTGCTCGACCTGATCTACAAGCACTCGCGGTGAATCCGGCCAGAGTCAGACTATTTGAACAGGTTGCCGATTCTACTTGAATCCTCCCTGAAAAATACAGATAATCAGAGCTGAAACGATGAAACGCAGGACGCTGCTGCAATCTGCCCTTTCAGCCGCCGTGCTGGCAACTTCCGCTGGCTGTGGCGGGGCGCGTTCGCAATACCGTTTGTTCAGTGCCACTGAGGCGGACACCCTGGCTGCGTTGCTCAACCAGATAATTCCTGATGACGAGACGCCAGGTGCAGTGGGCGCCAACGTCATACGCTTTCTTGACCGCCACCTTGCCAGGGCCTACGTAGGCCACCGCGCAGCGTACCGAAAGGGGCTGCAAGCACTTGAGGACAGCGCGCACGCCGTCTACCAGAGATCGTTTTCCGCACTTCGCTTTGAGGAGCAGGAGGCCCTAGTGGAGCGCATGGAAAAGGGAGATCTCCCCGCCGAGTTGTGGGGAGACCTCCCGCCTCGCGAGTTCTTTCGCACCGTGCGTACCCACTCCATGCAGGGATACTACGGCGATCCGCGCCACGGCGGGAACCAGGACGCCCTAAGTTGGCGGGCGCTGGGTGTTCCGCATCCTCCAGTGCGGGGTCGTGACGATTACTACTTCCCGAAGCAGGGTGCTGCCGCCATGCAGCCGTTGGCAGACAGGCAACGTCCATGACCACTTACGACGCAGTGGTGGTGGGCGCCGGGGCAGGCGGCGGTATCGTCGCCAAGGAACTGGCCGCAGCGGGATTGCACGTCCTGCTGCTGGAGCGCGGTAAGGCGGTGACGCCTGCCGATTGTCGCAAGGATGACCTGCGCAATCAGCGAACCAGCGCGCTGGGCGCTCCCTTTGGTCCGGACGAGAACCAGAACCCGCGCGTGATTGTGGATGGCAACGGCAACTCCAAGGTAATCCGGGTTCGCGACGGCGGCTATAACAACAATGCCGCCTGTGTGGGTGGAGGAACGCAAAGCTACGGCGCCATGGCCTGGCGCTTTCTGCCGAAAGACTTCCGGATGAAAGAAACGTACGGCGTGCCTGAGGGCAGCACTCTGGACGACTGGCCGATCACCTACGACGATCTCGAGCCGTTCTACCAGATGGCCGAGGAGGAAGTCGGCGTGTCCGGTGATATGACTCCCGATCCTTTTCACGGCCCTCGCAAGAAACCCTTGCCCATGCCTCCGCTTCCGCCCACGAAGGAACACCTGCTGATTGAGTCGGCAGCCAGGCGCATGGGTCTGCACCCCTTTCCCATTCCCATGCTCCGCAATAGCGTCCCCTACAATGGACGCCCGCCCTGTATGCGCTGCCGCTGGTGTGTGGGGTTTGCCTGTGAAGTGAACGCCAAGGGAGGCACGCAGAACACGGTGATTCCTGCCGCGCTCAAGACCGGAAACTGTCATCTGGAAACGGAGGCGATTGCCAGCGAGATCACGGTGGATGCCAGCGGACGCCCCAACGGCTTGATCTACTTCGATGGCAACGATCGTCGCCAGCAGGTGCGTGCTGAATTGCTTGTGGTTAGCGGCGCTGCGATCGAAAGCGCGCGGCTATTACTGAACTCGCGCAGCCGCTTCTTCCCGGAAGGAATCGGCAACCGCTTCGACTGGGTGGGCCGCAACCTGCAAGGGCATACCTACTCCGGGGCCACCGGTCTCTTCGACTTCGACACCTACGACGACCTTGGCCCCGGTGCAAGCGTTGCCCTTTGCGACTACAATCATGGCAATCCCGGTCTCGCTGGCGGCGCCTTGCTCTGCAACGAGTTCATCCGGCTCCCCATACAGGCCATCAACGACTTTCCGCCAGGCGTACGGGGATGGGGTCGCGAACACAAGAAGTTCCTCCGCGATTACTACCGCCGTACCGTCGGATTGCGCGGACCCACGCAGGAAATTCCCGTGTTCGATGCCCGCGTACAGGTTGACCCCCATGTGAAAGATCACTGGGGCATTCCAGTGCCTCGCATGTCAGGTGGCAAGCATCCTCACACGCTTGAGATCGCCACCGCCATGGCGAGGAAAGCAGAGCTGATTCTCAAGGAAGCAGGCGCCACCCGCACCTGGCTGAACATCCCTGGGCAGGGGCTCAGCGGAGGTCAGCATCAGGCTGGCACGTGCCGCATGGGAGACGACCCCCAAAGTTCCGTGGTGAACCGCTACTGCCAGGTGCATGGCGCGGAAAACGTGTTTGTGGTGGATGGTTCCGTGCACGTTACCAACGGCGGCTTTAACCCCGTGCTCACCATCATGGCGATTGCCTACTGGGCGAGTGACTACATGAAGCGCGAATGGAATGGCACGCGCTTCCGGGGAGCTTAGGAAACCCATCGTGATTCAGAGAGCAACAGGCTACAGCGGATGAAGGCACCGTCAATTGCAAAACGTCCCCTGGTGATCGCTGCCTCAACTGCGTTGCTGGCGTTGCTGGCTTTGCCCGGCGCCAGCTTCCTGTACGAAATGGGTGGTGGTGAAAGCTGTGCACGTTGCCACGAGATTGCCCCCAACCACGACACCTGGCGCGTTTCCACGCACAAGGACGTTCCTTGCACAGCTTGCCATGGCGATGCCTTAACCCTCGACGCGGATTTTCACTTGGGAAACCTTCGGCGTATCGCGGTACACTTCTTCGGTGAACTGCCCGAACGTATCCAACTCCGGACGAAGGATGTGGCTGCCATTACGCAGCGCTGCGAAAGCTGCCACGCTCAGGAGTTTCGTCAATGGACATCCGGAGGCCACAGTGTTGATTACGCGTCCATTTTCCTGCGACCTGGCCACAACCACTCCCGGCAACTGATGGACGATTGCCTGCGCTGCCATGGGATGCACCAACCAGGAGACATCGCCAGCGTCGTTACGCCGGTGTCGATGGAAGGTCCATGGACGCTGGTGAATGCTCTCCCGACCGAGCACAGCATTCCCTGTCTAAGCTGCCATGCCATGCACGTGGACGCCACTGAGGCCAAGGCCGGCTATCTCCGGCAGACGTCGGTCGACGTCGAGCCATTCGACGCAGGCAAGGAAATCAAGTTGCGGCCTTCGCTAGGCTTCTACGACCGCCGCTCTGAAGATCACGTCTCTGCCCGGTTCCTGCCTGTGCCCGCCATCCAGCAAGGAACGCGCCCCGTGGCCGTGGCAGCCACTCCGCAGAACGCCCTCTGCTACCAGTGCCACGCGCCTTACGCTAATCTGCAGGCAGGGACGAATGACGACAAGACCCCGCTAGGCCGCTACGAGGGAATGGCCTGCCTGGATTGCCACGAGAAGCACACCCTGAAATCGAGTTTCAGCTGCGCCGAGTTCCACCGCGATCCGGATGCCTGCCTCGATCGCATTCCCGCGCTGGCTAGCTCAGTGGAGTAATAGATACAGTCCATTCCTGTTGCGGGTTCGCACGATGCCGTTTGCACGGCCCTTTCCGCTCACTCCCCATCCGATGCCTTGTGGCTAATCTCGCCTTCCGTCGGGCTTGGTTTGGGTTGTTGTGAAGCCGACCCGTTCTGGAGAGACTCGACAAACTTGGCGAAGTGCTCCCATGTGAAGCCAGTGCGGGCGAGTTCGTAGTACAGCGGCCCGTCATGGGGCCGCTCGCCAAAATCGTAGCCGTCGGCCCGGCGCCAGTGTTCCTCGCAAAGCGAGAAGCGGGCGATCAGGTTGTACCGGCTGCGCAGACAACGCAGTGCCTCCCGTTTCATGGCGCACTCGGCTTCCGTCAACAGCGTGATCTGCGCACTGGGATAGGGATTCAGGAACTCTGCCGCGCGAAACAGCCCGTCCCGTGCATGGAACGACGTGAACTCATACAGGGTCGGGCACACCTCTCCCTCGGCGCGGAGCCTCTCCAACGCCTTGTGTACCGAGAAGCACACGGCGTCGGCATCCGGATCCCCTCCCTCGAAAGGATGTGTGTGCAGTTCCAGGGGACGGTCAGCCCGCACGAGCCCAAGAATAGCCTGAATTACCCTCTCCACATGGGCGAGAACGGTGTGTTCGCCCAACCCCAGTCGTGTGGTCTGTTCAGGGCGAAGCCCAAAGGCTGTCAGCGCCGCGTGAATCTCTGAGCAGCGTACGGCAACGTACTCGTCGGCGGTCTTGGCCCCGGCCTTTCGGATCGTCCGGAGGCTGGATGGCAATCCATCTGCCACATACAGCACATGGCAGCGTTCCGAGTCGCGCAGCAGCAGACGGGCGCAACCCAGCATCTCATCGCCGGGGTGCGCCACCACAATCAGGTGCTCCGCGTACATGCTTCCATTGTGGACGAGGCGGGGGCTTGGGAGAGAATCGTCAACGAATTCGCGCCACTCCAGGGCCTGAATAACGCGCTCAGGTGCGGTATTCCGCGTTGATCTTCACGTAGCCTTCCGTAAAGTCGCAGGTCCAAAAGGTGGATTGCCCCCGCCCCTCACCGCCCAGCCGGAAGTCGATCTCCACATCGTGCTCGCGCAGGCGTTCAATCAGAGCCGGTTCATCGAACGGCGCAAGCAATCCGTTGCGACAAACTGTCGTCTTCTGCAGACGTATACTTACCGTTGCCGGGTCAAACGCCACACCACTGTAGCCGGCCGCGCAAAGGATGCGGCCCCAGTTGGGATCACAGCCCGCAATGGCGGTCTTCACCAGCGGGGAATTGGCGATGGCGCGCCCAATCTGCCGCGCGGCTGCGTCGCTGCTCGCTCCCGATACCTTGATGGTTACGAAGTGCGATGCGCCCTCGCCATCCCTTGCGATCATCTTGGCTAGATCCTGCAGCACCCCGTTCAACGCCTTTGCAAAGGTGGCTTCGTCCTCGGGTGTCACTTTCACATCGCTGGCGCCGTTGGCCATCAGCAATAGCGTGTCGTTGGTACTGGTATCCCCATCTATACTGATGGCGTGGTAGCTCACCTCCGCGCCAGCACGCACCAGGCGGCGCACCGCAGTTGCTGACAACGCGGCGTCGGTCATTACAAACGCCAGCGTGGTGGCCATGTTCGGGTGAATCATGCCGGCGCCTTTGGTGATGCCTGCAATCCTCACCACGCCTCCGCTCAGCTTCACCCGCCGCGAAGCCAGCTTAGGGAACGTGTCGGTGGTCATCATGGCCTCTGAAATCGCAGGCAGCGCGGCGCCGTCAAGCGCCGCCACCAGCTCCGGCAACTTGGCCACAATCTTGCCGCCATCGAGTTCCATGCCGATCACGCCCGTTGACGACGGCAGCACTTGTTCCGTGGGCACTCCCAGCAGCGCCGCCGCCGCCGCGCAGGTTTCGCGCGCCACGGCATCACCGGTGCGTGTGGCGCAGTTCGCGTTACCCGCATTCAGCACCACTGCCGATACCTTGCCTTTTGACCGCGCCAGGTGCTCCATCGATACCAGCACCGGTGCCGCCTTCACCCGGTTTGTCGTAAACAGCGCGGCGGCGTTGGCGGCTGGCTCGCTCACCAGTAACGACAAGTCGTCCTTGGCCTTCTTGCGGATTCCCGCGTAGGTGCATGCAAAGCGAAAGCCCTTCGGCACGTGGAGGGGTTGTTGGCTCACTGGTTCGTTTCCTTTTCTGGCGAATCGGACGCCGCTTCCGGAAGCGGCGTCTCGGTGAAGCGTTCGCCGGGCTGCAGCTTGACGCCGTTCAGGAAGGCCTCCGCGGAAACCGCTCCCTTGCCCTCCTGCTGAACGCGAATCAGCTCCACGGCGCGCCCATCGCCACACGCGGCAAACAGGCGCCTATTCTGTGCGAACACCGTTCCGGGTGGTATCTCGCATTCCTCGCCAAGACGCATCTCCTTTAGCTGGAAACGTGTCCCGCGAAAGTAGGTGTATGCCCCTGGCCAAGGCTGGAATCCACGATAGC
The DNA here is from genome assembly GCA_026129915.1 of Bryobacterales bacterium. GTDB lineage: Bacteria > Acidobacteriota > Terriglobia > Bryobacterales > Bryobacteraceae > JACTMJ01. The sequence continues at coordinate 25,287 of JAHCHD010000063.1, forward strand.
GGTTGTATACCACGGTGGCCGGTTCCTGCCAGCGTGCCAGCCCGTCCTCCCGTTTCAGCATGGGTGCGTAAGTGGCGGCCGCATGGTCCTGCGCCTCAGCCCCAAGCGTCCCGGTCTCCAGACGCGCAAGCGTTTCCACCAGAAGATCCGCTCCCATTCCCGCCAG
>JAHCHD010000064.1 GCA_026129915.1 Bryobacterales bacterium
TATCGCCCGGCTAGCCGGGCATTAGCTCCTATCGTCCGGCTAGCCGGGCATCCGCTCTCTTGAAAATAGCCGTAACCCATGGATTCTGAGAGACAGGATTCGGGATCTTTCATGATCGGGGGTGAACCCGCGGTTCATGAACCCGTGCTGATACCCGAAGCTGAGGGTTTAGGGGTTAGGAGTCGCATTCGCCAAGTGGGGCGAAGGTGACGTGGACTCGCAGGCGCGAGTCGGGTTGCCAGGTTGGTGGGCTGGGGGCCTACGGGTGGCACCGCTGACGCGGGGCGGCGGGATTGTTGGGAGATGGGGTCCAGGCGCTGAAAGCACCTGGCAATTCACTGCCTGTCGCTGATGCGAGGGTTCGGATGTTCGTGGCCGCGGTGAAGCACAGGTGCGCGCCAAGGGCCGGATGACTGCAGACCCGTTTGCGGGGCAACTTACCTCCCTACAGGGACTGGCCGGTTCTCCATAGCTCTCTGCAGTCCGTTCGTACCGTCTCCTCTGTGCGTTCCTGAATCCGACCCCAAGGGTAACCATTCCCGGGGGCTGTTAGTCCTTTGACAGTATGCCATTCCATCCAGTCTCCAGACGGCACTTTTTCTTCGGATCACTGTTTGCCGGCAGTGTACCGCTGGCCGGCTTTGGCAGCGTACCTTCCTTGCGGGCGCTTGGGTACAAGCCCTTTTACTCAAAGTTGAATGTGGCTGCCATCGGCTGTGGAGGTCAAGGGGCGGTGATCCTCAATGACGCAGCCCGTACCGAGAACGTCGTTGCTCTCTGCGATGTCGATCTTGACCGGTCCGCGGCAACCATCAAGCGCTTCGAAAAGGTGCCCCTGTTTCGCGACTTCCGCGAGATGCTGGACAAGGCAGGCAAGGATATCGATGCGTGCACTATCGCCGTGCCTGACTTCATGCACGCAGCCGTTGCGCTGGCATGCATGCAGCGCGGCAAGCACGTCTATGTTGAGAAGCCCCTCGCCCGCACCGTGGGGGAGGCGCGCATTCTCCTCGAAGCCGCCAACAAGTACAAAGTTGCCACGCAAATGGGCAACCAGGGCTTCTCTCACGAAGCCCATCGGGTGGCGGCCGAAATCATCTGGTCCGGTGAGATCGGCGACGTCACCGAAGCGCACATCAGCACCACACCCGGCACTCACCCCACTGGATTGACACAGCCTCCGCCAGAGGAATCCGTTCCGTCCTCGCTCAATTGGGACTCGTGGCTCGGGGCCATGCCAATGCGCCCGTTCAGTTCCTGGTATGTTCCTTACAATTGGCGTGGCTTCTACGACTTTGGCACGGGGCAGATTGGCAACTGGGCCACCCACACGGCAGGTCCGGTGCATCATGCGCTTCAACTGAATGCGCCTGCCAGCATCGAGTGCGTCAGCATCGACGGCAAGAGCGACATCACGTTCCCGAACCAGGCAACTATCCGGCTCGACTTCCCCGCACGCGGGGGCATGTCCGCCGTGAAGGTCTTCTATCACGACTCCGCGCGGTCCACTGGCCCCGATGTTTTTCGCGTTCCCGGAATGGAGAACGAAACGATTCTGCCACCGACGGATAACCTCGCCGACAAAGGGCGGATTACACGGCCGCCGGGCGCTCCGGCAGGAGGTTTCGGGCGCGGGCCCGGCGGGCCAGGTGGACCTGGTGGGCCGGGTGGCGCGGGGGCACAAGGACGCGGCGGGCAGCGCCCCGCCGGTGAGCGCATGGGCCCGGGCGGCCCCGGTGTGCGTGTGTTTGGCGGCGACCGTCCCCAGTCCCAGCCAGGAGTTCTGACTGGCAATGGTTCGGTGTTCATCGGCACCAAAGGAGTATTGGCGACTTCCAATCGCGGCGAAGGTGTTTGGTTGCTTCCCAACGCACGATGGCAGGAGTATGAGCTTCCGCCGCAGTTGCTCACCCGCTCCCCCGGACATATGCTGGATTGGATCCGCGCCTGCAAAGGGGGTGATCCCTCCTGCTCGGATTTCCGAGTTACCGTGCCATTTGCGGAATGGCTGGCGCTGGCGTGCATCGCGTTCCGCGTGCCGGGCAAGCTCGATTGGGATCACCAGAACATGCGCTTCACGAATAGCGATGAAGCGAACAAGTACGTCAAACCCGTATTTCGGAAAGAATGGGATCTGAAGGTCTGATCATATGCACTACACACGGAGAACGTTCGGAAAACTGGCGCTCGCGGCAGCGCCATTGAGGCTCCTTGCGAAACCGAATTCCAAGTTCGGCGGGGTACACATCGGCATCAACGCTCCCTTCAGCTTCCGGGGGATGCCCGGCGGGGCCGACGAAGTATTGAGCTACCTGGTTGAACTGGGCCTGAGTACCGTGGAGTTGCGCTCGCAGCCTATCGAAGCCGCTTGCGGCGCGCCTGCCCAGATGCGCGCCTTCGGAGCTGGCGGACCACGGCGTGGCACTCCGCCGACTCCCGAGGAACGGGAACGGGCCCAAGCGGCTGCCAACGATCTCGAGAAGTGGCGCCTGGCGGCGGGTATCGAGCAGTTTCAGAATTTCCGTAAGAAGTGGAACGACACTGGCGTCGATATTGAAATCGTGAAGTTCGACGGTGTGGATCGCATGAAGGATGAAGTTGTGCACTACGCCTTCGGCCTGGCGAAGGCGGTGGGGGCGCGCGCGATTTCCTGCGAGATTCCCGTCAGCAAGACCAAGTGGCTGGGAGAACTCGCCGCCGAGCACAAGTTGATGGTTGGGTACCACGGCCACGGAGACGTGGAGAACCCCGAGGCCTTCGCAACGCCCGCAAGCTGGGAGCGATCGATGTCTTACTCCGCCTTCAACGGCATCAATCTGGACATTGGCCACTTCACGGCGGCCAACAATGTCTCACCGATCCCGTTCATCAAGAAGTACGCCGATCGCATCACACACATCCACCTCAAGGACCGGAAATTCAACCAGGGCGCCACCGTACCCTGGGGACAGGGCGACACCCCCATCCGCGAAGTATTGCAGCTGATGAAGCGTGAGAAATACCCGTTCCAGGCCACCATCGAGTTTGAGCACCCGGTTCCAGAGGGTTCCACCGTGATGAAGGAAATCGCGAACAGCGTCCAGTTCTGCCGCGAGACCCTGGCCTGATCTGGCGCCGTTCCCTCCTGCCAACGCCTGGTGCGCCCGCGCGGCGCACCAGACTTCCTGCACACAGGCGCTACTGGAATGCCAGTTTGCCGCTGAAGAAGGGCATCACCTGTTTCTCAATGCGGCTGGCGACACCGTTGATGTGGTTGCCGGGATACACAGCGAAATCGTGGGCGATTCCGTAGTTGTTGAGTTGACGGCTGTATTCCCGCGAGCCTGCCAGCAATCCATCGGCATCGCCGCAATCGAGGGCGATGCCGTTCAATTGCCTGAGATGCGGAATGTACTGGTCAAACATTGCCACCGGCGCGTTGGCTGCCCAGCGTGCGAGGACGAGAGGTTGCGACTCTCCGTTTTTGGTGGGCAGATCGAGGAACAGCGGTGGGTTTTGCGGATTCGGCGACCAGGCAGCCGCACTGGCCAGTTGGGCCTTGGTGCCGAAGTCGGCCGCAGCAATCTCGGCCAGAGATTGGATCTGTTCCGCGCGACCAGAACCGGCGCGCCCGCCCCCGGGAGGAAGCAGGCAGCAGGAACTTAGGGCGTAGACCGAAGAGAAGACGTCAGGGAACTTCATGGCGATGCGCAGTGCCCCGTAGCCGCCGAAGGAGTGGCCAGCCAAGCCGCGACTGCCGCGGGTGGGCAGAGTGCGGTAGTGCGAATCGATGTAAGCCACAAGCTCCCGGGCAATGAAGGTTTCCCAGTCCCCAGTGGTGACTGAGGACGAATACCCACTGCCGCCAAAGACATTGAGGGCGTTCGGCATGACGACGATCATTTCGGCGGCGCCCCCGGCGATTGCGCCGTCGAGCACTTCAGGCAGGTTGATCCAGTGTTTGCGGAGTCCGAACCATTGGTCATCACTGTCGGTGAAGCCGTGCAACATGAAGACCACGGGATAGCGGCGCTGTGGGCTTCGAGCATAGCTGGGGGGCAAGTAGACAGAGACATCCCGGATGGAGGAATCGCCGATCAGATTGCCCTCCAGGCTGCGACCGTGAACGAGGACCCGTTCGGTGACACCCTTTGACGGCTCGGCCGCCCAACTGACGATGGCAATGAGAAGAAGAACTGCGACACGAAGCATAGGTTGATCTTAAGCCATCCCGGCAGTGTTTGTCGGCCCGCGCAGAGTATCCCCGCAACGATCTGGCTGAGTCGCAGTCTGTCGCCTCGTGATGGGGCTGGGAGTGTGTGATCCCCGGCCTCGGTCGATCCCAAACCCGCTGCATGTCCAGCGCATTGGCGAGACCTGGCCGATGCTGCTGGTGGAACGAGCCGATGGTGTCGTGGTAAGGGTGCAGGGCGGCGGCCAGGTAACGGAAGCGGACGCTGTTGTAGGTGGCCTCGCTTTTCAGCTATGCGCGGTTGGATGGCTTCGTTATTGTCCACCTGTCGATTTGTCGTTTGCTGCCGATGAATTGTCCTCGGCCGGCGCGGGCGTCCACTCGCGGTTCATCAGGTGTTTTTCCACCCAGGCGAGATGCTGGTTCATTACGTCGAGGGTGAGCTTGGGTTCGCGCGGGCCGTGCGGCGTGCGGGGGTAAACGACCATCTTGCTGGCCACCTTGCGGCGCTTCATGGCGTTGTAGAACTCGTAGCCTTGGCCAGGGGGCACCCGGGGGTCCTGCTGGCCGTGGAGGATCAGCAGCGGCGTGGTGGCTTTGGCGACGTGGTACATGGGGCTGCGGTCGAGGTAGACCTGCATCTCCTGGTAGGGCACGCCGCCGAAGTAGTCCTCAAACAAAGACGGGATGTCCTGCGTGCCCCACATGGAGAGGTTGTTGGTGATTCCCGCCCCGGCAGCGGCGGCCTTAAACCGGTTGGTTTGCGTCACGGTCCAGAAGGTCATGAAACCTCCGTAGCTCCAGCCCATCACGGCCATCTTCTCGGCGTCGGCGATGCCCTCCGCAATCACGAAGTCAACACCCGCCATGAGGTCCTGGAAGTCAGCGCCGCCCCAATCCTTCACCACCATCTTGCGGAAATCGGCACCGTACCCGGCGGAGCCGCGGATGTTCGAGCGCAGCACCGCGTAGCCCTTGGCGGCAAAACTTGCGATGGGATAGAGACCGGCGGCGCCCGTGAAGCTCTCCGCGAAGACACCTGCCGGGCCGCCATGGATGTTGAGGATCAGCGGGTAGCGGGTGCCCTTCTGGTAGCCCACGGGCAAGGTGAGCAGGCCCTCAATGATGCGGCCGTCCTTTGCCTTCCAAGTAAGAACGCGCGTTTCCCCCAGAGGCGGCATGGCAAGATGCGCGTTGGCCTTGCTCACCTGAGTCTGTTTGCCGGATTGAAGATCGGCCACGTAAGCTTCGGGCGGCTCGTTGGCGCTTTGCCGGGTGAAGCCGACGTGCGAACGAGCACGGTTGGTGGCCATCCCAGCCGCGGTGCCCTTATCGGGCACCAGCGCAGGTTGCGGCGGCCCGTCGATGGGCATGCGGAACAGGCCGCGGCGGGTACCCTTGGTTTCCTCATACAGGATGGCGCGGGAATCCGCGGTCCAATCAACGAGTGAAGGCGTGTCGTCGTGCGTGCGCGGCAACTCACGAAGGCGGGTTGCGTCGGCGGCCGGTTTGGTGCGATCGAACAGCAGGATGCGTTCGCCTTCAATGCGGGCGAGGGCAAGGCTGCGGACGAACGCAAGATAGCGCCCATCGGGGGAATAGAGGGGATCCGATTCGGAGACGGCTTCGGAGGCAACCACGGTGACCTTGCCTGACTCCACTTCCACTTCGGAAATGTCGGAGTACCGGGCGGTGTCGGCATCCGGGCGGGGTCCGTGGGAGTAAGCCACGAAGCGCCCGTCAGGCGACCAGTGAAAGCCGCGCACATGGTAGCCCTCGGTCAGCAGATTCCGTGCGACAGACTGGCGGGTTTTTTCGGGATCGGAGGAGACAACCCACAGGGAGTTGTTTTCCGGCGCGTCGTCCACAACGGCCCAGTCCGCTTTGGCTTTCTTTGCCTTATCCTTGGTTTCGTCCTTGGCCCGGCCCGTGAAGGCCAGCCAGCGGCCGTCGGGAGAGAGCATCCAGTTGGAAGCGGAGCCATCGAAGGCGTAGACTTTTTCCGCCTCTCCGCCACGGGTGGAAATGCGATACAACGCGGGCTTCCCGTCTCGCTCAGAGGTGAAGTAGACGTACATGCCATCGGGCGACCAACCTACAGCGCTGGCGGACTTCTCGCCACGGGTGAGTTGTACGGCCAGGGAGCCGTCGGCCTTGCCGAAGTGGAGTTGTGACCGGAACTCGCTCTTGTCGCCTTCCATCACGGCTTCATTCTGCGACCAGATGACGTGCTGGCCTTCAGGAGAGGGAAGCACAGAACCCACACTGACCACCTTCATGTGCAGGGCGGGGGTCCATTCCTTGGGCGCCTCCGCGGCGGGCGCAAGGAAGGCAAAGCAAAGCAGCGCAGACAGGGATCGGGCGAGAGGATGGGGCATGGCGGGGTCCTTTATTTCACGTACTTTTCCACCCAGTCCAGGTGGCGATTCATGATGTCGAGCAGAAACTTTGGTTCCTGAGGGCCGTGAGGTGTGCGCGGGTAGGTGACCATACGCGTGATGGCGCCGGCGGTTTTCAGGGCGCGATAAAACTCCTGCCCTTGCGAGAGCGGTACGCGCACGTCGGCTTCTCCATGCAGCACCAGCGTTGGCGTCTTCACGCGATTGGCGAAGGTAATGGGAGAGTGGCTTCGGTAGTTCTCAAATACTTCCCAAGGTTCGCCCTGAAAGTAATCGGGCAGAAAGCCGGGGATATCGGCGGTACCGGTGAAGCTCCAGAGGTTGGTGACGCCGGCGCCAACGGCAGCGGCTTTGAAGCGATCGGTCTGCGTCACAATCCAACTGGTCATGAAGCCGCCATAGCTCCAACCCATCACGGCGAGGCGATCGGCATCCGCCACGCCCATTGCGATCACTTTGTCCACTCCAGCCAGGATGTCCTGGTAATCGCCGCCGCCCCAGTCGTTCACGTTCGCGACGCGGAACTCCGCGCCATAGCCGCCAGAGCCACGCGGGTTGGGACGAAGGACGGCGTAGCCTTTGCCCGCGAAGGTGGCGATGGGGTAGGGGCTGGGGCCTCCGGCGTAGGTTTCAGTGAAGACGCCTGCCGGCCCGCCGTGAATATTCAACACCATGGGATATCGCTGGCCTGGCCGGTAATCCATTGGGTAAGTGAGGAGGCCTTCCATCTCCGAGCCATCCTTGGACTTCCAGCGGATGACCTCGGTGTTGGGCATGGGATAAGGCACCATGCCTGCCATGGAGTCGCTTACCTTCGTGCCCGCGCTGGCGCCAACTGGCATCACATAGGCATCGCGGGGCGTGCTGGAGGTTTCGAAGCCATAGCCGATGTGAGTTCCCGATGCATTCAAACTTGCGGCGCGGAGCACACCCTGTGCGGGGCAGAACACCTCCTCCACGGGACCGTCGATGGGCATGCGATGGATGCCTGTGCGGGTGTGCCAGTTCTCCTGGTAGAGCATGCTGCGTGAGTCGCTGGCCCAGCCCACCAGGTTGGGGCGCTGATCGCGGGTGCGGGCGAGTTCTCTGGCTTCACCTCCACCGAGCGGGATCAGCGCAATATGCGTGACGCCCATCCAACGGGGCAGTGGAGCGCTGCGGACGATGGCAACATAGCGACCATCCGGCGACACCTTGGGATTAGACTCAGCAGCGGTGCTGGCGGCGAGCGGCTTCAGCTCCTTCGTTTCGACGGTGACGACCGAGACATCAGACTTCGTCCAATCATCGGCGATGGGTGTGGGCTGGTGGTCGAAGACGATGGCGCGGGAATCGGGAGTCCATTCAAACTGCAGGACGTGGTAGGCGGACTTCACCAGTTCGACAGGCACCCGTTTGCCGTCGTCGCCCTTCTCAACTTGAACCAGCCACAAGCCGTGGTTTGGCGGGTTTTCGTCGACTACGATTGCGTCGTTCTTTTCCTTCTTGCGCTTCTCGAGATCCTTATCTTCGTCCCGCCCGGCGAAGGCGATCTGCTTGCCGTCGGGGGAGGGGCGGAAGCCTCCCAGGCTGCCTTTCCAGTTAGTGAGTTGCTCTGCCTCGCCAACTCCCACCGGGATGCGCCACAAGTTCATCTTGCCGGAACGGTCTGAGCTGAAGTAGATGTATTTGCCATCTGGCGACCAGACGGGCGCTGTGCAACTCTTGTCGCCCCGAGTGAGTTGGAATCGCGCTGATCCGTCAGCATTGGCCAACCAGATGTGGGTGAGCATGTGGCTGTCGGTTTCGGTGACAACTGCTTGCGCCTGGGTATAGGCGACGAGCTGGCCATCAGGGGAGGGAAGCACCTCTCCCACCAGTTTCAGCTTGATCGCAAGCTCGGGAGTCCAAACGGGTGCGCCCGCAAGGCACAACAGGGGAAGTAGCAGGAAGGATGCGAGGATTCTCTTCACGCGTCACCTCAATGGGATGAACTGGATATCGTGATGCTAACACCGAAAGGCTGCGCGCGAATACAAACCTTGCATGCACGGTGAGCGACCCCGAAGGCCTATCGGCAGCGCAGCAATTCCATAGAGGGTTGGCCCGCGACGCGGATCTGCGGATCGTATATGGCCGTACACTCACGGAAGCCTGTGCCGAGTGGCTTTGCCAGCGTGATGGTGGTGTTGGCGTAGTTGCACTGAAGCCAGAGGGACCGGTGGCTAGTGGCATCGAGCTTCCAGACATCGGTGACCTTCGCGCCCGCCGTTCCCCGGCCGTCAGGGGCAAGCGCGACGTTCTCTGGAATGGGGCCATCAAACAGGGTGATGGTGGCGAGCCACAGCGGAATCGTCTGTTTACCCGTTTGCCAGCCGGGCGGGGTGCTGGCAAGTTGCTGCTCTACGGCGGGGAGTTTCTCCGGGCAGCGGAACTCCTTCGGTGCGGTCTGAGCCAATGCGAGCGGTAGCGGCAAAGCGATCACCAACAGGCAGAGCAGGCGAAGTCCATGGGAGAAGTGCATCTTCGGAGTATATTCCGCCCCGCGCACGGAATTCATTCGCGAGGGATGCTGATTTCGCTGCGGGCGGATTCTCTGTTGAACGACGAGGTACGGCTGGGCTTCCCCGACATCCCCCCTTCCACCAGGAGGAGGACGGAACATGCAAGATGCAGCCTACCCCATATGGGGATAGTGACTTCGTCAGGGTTTGCCTTTAGAATCTCGACAGGCTGGTCTAGACACAGCCGGAGCGGAAGGGGAATCGACATGGGAGTTGGATTTGAGTTCGCGACTGGGTGGGATATCTATCAGTTAAAGCCTGGTGTAAACGTGCCGGCCCAGGGGTTCCGCACCGAGGCAGACCTGAAGCAGTACACCACCGGATTCCCCAAGGCGGCTGTGGTGAAGGGCGGGTTCGGGTGGCAGATGACAGTGGACGGTACGGAAATCGAGTACGTGGTGGACGCAGTGGACGAGAGCCAGGCGGGCGAGAACCAACTGGTAGGTATCATGGGCGACCTGAACAAATTCGTTACGATGATGAACCAGCGCAATTCCCAGTCGTTCCTGACTGCCGCGGACTTTCCGGCAGGGACATTCAAGGCACCGAAAGATCGGTTTGTGATCTTCATCAAGAGCGACCTTCGCTTCAAGGACATCGACGCGATTCCGCAAGTCACCGGTGGGGTGCGGCTGGGCAGAATCCGCAAGCTCTGGCGTCTGCTCTCTGATCCGAACAGTGAGGCCGCGAAGCAGTTTTTTTCCGAGAAGCCGGGCGGCACGCCGATTTACTCGCCCCTGGTGAAGCGGGTGCTGATCGATTGGCAGCAGATTCAGGACAGCCGGTGGCCCGCACATAAGCCGAGTGCCGCGCTACGCGGCCTGGTGACGCTGATTGCCACCTATCTCCAGCGCGGATACTCGCCCAACCAGGATGGGGTTGGAGCTGTGAAGTACCTCTTCTTCATTATGTCCAGGACCAGTTTCAGCGGGCTATTCAAGGAACTGCCCATGGAGGAGCAGAACCACTACAAGTCTGCCAAGGATGACTGGGTGAACTTCCTCTGCGTGGATGTGATGTCGAAGCTGCCGGGCATGCCTGGCACCGGCGTTGACCCCAAGGGGAAAGTGCTTGAGCGCCGCATTACTGACCGCGGCAACTTGAAGAACTCGGTGGAATTGCCGATCGTCCGGGAGGATTGGCTCAAAGGGATGTTGGATGGCAGGGACTTGCTGAGCGCCGCGGAGCATCCGCTGGGCGGGCTCGACAATGCCACGTGGGAGGATAGCAACGCGGAACTGGGCCACCGCCTGCGAGGGCTTGCGGGATTAGGCGAGAAGATGGACCCGCTTCACTATGCCGGGAAACCCAACAAGGCGGCGATTCTGGAGTTCAGAGCCCGGCAAGCGGCGCTGGAATACAAGCATTGGCCGGACTATGCGTTCCGCATGCACAAGTTCTTCACAGAGATTAATGAAGGAGACCGCCACGGAGTGATTGACCTCGACGCTTCCGGGCTCTGAGGAAGTATGCCGGGGTGGGGAAAAGAGCAGGAGAGGGCAGATTGCCCTCTCCTGCGCGGCCACGACGCATGGAACGCAGTTCAGCGAAGCCATGCGCCCGCCGCCTGAGGTGCGCGTCCGGTGGTCCGTACCGGTCATAGTTCCGCGGCGTCGCGGGAACTGCCCACCATCTCCTTACGCTGCTTGATGTAGTCCTCGAATTTCTTCTCTTGTTCCGGATTCAGCAGCTTGCGGATCGCGTCGTCTTCACTGGCGCGGATCGCCCGCAATTGGTCGAGCAGCTTGTCTGTGATGGCTTCCTGCTCGGCAATCGTCTTGCTATCGTTAGCGAGACGGGCGCGGCGAAGTTTCCGTAGCTCCGTGTTGCGCTCCGTGCGTTTGGATGCAAACTGGAGGCGGTGCTTGGCTTGGATCTCATCCACCTGACGAGCCTGCTCGATCGTCAGTCCTAAGGCTGACTTGAGCGGTGCGTCGGCAAATGCGGCCGGGATGAATAGAAACAGCCCGGCCAATGCTAGAAAGGTGTATCGAAACGACATAGGTTCTCCTGGAATCTGTAGCGAAAAGCCGGCCCAGTGCGGGGACGCCGAATGTGCCGGGAGGTTGGTCTCTTGCCCTGGCCGTCCTGGGCGCTTCTTCGCTCCGTTCCAGTATGGGAGGGAACGTCCGAACAAGTACTTACAGAACATCGGGATTACGCCTACAAATTTCCTCGCGGGCAAGAGAGGCTTGTCCAGACGACCGCCCGTTACCCCTTAGACGGCAGTGTGGTGGCAGGCTGCCGCCGTATTGTGTCTCAAACTAGGGGTCCATCCCGCAACGCCCGCAAATGAACCTGCAATTCTGCAAGATCCCGCCCAGTGAAGGCCCGCCCGAGACTGATATGCATGTGAGCGAACTGACCGGGTGATGTCGTGGAAAGGCGACCTCACGGCGAGCCTGGAGGCCACGGTTCACCGGGCCACGCGGAGAGTGATACAGTAACGGCCAATAGGAGCCTGTGCAGGGATTGCGTGGGCCTTGTTTTGTGCTTCCGGGGGTTGTCGTGGGTCGCCGAATATCCTTTCTGATTTCGCTGGCGCTTGGCGTCTGCTGTGTGGCGGGGCTAATGTGGATGGCGCGCCATGGTGCGCCGGTGTCCGCGCAGACGATACCTGCAATTGCCGTGGCCTACCCCGAGGCTGAATCGGTTTTCCCGCCGGATTTCTCTCCCCCCACTTTCCTGTTCCGCGACCCCGAAGCGGGCAATACGCGCTGGCGGGTGGAGGTGCGCTTTGGCGATGGCGGCGCGCCGCTGCAAGCTGCCGTGGGTGGCGAGTGGAACAAGGTGGGCGATATCGACTACCGCGCCATCGCGCCCACGAATCGGCTGCCGGAACTCACGCCCGAACAGGCCGCACTCCGGACCTGGAAGCCAGAGCCGGGGATATGGGAAGAGATCAAGCGCCGCAGTGCGGCTGCCCCCGCGGAACTGGTGTTTGAGGGTATGGCGTCTTCAGAGGACACACCGCGCAGCCGGGGCGGCGTGCGGATAAGCACCGCGAAGGATCCGGTGGGCGCGCCCGTGTTCTTCCGCGATGTGCCGCTGATGCCCGCCGAACAGGAGAAGGGCATCATTCGCCCCTTGCCCAAGGCGGCGCTGCCGCTGGTGGCGTGGCGTTTGCGTTATGTGGATGAGACGCGGAGCCGGGTGCTTCTGGAAGACATGCCCACCTGCGCCAACTGCCATTCGTTCTCCAAGGATGGCAAGACGCTCGGGCTTGACCTGGACGGGCCTGCCAACGACAAGGGACTCTACGCGCTGGTACCCATCCAAAAGCAGATGTCCATTGAGAATAAGGACGTGATCGCCTGGAGCAACTTCCGCGGCAAGCTTGGCGGCAAAATGCGAGTGGGCTTCATGTCACAGGTCTCGCCCGATGGCAATCATGTGGTGACCATGGTGAATGGGGACGACTTTGGCTTCAAGGCCACCGACGCGAAGGCGGAACTCACTGCAGCGAAGGCCTCCACTGGGGGTGCGCCCCTGCCTAAGGATGTGGCGGGCAATTTCTATGTGGCGAACTTCACAGACTATCGCTTCCTGCAGGTTTTTTATCCCACGCGGGGGATCCTTGCCTGGTACAGCCGGCAGACTGGAAAGCTGGAGTCGCTTCCTGGCGCGGACGACCCCAATTTCGTCCATACGAATGTCACCTGGAGCCCGGACGGCAAGTTCCTGGTATTCGCCCGCGCAGAGGCTCGTGAAGCCTACCCGCGTGGCAAGGAACTGGCCAAGGTGGCCAACGACCCCAACGAGACGCCTGTCCAGTATGACCTCTACCGCATTCCCTTCAATGGGGGAAAGGGCGGCAAGCCGGAGCCGATTCGCGGCGCATCCAGCAACGGGATGAGCAACAGCTTCCCGAAGATCTCGCCCGACGGGAAATGGCTGGTGTACGTGCAAGCGCGCAATGGGTTGCTGATGCGTCCCGACAGCCAGCTATACATTGTGCCCACGGACGGGGGCGCGCCGCGCAGGATGCGTGCCAACACCATCCGCATGAATTCGTGGCACAGCTTCTCCCCCAATGGCCGTTGGCTGGCGTTTTCTTCCAAGAGCCGCTCGCCCTACACCCAGATGTACCTGACGCATATCGATGAGAATGGCAACGACAGCCCGGCCATTCTGGTGGAGGACGCCACTGCAGCCAATCGCGCGGTAAACATCCCCGAGTTCGTGAACATCGCAAAGGATGAGTGGATGCACATTGCCACGCCGGCTACCGAGTTCTACCGGCGTTCGGATGTGGCGCTGGAACTGATGCAGCGGGGCGAGTTCGAAAAGTCTATTGCTGCCTGGCGGGATGCACTGGCCATGGACCCGAACGATGTTTCCGCGCTTAGCAACCTGGGCTCGACGTATACCTACGCGGGACGTCTGGCGGAGGCGACGGAACAGTACAGGAAGGCGCTGGCGGCAGATCCGGAAAACTACAAGACACGCTCGAACCTTGGAGTTGCGCTTTCGCGCACCGGGCAGACCGACGAAGCGCTGGTCCACCTGAAGCGGGCGCTCGAGCTGAATCCGGAAGACGTACCCAGCCTGACGGCGCTGGGCGGTACGCTGATGCAGGCGGGCAAACTGGATGAGGCCGTTGCGGCTCTGCGGGAGGCCATCGAGATTGAGCCCACCTATACTGATGCCTACAACAACCTGGGTGGGGCACTCTCTCGCAAGGGTGCGTTCGCGGAAGCGATTACGTTGTTTGAGAAGGGACTGTCGTTTGAGCCAAACTCCGTGGCGTTGCTCTTCAATCTTGGGCGTGCCCGCGCCGCGGCCGGCCAAATGCAGGATGGCCTCCGTGCCGTGGAGCGGGCGGCGCAGCTTGCCCAGTGGCAGGACCTGGTGATTCTCGACCGATTATCGGCGCTCTATGCGGAAGCGGGCAAGATGCAGGATGCAGTGGGCATGGCACACCGGGCGCTGGCATTGGCGGAACGCCAAGGGGACAAAGCAACGGCTGCTTCCTTGCGCGAACGCATCGCAGAGTATCAGCGGGCGGCGGCGAACCCTGGGCAGTAGGTGAATCAGTTCAAGCCGCGGCGACACGCTAGGTAGGCTGAGTTGCCTCAACTTTGGGCTGCGGCTTCTTCGGCCCCGCCTTCTTCTTGGGCTGGCTCTTCTTCTCCAGCGCTGGCTTTGGCTTTGGCTGAGGCTTCTTGGCTAAGCCGGCCTTTGGTTCCTTGGTCTTCCCGCCCGGCTTGTGCTTAGACTTGGCGGATTCGTCTTCCTTCGGTTCGAAGTCGATCACCACCAGATTCTCAGAGAAAAACTCCCAAAGCTGGCGGCCCGCCGGAGCAGGCACTTCAATCATCCGGAAGGACTTGCGCGGGCCAGGCACCGTGATGACGGCGCTGTCGTCCTTGCGCACTTCCAGTTGCTGGATCAGTTCCAGGTTCACGAGGTGGTTGCCCACGCGGAGGAATTTGGCAGTTAAGTAAGGGCGCATTGGTCTGCTCTCTTTGTAGCACGCGCGGAACTGGAACACCAGACGGGAGATGAAACCCTGTAACAGTCGTTTGCCTTACGCTGGGCACACGGGTAGCGGCGCAGGCTCATCCTCCGCGGTTGTTGGTTGGCGGCCATACTTGGCTGGGCGCCTCGGTTATCCCCGGCATCGGGTATCGACCGGATGCCGGGGATAGGTTAGCGTCTACAGAAAAAAGCGTACACCTAACTGGATCATCCTTGAAAAATTCGCCTGACTGGTAATTCGTCCGAAGTTTGGGTTACCCAACTGCGTATTGGGTCCGTAGAACATCGGTGTATTGCTGAGATTCAGAGCCTCCGCGCGGAACTGGGCTCGGAGCTTTTCTCCAATCCTAAACGTCTTGAAGATGGAGGCGTCGAAGTTAGTCTGGCCCGGGCCTCGCATCGAGATGATCCGGCTTAGATTGCCAAAGGAAAACTGCGGGGCCTGAGAGAAGGCTGCCGGGTTCATGTAACCATCCAGCCGGTCTGCCAGCGTGCCATCCGTCTTTGGGGAAATTCCGGTGGCATTCGGCCGCTGAATGCTGGAGCCAATGACGCTGTTGTTGTTTAGCTGCGTGATGGCGAGCGGGAAGCCAGACTGCAACACGCCAGACACGTTCATGGACCACCCTCCGGCAATGTAGTCCATCACCCTCGAAGAAGACAGCATGGGCTTGCCCTGCCCGAATGGGAGTTCATAGGTGAACGCCATGGAGAGCCGGTGAGGCGTGTGTACCGAGGAGAGGCCGTATTCGGCTTCGGGCTGGTAGGCATCCTGTGGCGAACCTGGAGCCGCGTTAAAAGTATTCCCCACAGTGCCGTAGGCCATGTCTTTGTTCAATGACCACGTGTACGTTGCCAAGGCACTGAGGCCCTGGGAGAAGCGCCGTTGCACTTTCATGTACATCGCGTGATAGATCGCACGGTTTGTGTCGGACCGGGCAAGTGCGATGGAGGTGAACTGCGGAAACGGCCGCAGTAACTGTGACCGGGTGATGCTGGCGCCACCTACGCCGAGGACGCCACCGTTGCCAAAGAACGGGTTCGGTACGCTTTGGTTGAGATCGGAACCGAGCGCCAGGTACTCCGGCGCCAATTGGTTGATGTTGCGGCCGTCCTGTGCCAACTGCAGACTGCGGGAGCCGATGTATCCCGCAGCCACCACAAGACCAGCGGGCAGTTGCCGCTGCATGTCGAACGAGTACTGCTGCACGTAGCCGTGACGCGCGTCGCGGTCGAAGAAAGTGAGTCCCTGGCCAATACCCGCGGCCTCGCCGGCACTGTTGCCCACCGGCTGCAGCAAGCCGTCCGGATAGGGATTATCGAGAGAAGTAGCGGGCGTGGCGTTGTTATCGAATGAGCCAACGATGGGAGTGGTTTGCGAGTAGCCCAGCGTGGACTGGAAAGAGAAGGGTGTGGCCGCCCAAAACATTCCAAAACCGCCCCGAATGGAAGTCTTCGCATCCGGCGAGAACGCAAACCCGACGCGCGGCGAGAACTTGTTGCGGTTGGGATTCCCTGCGTGCCTTCCATTGCCGTTCACGCCGGCATACAAAGGTACTCCGGTGAGGCCGGGCAGGGCGGAGGCAAAGGGGCTTGCCTTGTCGGGATCGAAACCAGTCAGGAAGCGGTCGTTCTGGTCGGCGGGTCCGGTTTCATACTCGTAGCGCATGCCAACGTTGAGAGTCAGCTTGGAGTTCACGCGGAAGTCGTCCTGCACGAACATTCCGTAGTAGCGGACGAAGTTGTAGAAGTTGCTGGCAATCGTCATGCTGCCACCCGAAGGAGCGCCAATCAGCATCGCGGCCAGGCTGCTACCGGTGCCCGCCGTTGCGCGCACCGGCGTGGCGCGGGTGAAGACATCGCTAAAGGTGAACGACGTCGGCCCGAAGCTGGGGGCGCCATCGTGGTGCAAAGAGCGGAAGTCAAAGCCTGTCTTCACGCTATGCCGCCCGAAGAACTTTGCGAGCGAACTCGAGAAGCTCTTGGAATGAAAAACACTCTGCGAGGTGCCTCCGCCGCCGTAGTTGGCGAACTCAGTCATTGTAATGCTGGGGAAGGCGGGGTTCACCGTTTGTGACACGAGCGAAGAAGGCAAGCCAAGGGAACTGAGGTTGAAGCCAAAGCTGGACGGAGCGGAGAAGTTTGGAAAGCGGTTGAAGCCGTAGCGCAGCGCTACCACCGTGGTGGGGGTGGGCGTGATGGTGGAGTTCACCTGTGTGGCATCCACCTTGCGCCACAGGATCCCTTGGCCGGGGGAAGCGATGTTGCCGAACCAGGCATTGCTGGGTTCGCGGCTTCCATAGTGGAGGTAAGACGCTGACGCCCGCCACCAGTCGGTGATGGCGTGATCAACCTTCCAGGTAGTTTGGTCTGCCCGGTTGTATGCGGCCACAGTGGCATCGAAGTTTGGCTGTCCATACGCAGCGCCGCTCACGTTCGGAAGCGGGTAGTAGCTGGCCAGGTTTGCGCCCACGGTGCTGATGCGGCTGGTGGGAATCACATTACCGCTGAAGGGAATTCGTGTGCCATCGGCCGCGGTAGTTAGCGGGTCATAAATCAGGTGAAGGCTACCCGACGGCGCCAGGCTCTGAGAGAAATTGCCGGTTCTCTCTTGCGCGGTGGGTATCGAAAGGCGGGTACCGGCGGCTTCGGTCTGCCGGTAGGCTTCTCCTGTAATCCAGAAGAAGGTGCGGTTCCTTCCGTCATAAAGCTTCGGGATGCGCACTGGCCCGCCGATAGAGCCGCCGTAGTTGCGGAAGGGCTGCTCAATCCTCGGCTGGCCCGCCCGGTTTGAGAAGAAATTGTTGGCCAACCACTCGGTTTCGCGCAAGTACCCAAAGGCGCTGCCTTGCACGTCGTTGCTGCCGGAGCGCAAGAATGTGTTGAAGGTACCGCCGCCCGTGCGACCCATTTCTGCGTCGTAGGTATTGGCTTGCACCTTCATCTCGCCCACCGCTTCGACGGAAGGAATGATTACAGCGCGATTGGTGCTGTCGGTGATGGAGATGCCGTCCAGCAGATAGTTGTTGCCCCGCACAGGGCCGCCGGCAATGGAAATCTGCGATGAACCGGATTGGTCCTGCATTCGGTTGAACTTTGGGTTCCCCACCTGCACTACCGCCTCTGAGAACTTCGATTGCATGAATGGGTTGCGGCCCAAGTTAGGCAAGTCGATGAGCTTCTGTCTGTCGATCACCTGCCCGGTGGAAGCTGATCCCGTTTCAAGCAGCGGGACTTCCTCTGTCACGTTCACCTGTTCGGTGACCTCGCCCAGTTCCATCCCAAGGTCCACTGTCACTGAGGACTGCGTGGACACCACGATGCCGCGCCGTTCCAGGCGTTTGAATCCGGGCGCCTCGGCGACGATGGAATAGGTTGCCGGTGTCAGCGAGGCAAAGGTGTACTCGCCTTGGTTTGTGGTGACGGTGGTGCGGTTCACACCGGTGTTTTCGTCGGTGGCCACCACGCGCACAAGCGGCACGGCAGCCCCGGCGGGGTCAGTGATCCTGCCGCGCAGGGCGCCTTGAAATGTCTGGCTGTACAGCAACATCGCGCTGATGATGAGTAGATACACGTATCGCATGTCGTTCCTCTCCTGGTGTTAGTGCGTCGTTATGTGTGCTCCGCCACAGGTACAGACAGGGTGGGAACAGGGCGGGCGGATCCGGCCGGTTGCATCCAAAACATGCACCCGCCCCATTCGTGGCCAGTGGCGGCAAGAGTTATTTAGGGAGCGCCTCTCCCTGGGTCCGCAATGAACCGCGTTCACTCGCGGATTAGGGTTGGCGGGCCCCAATGGGATGGCATCAGGATACCGGCTCGCGGATTAGCTCTCCCAGGCTTTGTCAAAGGCGGCTTTGAACTTGTTCATCTCTTCCTGGGTACCAATGCTTACGCGCACCTTCGTAGGCCAAACTGGCCATACGCGCCCAATGTAGATGTTCTGCTCCGCCATCGCCTTGGCGAACTCCATGCCGGGCCGGTGCACTTCCATCATGAAGAAGCTGGTCTCGCTCGGAACATACTTCACTTTCTTCTTTTCCAGGAACTCGAGAGTGTCTTCGCGCACCCGTTTGTTGATGGATAGCCGTTCGGCCATCAGATCCTTCACGCGCAAACTTGCCGTGGCGCACGCCATCCCTGTTATGGGCAGCATGCCCGACCCATAGGGGCGCATCTTCGCCAGCAGATCGGGACGCGCCAGCGCGAAGCCCGCGCGCAATCCCGCCATACCGTAGGCTTTGGAGAAGGTGCGGAGCACTACGACGTCTTTATCCGCCGATACCAGGTCGCTGCATACTTGTGCTGAGTCAGAGAAGTGAATGTAGGCTTCGTCCACAAGCACAATCGCGTCCTTCTTCTTGTTTGCGAGCAGATACTCAATATCCTTTCGCGGTGTCACCGTGCCCGAGGGGTTGTTCGGGTTGCAGACGTAGTAGAGCCCTGCGTTCGGGTCAGCCTTTATCATGGCTTCCACATCATGCGTGAAGTCCGCTCGTAGCGGCACGCGGTGCAGCTGGGCGCCGATGAAGGTAGCGGTGCCGCCTCCGTAGCCTGGGTTCGCCATCACCATACTCCGTGACGGCGAAGCGAAGGCACAAATGGTTCGATGCAGCGGATCACTTGATCCGGCGAACGCGGCCACGTACTCGGGCTTCACGCCCTCCACTTCAGCTACGGTTTTGACAAAGGCATCCGATTCGCCAAAGGGTTGATACCTGCCGCCATACTGAGCCACTTTGTAGATGGCTTCCAAGCCCTCTTTGCAGGGCCCTAGAGGATTTTCATTCGAGCTAATGCGTACCGCGCCGGCAGGCATTGCCCCGCGCGGCCGCTGCATCCGTTGCTCAGCCTGCTGAGCCATCGCGAACTCATTGTAGAAAGGAAGGCTAGCGCCGGCGGAAAGCACGGTAGCAATCCGTCCCACCTGCCTTCGGGTAAAGCCTCTCTCGATGAAAGACGACACCTGTTTGTGTCCAATAGACATTGCACGTTCTCCTTGCCTGGAAATGTAGTGGTTAGGTTGTGAATCGAGAGCAGCTCAGACAACCCAAGGAGCCGCTAAGTGACGGGAGGGTGCTCTTGCGGGGAGTGAAAGAAGGACGGGGTAAGCCGCAACGCGCGGCGGCAGAAACGTGTTAGCAAGAGGGTACAACGAAGCCGTCCGTCGCGTCAACCCTCATTCAAACCCGTGTTGCAAGCAGGAAACAGGCGATGAATGCGGTAAGGATGCAAGCACCACTCGATTCCACGGACGGCGGGCAGGACTGCATCTTATCGCTGGCGTCATTCGGGCAATAGAGATTGCAGTAGGTTGAGGGACTGTAATTCCATCCGTCCGCCGAGCCAACTGGCCAACCGACGTATCACTGCCTGGAGACAAAAGCAGTCCTTAGCGGCACATTCCGGGAAGGGGTTACAGGATGATGTGCTATCCGCCGCGTCGGGCGCCCGCCCTAAGGGTTGCCACCAATCGAAGTCCTGTTCACCTCGACCGCGCGTTCACCAGGAACTCACTCACCGTGGCTACGGTATCCACCCACACTCCGTTTGCGGGGTTGCGGGCATATTCCCAAACAGCTTCAATCGCCTTCATGCTGGTTGTTTGGCGCGCCGGGTCACCGAAGTCGTGGCCGGCAAAGACCAGCCAGCGATTCTCCTTCATCGCGGCATCCACCAGTCCCAGCAACTCATCGCCGCTGAAGCCGTCGCAGTGTGTGCCCATCAAATAGGAAAGATCGCAGCGCTCCGGGTCGTTGGCCGATTCATTCAGGTAGCCTCGTCCGCTGCGGAAGTGCTTGGCGATTAGCGGCACATAGCTGCGCTGGTTGGCGCCCACTCCCACAAAGGTCTGCCCGCAGGGATAAGCGAAACTCACGGGGCGTACACCCAGAGTGTCCACGATTTCGGCGGTGGCCTTTGCGATATCCGCTTCCATGCGTTCCAGCGTGTAGTCCTCCAGGGCGTTGTCGCGGCTGAAGCGATAGTTCACCGTACAAGGATGGGAATCAGTGTGATGCCCAATCTCGTGCCCAGCCGCGATGGCCTCCTTCCAGCCATCCACACGCTGGCGGAAGCCACGCGGCGACACATAAAAGGTCGCCTTCATCCCGAGCCGGTTCAGCAACGGAATCCCAAGGTCGATCTGGCTCACACGAGCGTCGTCAAAGGTAAAGCTAAGCGCCCCTCGCTTGCCGGAGGGCCAGGGGAAGCCGGCCTGCTGGGCCAGCAATGGGAAGGCGCCGGCCGCTATCAAGAAACTTCGCCGATCTAGCAACATGGTGTTCTCCGTTCTACCACTCGCAATTCCCGCTCGCAACCGGAATCACTGGCACTGCTATACTTGCAGCAATCTGGAGGTGTCCGTGTCCATGCGAAATGCCCTTGGGTTTGCAATTCTTGCCGCCCTGGCTCTGTTGCTGGCAGCCATGCCCGCCAAGGCTCAGTCGGCTGCGCTTGCGGGTATCCGCAGCGAGTTCAAAGACGTTTCGGCAAGCGTGATGAAGGCGGCACAAAAGGCGCCGGAGAGTCTCTATTCCTACCAGCCCACCCCTGACGTCTTCACCTATCGCAAGATGCTGCTGCACATTGCGGGCGCCAGCTATAGCATTTGCGCGGGTTTCCAAGGGAATCCGGGCCAAGGTCCGAAGGTGGATGCGAACAAGGAAGCCTCCAAACAGGAAGTGCTGGAAACGCTTACGGCAGCGTTTAGTTACTGTGACGCCTCCATGGGCGCCGCCAGCGACGCAACCCTCGCCGAAATCGTAACGGCTCCCTCCGGCACGAAGCGCCCCAAGAGTTACTACGTCAGCCATCTGCTTGCGCACACCAGCCTGCATTATGGGAATATCGTTACCTACATGCGGCTGAACAAAATGTCGCCGGGCGACTAGGCATGCGATTGTTCCGTATCCTCGCATTCCTCATGGCGCTTACAACCGTCGCGCTTTGCCAGGAAGTGCGCGTGCTGGTTGTTTACCACTCAGAAAGCGGCAACACCGAAACACTAGCCAGAGCCTTGGCCCACGGTGCACGACAGGTATCGGGTAGCCAGGTTTTCCTGCGAACTTTTGAGGAAGTGACGAAGGACGACCTTGCTGCCGCCGATGCCATCGCTCTTGGTTCCCCTGTTCACATGGGTGACGTGGCTTGGCCGGTGCGGCAGGCGATTGTCCGCTGGAGCATGGATTTCGGTTTCTGGGAAAGCCGCGGCCTGCAGGATAAGGCCGCGGCCGTATTCGCCACCGGAGCTATGCCCTCGAATGGCAAGGAATTCACCATGATGAGCCTTGCATCGAGCCTGCTGCAGCTGGGCACAGTGCTCGTAAGTCCTTACGGCAGCTTGGGCGCATCCGCCACCACCGCTCGCCCTGACCCTGGCGTGGACGATGCCGAAAAGAAGATCGCCACTGACCTGGGCGAGCGGCTTGCCCGCATGGCGCAGCAACTGAAGCGCGGGGCCCGCCAACAGAACGAAATCCCCCGTTAGTTGAACCTTGTTTCCGGGGCAGCCGCAAGTTCCATCCCATCAGGTGGCGACGCAATCCGAATCGCGGCATTCCTCGTTGCAGTATCGAGGGCGGAACGAGCTTCCTGTCTGTTATACTCATCACACCACTTTGTCCTTCCTGGAGTTTGGATGCGTATCAGACACTTGTTCACGCTGGTGCTGTTCCTGGTTGCTACGCTGGCGCCCTCCCTGCTTGCCCAGAAGGGGACGCTGCCAAGACTGAAGGTAAGTGAGAACCGGCGCTTCCTAGTTACCGAGTCCGGCGAGCCCTTCTTCTATCTTGCCGACACGGCCTGGGAACTCTTCCACCGGCTCGACCGCAAACAGGCTGTGGACTATCTGGCTTTGCGCGCCGCCCAGCGCTACACGGCCATCCAGGCAGTAGCGTTGGCGGAACTGGAAGGGATTGATGAGCCAAACGCATACGGCGATCTTCCGCTTATTGATCGCGACCCCGCCCGCCCCGCCGTCACGAACGGTGCGAATCCCGGAAACCCCGCCCAGTACGACTACTGGGATCACGTGGATTACATCATTGACCAAGCCAACGCTCGCGGGCTCTACATCGCCATGCTTCCCACCTGGGGCCGTTGGGTGCACAACGAACCCCAGCCGGTCTTTACCCCAGCCAACGCACAGGCCTATGGTGAGTTCCTTGGCAAGCGCTATGGAAGGAAGGGCATCATCTGGGTAATTGGCGGCGACCGCACGCCAACCGGAGTAGAAGAGACATGGAGGGCGATCGCCCGGGGAATCGCCATCGGCGTTTCCGGCAGGGAAGATTACGACAAGGTCCTGATGACCTTCCATCCGCGTGGCGGGCAGACGTCCTCTTCGCACTTTCACAACGACAACTGGCTCCACTTCAACATGCAGCAAACCGGGCATGGCCTCGCCGCGGGCGTGAAGAGTTGGGAACGCATTGCGAAGGATTATGCGCTAACGCCCGTGAAGCCAGTCGTCGACGGGGAACCTCTCTACGAAGATCACCCCCTTGCCTTCCGGGACACCGAACATGGCTATTCGTTTGACGCGCACGTGCGCCAGCGTGCCTACTGGAGCGTGTTCTCTGGCGCCTGCGGGCACACGTACGGCAACCATTCCGTATGGCAGATGTACGCCCCGGATCGAAAACCCATCAATGGTCCCCTGTTTTCCTGGAATCAAGCCATCCATCGCCCCGGTGCCGCGCAGATGCAACATGTGCGCAACCTCATCGAAAGCCGTCCGCAGCTATCGCGTGTTCCAGATGACTCTCTGGTTGCCGACCCGTTGGATGGCGCTGACCGGATTGTGGCCACGCGGGGGGAGGGCTACGTTTTCATCTACTCGGCACAGGGTCGCAAGTTCACGGTCCACTTGGGCAAGATCTCCGGCGATCGGGTACGCGCGACATGGGTAAACCCACGCACGGGCGACCGGATGGCAGCCGGCGAGTTTGCCAACGAGGGCAATCAGGAGTTCACGTGCCCGTCGCAAGGATTCGGCGCAGACTGGCTGCTGGTGCTTGACGACACCGCACGCAACTTTCCGCTGCCAGGCAAGACTCTGTAAACTGCACCAATGCGGCTAAGCATCTGCGAAATGCCAGAGTCGTCCGCCACATCCGCGTGGAGCACCGGATCAGGCAGCCACTGCAGCCCTTTTCCAGCACAGAGCGTAGTGCCGAGCGATAGGACGATCGCGTGTCGATGGCCAGCACATTGATGTATCCGGTTGTGCTACGAACTCTGCCGTAGTGCCGTGGCGGGGTCAACCCGCATCGCGCGGCGCCCGGGCAGATAGCTGGCCAGTAGGCTGGTGAGCAATAAAACACTGGCCACCAGGGCATAGGTTGCGGGATCTGTCGCCTCAATTCCGAACAGGAATGCCGCCAGGAGGCGGGAGAGCGCCAGCGCGGCTACGAGGCCAACGGTGAGTCCGAGCAAGGTCATCGTTATGCCTTGGCCTACGATGCGGCCAAGCAGCATGCGTGGCGAAGATCCCAAGGCCAACCGCACAGCATACTCTGGAATCTGCCGGCCGAGCGCATAGGAAAGGACTCCGTAGAGTCCAACGGCGGCGAGCAGAATGGCGAGGCCCGCGAAGCCCCCAAGCAGCGACGCCTGAAGCCGGCGCTGCAGGACTTCTTTGTCGAGCACCTGGCTCATGGTGAAGAGGTCGTTCACCGGCTGTTCGGGATCGAGGCTCCAGACGGCACTCCGCACTGCGCCGGCTACGCTGCCGGGATCGACCTGGGTGTGGATGACCAGGGAGCCGGGACGGGATGGGGCCTGAAGCGAGGAGAGATAGAACTCCGGCTTTGGAGCCGAATCAAGACCCTCCTGCCGGATGTCCCGCACGACACCGATCACGAGGGGGGCCGCGTTGCTTCCGAGCACTAGCTTGCGGCCGATGGGATCCTGCTGCGGCCACAGTTCGCGCGCCAGGGTTTTGTTCACCAGAACGACCAGGGGTACGCCGTGATGATCGGTTTCCTCGATGTCGCGGCCTTGCAGGATGGGGATACCCATCGTCGCCATGAATCCGGGACCAGCGGTTCTCAGGCGGCACTGTACTCCGGCTCGTGGATCGCGGCCTTCCGCATTCGCCTGTGTGATGTCGCCTTTGAATGCGATGGGCACATGATTCGTGAATCCAGCGGAGACGACGCCAGGGATGGACGAAACTCGCCCCAGGAGTTCCCGCTGCCAGATCTCGTTCGCCGACGGTTCGCGGGGAGCCTCGCCGTAGCGGGGGAGCCCCACCGTAAGGATATTTACCGTGCGGAAGCCGGGATCTACGCTGCGCAGCCGGGCAAAGGTCTGCATCAACAGTGCGGCGCTGGTGGCTAGCACGAAGACGATTGCCACCTGCGCGATTACCAGCCAGGCTCGCGTCCGGCTTGCGTCCGATCCCGCCAGTGCGCGGGCATTCTGCTTGAGTGAACTGTTGAGGTCAAGCCGCCTTAGGTGGAGAAGAGGGACGAGGCTGAAGACAACGGTGACGGCGATGGCGAGCGCCGCCGTGAACCCAATCACGCGCAGGTCAACCGAGAGCGACTTCAAGCCGGCCAAATCGCCCGGGGCGAAGTGCGCCAGATACTGGAACGTGGTGGTTGCGAGAAGCAAGCCCAGCGCACCGCCCAGAATGGAGAGCAACAGGCTTTCGCAGATCAAGGTGCGTGCGATAGGCCATACGCCCGCTCCGAGCGCGGCGCGGACGCTGAACTCCTTCTTCCGGCTGGTCGCGCGGGCGAGCAGTAAGTTGGCCAGGTT
>JAHCHD010000065.1 GCA_026129915.1 Bryobacterales bacterium
ACGGTGCTCCCGTTACTTGATCGCGGCAATCGCCTTCGACGCCATTTCGCTCTGTTTCTCGATCAGCTTTGAAATCAGCTCGAACATACGAAGCGCCTTCGACATCAGCCGCTGCCCGGCGAGCTGCGATTCCATGCTGTCTGACCGCATCAGCGATTCCGCCTGAGCCATCATGGCGTCAAGGCCGCCACCCATCGCGGGAACGCTCGAGCCACCCACGCCGCCGCCTGGGCTGCCTCCCGCGGGAGCTGGCGCAAAGGAACCGCCTCCGGTGCTTCCTATGCCTCCGGAGGACATGCGAATCCCTCCCGTCGGCATGGCGCCTCCCCCGGCGGCCGCCGAACTGACGATTCCGCGCCCTGAGCCAGATGCCAAGCCATTGCTGATTGTGCTCTCCGCGCCCCCGGATATCATGCCCAGCGCTTTCTGAAACAGCACCTGCGCCTGCAGTCCATCGGCCGCGGAGCCAGACAGATGCAGCTTGATTGCCTGGTCTATCGTTGCCTCAAAATCTTTGGCAAGCTGAGCATTTGTGCCGTTTCCCAACTGCCCAGGCACTCCCAGCGCCTCCAACTGCTCCATAATTCCACCGGCGGCCTGGTTCAACCCGTCAATCAGGCCGTTCATTTTCGGCTGAAGTCCTTGCGCTACACCGAAAGGGTTCGTCAGTCCGGAGCTGGCTGCATTTGCAGCGCCTGAAACATGAAAGGCCTGCGGGCTGGTCGCAAGAGGTCCGGTGCCAAGTTTTGTCTTCGCTTCAGGCCCAAAGAACTTCTCAAGTTGGCTAAGCGCGGCGATGAGTGATTCCTGTCCGCCGGATTCCAACAGATTGGACAGCCCGGAAGCCACTGGGCCTCCCAGGTCGTTGCCGAGCATGCGGGTTGTTGCCGCAGAGATGCTGCTGATGTTCAACATTGCCATTGTGCGTGTCCTCCGTTCGCCCCAGGCGAACTCTCACCCTTTGGTTATCGCCAACCCGCACTACGAAGTTGCGTGACCGTCAAGAGCGTGGCGGAGCCTCAAATCCAGACGCGCCAGTTCCGGCGGCTCAACGTGATTCCGAAGCGACGCAACTCCTTGCTGGGCCTCCTGCAGGCGGCCCGCATCAATTAGCGCTTCCACCAGCCTTGCGCGTGCTGCGATGTCCGCGGGGTTTCTTTCCAGAACTTGCGCCATCAACTGCATCGCTTCTTCTGGCTTGCCCTGCTGAAGGGCGACCGCAGCCAGGCCACGGGCGGCGTAAGAATCGCCTGGTTTCAGCTCCAATAGCGCAGAGAACACCACCCGTGCCCTTTCCAGGTCGCCCTGGTGGTAGCAACCGTAGCCCCATTCGGCTAGGCGGTAGAGATCATGAAGATCCAGTTTGCTCATGCCACGTTCGTCTGCCGCTAACCGCGACCGCCGCCTCCAGAGTTCTTCGCGAGTATGCGGTTCTCGAACGCTGCCTGCTGCTGCAACAAAGCGCGCAAGCCCTGCACCGCTGCCCCGCCCGTCGCGGGCAGTCGATGGATCATCATGCGAATGCTCGCCCGTCCGTACTCCGCGCCCTGCAGTTCCAGACCGCGCGGAAGAGCGGGCCGCTCCATGCTCGGTGCCAGGGTCGCGCGAGGCATCGCCCGCAGCGTTTCTTTCCAGTCAGTGTCGGGGATGCCCTGGCGCGAACGCACCATCTCGCGAAATGCCACCGGTGGAAGAACCGGGGCAACCCCTCTCGGCATCGTAGGCTGCCAGCCCGGAATGGTGTAGCGGACTCTCATCGTCTGTACCCCCAGTTATTGCGAACTGCCAGCAGTTTGTTGCTTCCGAGATCAGGATCCGTTGCGGCGGTGCTCCTTCTGCAGTTCATACACCCACAACAGGACCCCGGCCACTGCCTCATACAGATCCTCCGGCACTTCGTTCCCTGTTTCCACCCTAATGAGTTGCTGCGCCAGGGGCACGTTGCGTGCAATCGGAACCCGATTCTCCTTTGCCATTTCACGAATGCGCTGTGCATGCAGGTTCCTGCCCTTCGCAATCACCCTGGGCGCGTTCATAGTCTCCTGGTCGTACTTCAGCGCGATCGCCAGATGCGTAGGATTCACCACCACTACATCCGCGGAGGATACGCCGGCAACGTCGCTTTCGTGCATCAGTTCCTGGTGCATGCTTTTGCGCCGGTGCTTCACGTGCTGGTCGCCCTCGTCCTCTTTGTACTCCCGCTTCACTTCCTCCTTTGTCATCTTTTGATCGTTGATGTAGAGCTTCTTCTGCAGAATGTAGTCGGCTGCGCCAATCACAAGGAATACTGCTCCCGTCTGGGTCAGCAACCGGTAAATGCTGTCGGCTGCCATACCTCCTATCCGTCCGGCAGTGATGGAGCCAGAGAGCAGCAGGTCGCGGACCATGTCGTTGATGGCTACCCAGGCAAGGGCAACAATGATCGACAGCTTTAGCAAATTCTTTAGCAGGTCGAGGTATGTGCGAGGCTTCATGAAGATCCGCTTGAGACCTTCGGTCGGGTTCAGTTTGTTGAGGTCGGGCTTCAGCGAGTTGAGACTGAACAGTGCCCTCACCTGCAGAAAGTTGGCCGCGATGCTTACCAGCACCACGCAGCCAAACAGGGGGAGCAGCGCAAACAGAGCGGCATACCACCAGCCGGCAACCGCAGTGAACAACTGCGCGTTCGATAACTCACCGTTCAGCATGCCTCTGCCTCCAAGTCCCCGAAGCATGGCGATGAGCGTTTGCAGCAGTCCTTCACCGGATACCCAGAGCGTAGCCGCGGCGCCCAGAAATACAGCCGCCTGCACAAGGTCAGTGCTCTTCGCTACCTGGCCTTTCTCCCGTGCCTTGCGCAGCTTCTTGTCAGTAGGTTGTTCTGTTTTCTCGCCAGCCATTGGGAAAGCCTCCGCTACCGAAGCTCACTATCGGAAACCCGCCAGCAGTTCGTTGATCTGTCCAAACAGTTCCTGTGGCCACTGCCTTAGCTGCAGCAGCAGTAACGGCAGAACAGCGATCAGAATGATCAGGCTAACCCAGGCCTTGGAAGTCTGGTTCTCCTGATGAATAGGCACCTGTGACGCCATCCTGTTGAATATCCCAAACGTCACATCCACCAGGAAGAGAGCCAGCAGCACCGGAGCCGCAATCCGAATTGCTACCACGAACAAGTTCGCCGAGAGTCGCAAGACGAGTTCCGCCAGCGCCAATCCCCCTGCCCGGAGAGCAGGCAGTGTTGCCGCCGGGAGTTCATTGAAGCTGTCCGTGAGTGCTCGCAGGAAATAGAGATGCCCGTCAAACGTGACGAACAGTGCAATGGCGGCCTGCACCTGCAGCATCCCCAGCAGCGATGCGGGTCCTTGCAACTGCGGGGTGTAGAGCGAGATCTGGTTCATGCCTCGCTGGTTGTCGATCAGTGCGCCTGCCATCTCGATAGCAAAGAACACGAGCTGGGCGAGGAAGCCGATAATCGCTCCCGTCACTACTTCCTTGGCCAGCAGCGCAAGTGCAAAGAGCGGGGTGACTGCCGTGGGAGCGTCGAGGTGTGGAGCCACCAGGAAAGTGACCATGGCGGCGAGGCCCACCCGGGCCTGATTGGGGACGGCTCTCCCGCCAAGGAAGGGCGCCAGGCCAATCGCCACGGAGAACCGCGCCATCACCAGCCCATAGAGCAGCAGCGTGCTTTGCAGATCGCCCCGAAACCCAGCTGCGCTTAGAATCCGTCCGAGGCCATCGAACAGGTCCATGGTGTCACCTCACCATGGGAATCATCTCGAGCAAAGTAACCGAGAAGCGCACTGCCTGGCTCAGCATCCACGGGCCCAGCAACGCGATCGTCAGGAACACCGCGATCAGCTTGGGCACAAAGCTCAGCGTTTGCTCCTGAATCTGTGTGGTTGCCTGAAGCACGCTCACCGTCAGGCCTACGATCATCGATGCAAGCATCGGCGCAGCGGATAGAATCACCACCAGCAGCAACCCTTCGCGCAGTATCCGGAGTATGGCTTCAGGTGTCATTGCAACAGTCCTTCAGAGATAGCTTTCCACCAAGCCCCGGGCGATGAGATACCAGCCATCCATCATCACGAAGAGCAGTAGCTTGAACGGGAGTGAAATCACCACGGGCGATAGCATCGACATTCCCATTGCCAGCAGCACGTTGGCCACCACCATGTCGATGATCAGAAATGGAACGAACACCAGGAATCCAATCTGAAATGCTTCCTTCAGTTCGCTTGTCACAAACGCGGGAATCAGCACACGAAACTCACTGCGTCCCAGCGGCGCGGTATCGGGATTCGATTGCCTGTCCAGCCGGCTGCCGAGTTCCATAAACAGCACGCGATCGCGGTCGTGGCAATGCCGTTCCAGCCACTCGCGCAAGGGCTCCTTGCCATTCTCCGCGGCGCTAACGATCGAACGAACACTGCCCTCAGAGAAGATGGCGGCGCTTCCTCCAATGGAGCCTGCCGCGGCGTACATCTGGCCCGCCACAGGGCTCATCACAAAGATCGTCAATACGAAGGCCAGCCCTGTAATTACCTGGTTGGGCGGCACCTGCTGCGTGCCGATGGCGTTCCGCAGAATCGAGAGCACCACGGCAATCTTCACGAAGGATGTGAGCATGATCAGCACAAACGGCGCCAGAGCCAGAGCCCCAAGCACCATCACCATCACCACAGGGTTGCCCAGGCTGGATGCGCCACCCTGTGCATTCGCCAGCGGTACTGCGGCAATCAGTGCGGCTAGAAGGCGTACCAGACTCATCAGCGCCTTCCCTTCAGAAGCCTTGCGAAAGGAGATTCCACCGTGCCCGCCACAGGAGCTTCCGGGAAGCCTTCAGCGTCGAAGGTGCCCAGAAGATTCAGTGTGTTCTCGCAACTGGCTACCATCAGCATCTTGCCACCGGACTCAATGAGGTAAATCCGCTTGCGTGGCTCCAACGCGACGCTGCCACGAATCGTAATGAGATTGCCGGCTGAGTGTCGAGCCGCGGGAAGCGAGGGAAGCACATACCGCATCACCAGCACCAACAGCACCAGCACCACCAACAGCGCGCCAATCGTCTGGAAGTAGCCGCTCCATGCCGATTCAGGGAATAGCTGATCAGCGGGTACCGGGCCGCTGGTTCCCTGCAAGAGAAGTAGCATCACCATCGCCAGCACTTACTGGTTCCAGCCCAGAACGCGGACGCCGATGTGCTCTTCAATGCGAACGAGCTCGCCAGAGCCAAGCACTTTTCCGTTCAGCGCAAGCCGCACCGGATCCGCCTCAGTGCGCTCCAGGCTGATGAGTGTGCCCTCGGTGAAGCTCTGCAGTTCAGCCAGTGTGAACTGACGTTCGCCAAGGATCACCTGCAGCAGTACGGGCAACTCCTGCAGTTCCGGTTCCACGGTGTTGTTCGCATTCGGCGCGGTCGTATGCGGTTCCAAGCGGGGAGTCCTTTCAAGTGAGTTATGCAGGCGGAACTGGCGAAAGTTGCTAGACTCCAGCGTGCAATTCCAGGCGGCCCGCCCGCCCGGAAGCCTCAATCGAGGGTGCGGCT
The DNA here is from genome assembly GCA_026129915.1 of Bryobacterales bacterium. Taxonomy (GTDB): domain Bacteria; phylum Acidobacteriota; class Terriglobia; order Bryobacterales; family Bryobacteraceae; genus JACTMJ01. Next base: position 5,528 of record JAHCHD010000065.1, read on the forward strand.
GGACAATCACGGTATCGCCAACGTCGATGCTCCTCACCTCCGCCGCGGTGAATGGAACAGCGGCGAGTTCCAACGCGCAGGGCCACTCTATTTCCTTTAGCCGCTGTACCGCTACGGGCGACTGGCTCTTCGTGCGCATGGAGTCCAACAGGTCTAGCGGCAGAAACAACCGCACCACTCCAGCGCAGTTGCGGATTCCCACCTGTGCCGAGACATACAAACCCCGCGTCGCTGGGGTAATACGAGGAGGCTTCACCCAACTGCCGAACTCCGCAATGAAGGGCCATGTGAGTTCCTCGCGCAGCCTTTCCGAGAGCGCCGCCAGCACGTAATCCAGGCAGCCCACATCGGTCCCTAGCAAACCGGCAGCGGCCAGATGGTCCTTGCCCATCAGCCCCCGGATGAGTTCATCCAGCAACCTGCCGGTAATCGCGATGCAGCCCGCTCCCTCGGCGGGTGGGAATCGGAGATCAGCCACAATCGCATCAGAACCCTGCTGCGAGGAAGCCTCCTGCCAGGTGCATACCTGCGTAAGTGCTGCGTGAACACGAAACCGCTCTTCTCGTTTCCAGCTATAACGGCTGGTGACCTCCAGAGAGTAAGGAAATATCGTGAACGTGGTCCCAGGCGAGAGGGCAGTGGGAGTATGCGGGAGAAGCTTCAGGTCGCCAATGAACGTGCCGAGCCGGCTTCCCAGATCCTCCAAAAAGAATCCATCCCCGCGCTGCAGCAGCCGTGCATGCTCCCGGTTCACTGACGACTCGGGCAACACGATGGAGCTTTCGCTTTCGCGTCCGATGGTAATCGTATTCCGGTCGAACAGCACTTGGGTGGCAGGACGTGACCGGTCCATCCAGTGCTTCACATACACCACCCACTCTTTCTGGTCGGGTGACTCCAGCAGGTCTCCAAGCGTTTCCCGCAGGTGTTCCTCCCAGTTCGCCGCGGGGCGCACGAATCGTTGTGCCCAGTTCACCAGGTCTGCCTCCGCGGGGCTATAGCGGCGGATACCGGCGAACTGTATCTGAGGCGTTGCAGTACGCATCACGCACCGTCACCGAAATCGGCATCGCGATCACGTGCATCCTCGGAATCGGGGTTGCGGTCTGGCTGTTGGCCACTGCCCTGCTGGTAGCCGCCCCCGTCCTGCCGCGGCGCACTGCGGGTTTCAATGCTGATGAAGGCGGGCTGTTCCGGACGGTCAAGCCGCTGCGCCAGAGTGGACGCATGCGCTTCCAGAAACCTGGCCATCTCTGGTGAATTTACCTGCATGCTTACCTGCAGCATGCCACCTTCGCGGGTTAACGCAATCGATAGCCCGTCCAGCACTTGAGAGTCAAACTCAATGCGAATCTCATTGGGCCCGGCCGCTTCGATCGCATAGACGATCTCACTGTGAATGGCCTCCACCGTTGGCGGAACCGCGCCACAAGCCGCCGCGGCGCTGCCCGTCTCCGCAACCGATACCGGCGGTTGCGAAGCTAGAAATGCCAGATGCAGTGGAGACGGGCCTTCTGCCGTAGAGTCCGCTCCGGCTTGCTTTTCCACGCCGCGCCTCTCTTGCGCTTTCTTGTCGAGAGCGGAACCGAACTTCTTCTCCTTCTCGCCCTCACTCTTCCTGTCCCGCAGGGAGTGCTGTTCCCCAGCGACGATGGATGCCGCGGTTGGGTTCGCTGCCGCTGATTGCGGATTCACTGTCTTCATTCCCGCCTCCTCTGCAAGTACTGTGCAGTTCCAACGTCATCCAGCTCCGCGTTCTCCGTACGCTGCAAGCCTTTCAGAAAGCGCGCTTCCTGGCGTGCCCGGTGTGTTCGCAGAACCTCCACCTGCCGGTTCGCTTCCACCACTGCCTGGCGAGACCGCTCCACTTCATCCTGGGCGTCCTCAATTGCCATGCGCTGCTCCAGAACAGCATCTCGTGCCCATCCCGCTTCCTTCTGAAGCCACCTTGATTCCTCACATCGTCGTTGCAATTGCTCCGCGGTCAAGGCGCCATCCGCTTGGTACCGTGCAGCACGTGCAACCTCGTGCTTCTGCCTCGCCAGATCGGCTTCCCTCGCAAGCTGCTGCAACCGCAACTCCTCCTGCCGCAGTTTCGAGAGGCGCTCCGCCATCGCAACTTGTGCGTCCTCCAGTGACTTCAGCTTCTGTTCCAGAAGCACTTCGAGACGGTAGCGAAACGCAGCCATAAATCTGAAGTCTCAGCGCACTGAAAGGGGAGCGCCTGCCTGCCCCTGCATCGCAACCAGACGTTCGATGGTGGTGGCCATCGGTGCCTGTTCATACTGGCCTTGCCTCAGGAAGGAAACGATGGTTTCGTTCGCATCAATCGCTTCGTCAACGCGAGGATCGCTCCCTCGCTCGTAAGCACCCAGCAGGATCAGATCGCGTTGCTTCTCGTAGGTTGCCAGCAGGCGGCGCAAACGCACCGCCGCGGTACGATGCGCCTCGCTGGTAACGGCATTCATCACCCGGCTCGCACTCTGCAGCACGTCGATGGCAGGGTAGTGCCCTTGCGCTGCCAGATCGCGCGAAAGAATGATGTGCCCGTCGAGGATCGACCGCACTTCATCAGCGACCGGCTCGTTCATGTCGTCCCCTGCAACAAGCACGGTATAGAACGCAGTGATAGATCCCTTGTCGGAGTTCCCAGCTCGCTCCAGCAGGCGCGGCAGTTCAGAGAACACAGACGGCGTATAGCCAGCGCGCGCTGGCGGCTCTCCGCACGCCAAGCCAATCTCACGCTGTGCGCGAGCGAACCGGGTGACGGAATCCATTAGCAGCATCACGCGCTTGCCCTGCTCGCGAAAATACTCGGCCATGGCCGTTCCTACATAGGCCGCCTTTAGCCTCACCAGGGCGGGCTGATCGCTAGTGGCACAAACCACCACTGACCGCGCCAGCCCCTCAGGCCCGAGATCATGCTCCAGGAAGTCGCGGACTTCCCGGCCGCGTTCTCCCACCAGCGTGATCACGTTCACATCAGCAACCGTATTCCTTGCAATCATCCCCAGAAGTGTGGATTTCCCCACGCCGGCTGCCGCAAAAAGTCCTATGCGCTGGCCCTCGCCGCAAGTGAGGATTGAATCGATTGCGCGAACGCCTGTCTCCAGCGGAGCTTGGACCCGCTTGCGCTTCAGCGGGTCAGGTGGCGAGGCGGTTACGGGCGCGTCGTGCGTTGCCTGCAGAGCACCGTGAACTCCTGAGTCAATCGGCTCTCCCAAGCCATTCAGCACGCGCCCCAGCAACTCTGGTCCCGCTCTTACCGTCAAGCAGCGTCCGGTTGGCACCACTTCACTGGAGGGCCCTATGTTGGTGAGTTCGCCGAGGGGCATCAGCAGAACATCCCCGTCCTCGAAGCCCACCACCTCCGCGCGAAGGGGAACGCGCGACCTGCCGGTGTACAGCAGACACACTTCCCCCACAAACGCTTCCGGCAGCGATGCACGCACCACCAGTCCGGTGACGCCCTTCACCCGCCCGCTCACCTCCACAGGATTGGCGCGCTCAATGGTCGCGAACAACCGTGCGAAGTCCGTTTGCGCGGCAGGAGTCATTGCGTTGCCTCATGCCCCGCGCCTGAAGTGCCAGCCGGCATGATGGGGTCAGATGTTGGCGTCAATGCCGCGTCCTCAAGCAGCGCTTTTTCGAGCAATGCGAGCTGGGTTTCCACGCGTGCGTCAATGGTGCCCAGTTCACTGCGCAGCAGGCACCCGCCGCTTCGCACTTCATTGGATTCCAGAATGCGCAGCGTGCATTCCGGACCAACGCGAGCCTCCAATGTTGCGCGATGCCGCTCAAGGATTGACGCTTCACCGCGCGCCGCTTCGATGGTGAGGCGTCGTTCGCGAGAGACGTTGCGCAGCGCTTCCAGCACCACGCTGACGATGCGCTCAGGATCCTCGCGCAGTGTGTCACCCAGAATCTTTTCCGCAATCCGCACGGAAAGCTTCAGGAAATCCTCCTGATGCTGGCGCGCGTATCGAAGCGCTGCTTGCTGCGCTTCCTTCACCGCGTTCTCCCACAGCCCAAAACCCTCTCGGAAACCCTCCTCGCGCGCTTCTCGCCGGATCTGCTCACTTTCAGCCTTCGCCTTGGCCAGAATCTCTCGGGCTTCGTCTGCGGCCTGCAGGACAGGCTGGCGGACGATGGCCCCCACGGAGACAGCGCCCTTAAGGATCTTGCCTTCCATCGTTCGCTCCTCTCTCGCGAATGAACCGACGCAGCGCGATCTCCCTCCAGAAGGGAGATGCATCAAGCACGGCCGCCTCGTGCAACAACTTCTTCAGTTCTGCTTCGCGTGCCTGCCACAGTTCCCGCCGGATCTGCTCCCGTGGTAACCCTGTGCCGAGAATCTGCCGCGCCTGCTCGCGAGTGCTTGGCTCGTCGTCTCCTGCCGGGCGTTTTCCTTCTGGAGCACAGTGTTCAGACATGTTTATGTCCTGCCTCAACTGCGGCGCGCAACGCCCTGCTGCTTCAGTACCAACTGCAGTTGCTTCACCCGGCCCAACAGTAGCAGGGCAAAGATAGTCATCAGGCCTAGCAAGGCAAGCGCTGCCACGGTAACCTCCTGGCTTGCGGCATACCATTGGGCATCCCGCTCGGGCTGTACAGTAGGAGTTACCCGTTGCATCACCACGGTGATGTTCTCGTTATCCAGCCCTTCCACCGCGCGCGCCACCAGGCTCTTGATGCTATCTTCATGCAGCGGTGGTTTCTCCGTGCGGTACTTCAACAGAACGCTTGCGGTCGCCTGCTTCCAGTTCGCCTTCTCAAGAAGCGGGCTGTTCTCAGGAATCACCAGATTCACGCGCGCATCCACTACGCCCGTGATGGCCCGCAACGTCTCGCTCACCTCGCCGGAGAGTCCCACAAGGTACTTCGCGCGTTCCTCTGTAGCGGTTGGGATCATTCCTTCCTTGCTGAATACCTCGTTCAGCCCGCGGACCCGTTGCCGGGGCAATCCGTTCTCCTGCAGCACCCGCCAGGCAAGTACCAGATTCTGGTCTCCGCCTTTCACCATCACCGTCCAGGATGGTTCCTCGCGTTCACGCTTTACCAGCACGCGCGAGGCGTCCAGCCCGTTCTCCTTGAGGATCACGATCATCTCCTGGGCCTCGCGCTCGGTGAGACCCGTGCTGAGGTCGTGCCTCAGACAGCCCGTTAGCGCCAGCATCCACACCGCCGCCAGAATGCTGCCTGCAACCCGCAGCCTACACTTGAGTTTGGAGAACCTGTTTGACACCACTATTCACCTGCTCCACTGCCTTAGAAACGATCTCGACGTTCTGGCTCACCTGATAAAGCTGCATCTGAAGCTGCAAGAGACTCCGCGGATCGTTCATTGAAGTGATCTTCTCGAGCATGTTGCCCGCATTCCGAAACTGGCTGTCGATCTTGTCGAGCCGCGCCGTTACGGTTGTGCTGAAGTCAGACTTCGGTAGCCCAGCCACCCGCTTTCGAATTCCTTCCAAACGTGCGGACTCCCGTGCCATCTCCAGACCATACACTTCCTTCGGCGCGGCTGCTGGGTTGCTCTCCATTCGCTGCCTAACCTCGCTCACAATCTCCTGCCGATTCGAAGCGGGCACCTCTTCCAGCATGGGCGGAAGCTCTGTTGCCTCCGCCTTCGATGCCGCGGTTTCAGCTTGCACTGCGTCAAACTTCGAAGGCCCCTGCTTCTCAAGGGCAACATTCCCTTCGGCAAGCGTGCCTTGAATCGCCGCGGAACCAACCTTCCCAACTACACCGTCGGCCATCGTTCGTTCTCCCGCATTTCTCAGCTACTACCCGGTTATCGGAGAGCCAGGGAAACTGTTGCGCGTTCTGAAGCGGGGTCGCCAATTCCCATCAGTTCAAGTTCCTCCCGAAGTAGTTCGAGGCTCTTCGCGTGTACCCTGCATACCCAGGACTTTGAAAGTCCAAGCCGTTCACCAATCTGTTCGAGGCTAAGTTCTTCAAAGTAGTAGCCGCGGAGCACGGTCTGGTTCTTCTCTGGAAGTCGCGTCAATGCCTCATGCAGTCTGGTTCGGGTTTGCTCCTCAATCACCTGGCTCTCAGAGGACTTGGCTTTCAGATCGGTGCAGTCGATGCTCTCGCTCTCAAGCGAGAGCAGGTAGCAACTGGCGATCGTGTCCGTTATCTGGGCCGCCCGGCGTACTGGCGGGGTAGTGTCATCGCAAGGGGTGCTGGAGACATAGTCCTCAAGTACTCATTCGCGGCGATCTCGAACTTGTACTTGTCATACACAGACTTCGAGAACCACGTCATCTTGCGAAGGGCATCATAGATGGCGCCTCGAATGCGGTAGTAAGCAAATGTCTTGAACAGCACCCCAAGGGAGCTGTCAAAGGCCTGGGCAGCCTCTACAAGACCTAGCTCCGCGGCAGCCTCCAAATCCTCTCGCGCCACCCGCGGCGGGAGCCCCCGCAGCAGTTCCGCCGCCAGCGCGTGGGCGTAGCTGCGGTGAGTCACGATAAGGTCCTCGATCTGAACTGCCTGCTGATGGTACATCCCAGTGCCCCCAGTGCCTTGAGTCACCTATTACGGCGGAAAGCACGCTGGAACTCCCTCAGCAAAATGTGGGATTTTCAGGCAGGATGCCAAAGTACTATTCGTTCCTGCCACGGCGATGGCGGGGCTGACGGAACTCAGTGCGGGGTGGCGTCAGCTATGCCTTGGCAAGTACCCCGAACCACCACGCCACCCCCGCGGCAGCAAGCAGCAGGGCCGCTATCAGTGCGATGGCCACCAAGTACAGAGCGCCTCGCTTCGTGACAGTCGTCGGTGAAGACTCGATGGACTCGGCAGGCTCACTGGCAGGCGTGGATAGAACAGGGCGGAGCTCAATCTCTTCCGTGGGCGCCGATCTTCTGATGCAACGATGAACTGCCGTTTCCGCCTCCCGGTAGTCCGCTAGCCGCTTCGCCGGGTCCTTGTCAAGCAGCCGCTCAAAGAGGGTGGAAATGTCAGCAGAGAGGGCGGGCAGGAGCTCCTGCAATCGGGGAGCCAATGCCTCCTGGTTTACTTGCCATTCCATCCATGCAAGTTCGCTGTTCTTCCGAAGTACATCGCGGAAAGCGCGGTTGAAGAGCTTCTTGCCCAGAAGGATCTCGTAGAACACTAGTCCCGCGGAATAAAGTACTGCGGCCCTGCGCCCCTTTGCGCCAAGGTGCGTCTCTCCGCGGAGCAGTTCGGGTGCACTGTAGCGGGGCGTCGAAATCACCCACGTGTCGCGGTCACCAGGGTCCGGGCGACGGGAGATCTCGGGCTCTCCATCGGAACGCAGCCTTACCGTTTCCGGAGTAATCGGATCGTGAGCGTCACCCGCTTCTGTAATTCTGCGCACCAAGCTCAGCAGGCTTGCCATCACAGAGAGAGCTTCGATGGGAGGGCGAGGCTCATCACCCAGCAGCAGCCCCAAGGTCCGCGCGGGCGGAGGCGGCGGCGGATCCTTTTGCGGCTTCGGCTTCTGCGGGGCAGCCTCAGAAACCGGCTGGTCTCGCCCATCATGCGTCAAAGAGGGTTGGGTTGAATGCCCGGCTGGAAGCGCGCGCGCGGGCATTGCGACCGGGGGCTGCACAACGCCAGCCGCCGGAACGTTGCGGTAGCCATTACGGCTCGCCGCTTCCGTGAGGCTCGGCAACGCAAGGAGTTCAATTGCCGAATGCGGCCTGCGTCGATAGTCGGGATCCAGACATTGGTCAATGGCACGCGCCACATCCGAAGGCAGCCGTGGAACCAACGGGCCAATGGGTTCCGGCGATTGGCTGGTACGTTGTACGTAGCTCCTGCCGGCAAACGGCTTGGTGCCGGTGAGTACCTCGTAACTTACCGCTCCCAACGCGAAGAGGTCAGAGGCAGTGCTTGGTTCCTGTCCTAGAAGTTGCTCCGGGGCAGCATAGTCCATGGAGCCGCGCGCTACGCCTACCGTAACGGAATCTCCGCTATTGCGGGCAATCCCGAAGTCCATCAGCTTTAATACGCCATCGGCGCCGAACATGAGATTCCCTGGCTTGATATCCCGATGAACCACCCCGCATTGATGCAAGCAACTCAGAGCGGACGCCATCTGACAGAACACAGGCAGAAACTCTTCCACAGATAGGCGCTCGGAGATCTCCAGGGTTTCCGCCAGCGTGCGGCCACTCAGGAACTCCATAATCAGGAACGAATGTCCCCCGGATTCGCCCGCTGCAATGATCTTCACCACGTTCGGGTGTTGGATACGTCCGCCTAGTTCCACTTCCCGCATGAATGCCTGGCGACGCTTCGGATCCATGCTGTATTGGTCGTCATACACCTTCAGAGCCAGAACGGCGCCGCTCTCCTGGTCACGCACTTTGTACACCGTACTCTCGCCACCGAAACCGCTCGTATCGAGAATGTCAAAACGGCTGGCGAATCGCTGCCCGCGAGGGAGGACGGGGCGGGGTGTGGCGGAATGCGAGGGTTGCTGCGCCATGCGGGCGATCACTCCAAGTGGCTGCTTCCCCTCAGTTATCGCCACGAGCCGCACGGAGTTGCTACCCCTGGCTCGCTTGCGATGCGCCGCCCGTGCGAGGTTGGCAGCCTGAGGGAGTTGCCTATTGGAACTGCGGGGGGTCGAAGACCGACATGATGTCCCTTACCATCGCTTCGCGCGTGGTGAATCGCGTCTCGTCGTAGCAGCCCAGAGGGTTCTCCACTACATTCATCAGGCACTTGTTGCAGTAGGTGCAGGGTACTGGAGGCTTGTCCAGTCCGCGCTCGAACATCTTCACGAGGTCCGGGTTGGCGATCAGCGGGCGGGCGATGCTGACGGCGTCGCATTGGCCTGTGCGGATCGCCTCGCGAATCACAGAAGCGGTCTGAAAGCCTCCGGTGCAGATGACGGGAATGGAAAGCGCCTTGCGGATTGCCGCCGCATCCGGTAGGTTTAGCCCTTCTATCACGTTTCCGCGCTCTTTCTCCCACTGTCTCTTGAACAGGCGCCCGGTAAGGTCGTTCCGCAGAATCAGGAAATTCCGCAGAGTCTTGGTGCCACTCGAAAGCATGGAGTCGTACACCCGCAGGAAATCGTCAACCGGCAGTTCCCCAGCTGGATTCCTGGGGTGAGGAAAGAAGCTGCCGTTCGACACGTGGATGGCGTCGACACCCTCCGCCTCCAGCCACTCGCACACCTTCACGGAGTCGGCAATGGTGTTGCCCCGGGGCTCGCCCATCACCATGGCATTGTTGTTCTCGGTAGCGCTGATCTTCATCTGCAGGTGGAAATCCCGGCCACAGCGCTTCCGGATGCTGCGCACGATCTCCAGCAGAAAACGGGCGCGGTTCTCCAGCGTGCCGCCATAGCCGTCGGTGCGGTCGTTGATAGCCGAACTCAGAAACTGGGTGATGAGGTATCCATTGGCGCCATGAAGCTCAATCCCGTCGAGACCTGCCTCCTGCGCACGCTGAGCCGCCTGGCCAAACTGCTGCACCACCTGGCTGATCTCCAGTTCAGTCATCGCGCGTGCCTGGAAACCGTGCAGCGGATCGGGCTTCGACGTGGCGCTGATGCTATCCGGAAACTCCACCCCCGCGATGTCTCTCTGGCGGCCCCCGTGGCTGAGTTGCACCAGAAACCGGCAGTCAAACTCCCGAACGCGCTTTCCCACCTCACGCCAAAACGGGATCTTGTCATCTGCGTCGAGCATTGCGTAGTTCGGCAGAATGCGTCCCTGACCGTGCACCGGAACAAACGACGAAATGATCGCCCCCACGCCGCCCCGGGCGAAGCGCGTTTCCCAGTTGATCCGGGCCTGTCCGCCTGCCCCGTCGTAGTTGTCGAAGCGCCCGGACATGTTAGACCGGATGATCCGGTTCTTCACCGTAAGGGTGCGGAACTGCAATGGTTCCAGAATGATGTCGGACATGCGGGAGCCCCCTGTCTAGAAGGTCTTGATGTACTCGATCAGCGCGCGCTTCTCGTCGTCTGTCAGCCCGTCGGCGTAAGTGTGGCCGCGGTCCTCTACGAAGTCGGGCGCGAGGTTCCGCCGCAGAAGTGTGTCGTACAAACGCCCTCGCCCGATCAACCACCCAATAAAGCGCGAGAAGAAATTGTCGTTGCGCAGGAGCTGTAACTGCGGTGCGTTGATGCTGGCGATCAGCTTCACCGGAGTGTCCTTGCGAATCTTCAGCCGGTATCCGCTCTCAAGGGGCAGCTCCGTGTCCTCGGTGGTGCGCATCACGGATTGAACTCCAAGCCGCTTTTCTGGCCACAGCAGCTTCTCGATTGCGTCGTTGAAGGCTGCCATGCGTCCGGCGACGCTTGGGTCTGAGTTGTAGAGGCCCAAGCCGTTGTTATGGAAGAAGGGTGCAGTGGCCCAGATGCCTGCCAGGGTTGGCACCCGGTAATAGCCCACGCCGCCGCCGGGAGGCTGAAAGTTGATGGGCTTATTGGCGCGTACCGGATTATGCAACCCGCGGACCATACCCGCCGGGGGCAATTCCTTGTAGGTCTGCGAGGAAAACTCTTCCCATACATGACCCTGGGTGGCGTTCGTGGCCAGCGCCCGCGCCATGTTGGTGCCAATCTCACTTACTGGATAGCGCTTATCGTCGGAGAGGAAGTTGTCTTCGAGAAAGTCTGTCTTTAGAACGGCTTCCCGGAACCAGGCCCGCTGTGCCGCCGCCTCCGTGATCTCCGGGGGAGGCTGCTGGAGTGGCACGTGGCGCAACGGTCCGCGAAGGCCAGCGCGCCTCGACGCAATACTTCGGCGTCGCCAGTAAGGTACTGGCTTCCGCCCGGCGCGTCCTTCAGAAGCGCGGGTTTCACTGTCAGCAGGAATGCCTCGGCCGCCGGCATCCGCGCTTCGGTGTCGCGCCAGTCCTCACAATCCTTCCGCGCCAGTTCAATCCGGAATGGGCTTTGGGGGCGCTTGGTGCCGTAGATCGGGTCATGGAGCGTGGTCCAGTAGTCTGAGCACATGCCGATGTTTACGTAGACCCGTAGTGAAGCCCCCGCGGTCCCTATGGAATCCGCCCCTTCTTTGAGGATATGGTGGACTTCGCGGATGGTGCCGTCGGCGAGTTTCTCGGGATGGCTTGGGCGATGCGCCAGGTGCACCACGGAGTTAATGGCGTTCGGATTGAAGATGTTATCCGTTGCAAAACGGGAGGTATCGGACGTGCCTGCTGGCTGGGCGTTGGCTACCTGCCAGCGAAAGTCTTTCGACGTCAGTTTCAGTCCAAATAGAGAGCCTTCATCGAAATACTGATTACCTATTGCTGGCGCAAGATTCGACCAGCGCGGGTTTTCCGGGTCACTGGGAGGATTCAGCGGATCAAAACCGATATGGCAGAAACCGCAGGTCATTCCAATCAAATAGGGAGGTTCAACGCTTGCCGGATCCTTCACATATTTGTCGGCATCCCAAGTAAATCGGTCGAACAGCGGGTTTCTGAACTTACGCAGACCTACGATACCTGACGACTCACTCGGTATTCCTGGAATTACGACTGGCTTACAGTTATCCATCCAGAGGCCGAATTCATCAGGTTCAGTCGCCGCCGTACAATCCGGATCGTTCAAGACCCCCATCAGCTTGAAACGCATGGGCCGCCGGCGCGAGTCCACATACTGCAGCAGATCCGTCACGCCGTGGGTAATACGCGCCGTTTGCCGCCAGAACTTCTCGCCGCCACCGGTCCAGAAGTACCAGGTGTTCCGGCCTTCGCGCTCCTTAGGGCTTAGGTTCTGCCCTCCATATTCATAGGTGTCAGTGCCCGGTGGATATTGCTGCGAAGGTGCCACAATCGACAACGCCAACGCGACCCAGAAAGCATGCACCGATTTCATGACGCACCCCTTGTCAAACATACCCCAAATGGGATGGTTTTAATACAGCTAATTTTGCGCTGGAAGGCACAGACTTTGGCAAACACCAGAGCCTTAGGGCTTCGTTAACTTAGCTGGCTCGAACGTGGGGACCGGGGTGCAATGGGGCAATTTGTTAATTATCAGCTTTGTTACAAATTCTGCAGACCTGGCAGGCGTCATGCAAAGCCAGGATGGACGACACGGGAGAGTTGGCAATCCAAGTTCTTTGGGGTGGGCCCGCCCGGGAGCGAAGGGGGCGGCGCGCGAAAGAATCACGAGGCGGACAGCGCCGCCCCGCGGGAGGTCAGTTAGTTCTCCTCCAGACGCTCTACTTTGGAATCCGTGGCCGCTTCGATTGCCGCCAGCACCTCGCGGAAGTTCTCCTTGTGGAGTTGGAAAAGCGCGTATTGTCCTTCACCGCTTGCGTCCTTGTATTGCACGGTGAGGAAGTGCTTCTTTGTCTTCGTGAACAACAGCGGCCAGGCGAAAAGCAGGCCCGCGGCGTAGCGGGGGCGCTTGGCACGCTCGTACACTAGGTTGCTAATCGCGTCCAGCGGCACTTCCATCCGCTTCACGTCCTGCGACGAGAAGGCCAGCAACTTGTCGTTGCGGTCGAGCATCAGACTGCCTTCGCGCTCGATCGGTTTGTCGCTGCCCTGCTGCTTTTCAAACCAGACTGCCTTTCGGAAATACTCAGCTGCCGGGAGGGGCTTCACCCAGGCAAGTGCATAGAGCATCGCGGAAAAAGCACGGCGGCTCAGAGAATCGAGGTGCATGAAAAAACTCCTTTAGGCTTACAGTGTATACTGACGACCTATTGGGGGATGCACGTGGTTGAAATCAGGTTTCCACTGAAGTCGTTTCCAAAGCTTCCGCACCTTGGGGCATAGCACTATGGGTGGTCCGGTATGCCGGATCCCTCACCGTTCTTCCGGTGCAGTGCGATGATTTGCTCTACCGTCCAGGCGAGTTCGGAGGCCAGATCGCGGGGGTTGCCCTCGAATCGACTTGCCAGCTCGGTGAGCACCCAGACGTGGTCTTCGGGGTCAGAACTGCGGAAGCGCTGCCAGACGGCATTGCCGTTACGACGGAAGTCCGCGAGGATGCTTCGGGCGTTGTGCAGCTTGTCGGCGCAGGAGACCAGGCGCACTGCGTCCGAGGCATGCTGCAGGTGTTCGAGGTAATGCTGCTTGCGCTGACGCCACCCTTCGGGACCGTCGGCTTTCACGAAGCCGTCGTCGTCGGTGCAGCCGTTCACAATCTCCAGCACCTGCCTGCCGAATCGCGCTTCGATTTCCGCACGCAGCGCCGGACGTCCGCCAGGATAGGGGTCCCCTTGGTCTTCAATGGCATCGTGGAGAAGCGCGGCAATGATCTCGTCCTCGCCGCCGCCGTGCTCCATCACCAGCGAGGATACAGCGAACAGGTGCGATAGATAGGGAATCTGGGTCCCCTTGCGGAACTGCGCGCGATGCAGATGGGCGGCAAAGGAGACCGCGTCCTCAAAACGGGAGGAATGCATGCAGCCAGAGTACCGCAGAAGGACTGCGGACGCGAAAAGCCCCGGTACGCAGCGGGCTGTGTGCCGGGGCGTTTCTACTGGCGGATGATGACAAGAGCCGGTGCCGGGGCTATTGCTTCACGACAGACAAGTTCGCCTTGTCTACAAGAACTGTGCCGGTGTCGATGAACACCGGGAAGGGCGACTTGGGGTCAGTTGCATGGCTGCCGCTCAGTTGCCCCGAGTGCTGGAGAACAATCTCGCCCAGTGCCTTCAGGCCGTAGTAGCCCATGGTGTAGGGCTTCTGCATGATGGTGGCGGCAATCTTGCCCTTCTCGATCCACTCGATCGTGCTGGCTGCGGTGTCCATGGCGATGACGACTTTGCCGTCCACCTTGCCGCGGTCGAGCACTTCGGCAATCTCGGCCCCGGCCAGTGCTTCGAGCGCCACGAATGCATCGATATTGGTGCTGCCGGCGAGCAACTCCTTGGTCTTTTCAAACGCGACAACCGCATCGCCCTTCATGTCCACTTCTTGCGCGACCCGGATGCCGGGGAAGGCTTCGAGCGCGGCGCGGTAGCCACTCAAGCGCTCCGCCAGATTCTCCTGGCCCTCAATGGTGTAGAACACGACATTGCCCTTGCCGTTGAGCAGCTTGCCAAGAAGGCGTCCGCCCATCTGGCCTGCCTGAAAGTTGTTGGTGCCGACAAAGAAAAGCCGCTGGCTGTCGGGCACGTCGGCGTCAAGTGTCACCACCGGGATGCCCGCCGCCACCGCGGAATCAATCTCCGGCTTCATCACCTGGGCGTTTCCAGCCGACACCAGGATTCCTGCCGGCTTGGTGGCTACGATGCGCCGGAACTCATCGCGCTGGGCATTGGCATCGTATGTGTCCGGGCCCACCATTTCGGCCTGAACGCGCAACTCGCGCCCCGCACGGCCCAATCCAGAGGCGGCTTCCTGCCAGTAGGCAATCTTCGTGTTGGTGGCAACCAGGTAATACTTCTCGGTGGATGAGTGCCGTAGTTCGTTGCCGCAACCCGCAAGCATCAGTGCCAGAAGGGATAGCAATGCCGTTGTTCGTTTCATGTCGATGACTCCAAGTACTTAAGCAAAAGGTCTTCCAAAAATCTGCTCTCCGCCCATCGCAAACGCACTGACGGGAAAAGACAAGACCGTATGAATTTGCTTGCAGTGTACGCCTCTGTGCCGTTCGCCGCAAGTCTTTTTGGTGCGTGCCTGCACTTTGCTGCCATTCCGCCGGGCCCGCTAATCCAGTGCCGCCAGTTCCCCGGGCACAATCTGTCGGGTGCGGGGAAGGTGGCCACGGACGCTGAGATAGCCAACCAGGCAGACGAGGCCTACAAACACAACCAGTTTCAGGATGTCAGTGGTTCGGTTCAGCGGAAGGGTGAGATACAGAAACCATACCACCGGCTGCGTGATGCACATGGCCCACACGCTCCCATAAAAGTAGCGCCTCTCGTGTCCCTCGCCGGAGGTGGACGGTTTCACGCGCGGCAGCTTACCCATGGCGCCCAGAATCCAAATGGGGATCACCAGAGGGAAGTAGGCGTACTGGTAAATCTGCTTCAGCATCCAGGTGCCCGTGATGACCGCGGTAATCAGCCCCGCCAGATTGAGTACCCCGTAGGAAATGGCGGCGCTCCAGGCGAAGGTGTAACAGATGCGGCGATAGAGGGGGTTTGGCCGGTCCTCGGTGAAGCGGATGATGTACGGTGCGGGTTCGCAACCCGGCAACTTGCCGCGCAATCCGGCAATGCCTGTGCCGATCATCACCACCAGCAGCCACCACTTCACGGAACTGCCGAAGCCGTTGGCAAATAGCTCAAACGTAAGAGGACCCGGAATCAGGAAGAACACGAAGATCCAGATCGGCCAGTGGTTCACACGGTAGTAACCCTTATTGCGGGTGCGGATCTTGCGCTCAGTGTCCAACTGGACGCGGACAAACTGCTTCTGGGGGGCTTCCGTGCTCATACCGAAGCTATCAGTGTGCCACAGGTGCGGAGCATGGTTGCCGGCCGCCATGCGGCGTTCATGAATCGCTCTGCCGTCCAGACCAACTGTGCGCCGGCAGCGGCCGGTGTTTGCGGTTGCCTCACGCGGTCCCCGATAATAGGCGCTATGTTGCTTCGCTTGCTCGCCGGGTTGCTCTGCATAGTGGCCATTTCCGCGGGACAGACGGCGGATTTGGTGGTGACGGGCGCACGGGTGTATACCGTGAATCCGGCGCAGCCGACGGCCTCCGCGATCGCGGTGAAGGACGGGCGGATCCTCGCTGTAGGCGACAATCTGCAGGCGCAGATTGGTCCCGCGACACAGGTGATTGACGCAGCCGGCGCGGCGGTGATCCCTGGCCTGATTGACTCTCACGTCCATCTGGCCGGGCTTGGGCAGGCACTTGAGATTCTTGACCTGCGTGAGGCTTCTAGCATTGACGAAGTTGCGCGCCAGGTGCGCGAAGCAGCAGCGGAAGCCCAACCCGGAGAGTGGATTCGCGGTCGCGGCTGGGACCAGACACGCTGGCCCGGCAAGGAGTTTCCGGACCGCAACTACCTCAGCGAGGCTGCGCCGAACAACCCGGTCTATCTCACCCGAGTGGATGGTCACGCCGCCTGGGTGAACGGCAAGGCGCTGGAAATGGCGGGTGTCGACGAGAAGTCCCCACATCCGCAAGGCGGCCGAATCATCCGCAATCCTGAGGGGACGATCACCGGCATCCTGATTGACCGCGCGATGGGGCTGGTGTCGCGCCATATTCCTGATGCCACGCAGGCGCAGCTTGAACGCCGCTTGAAGATCGCCGCCGAGGAGTGCGCGCGGCTGGGCCTTACCAGCGTCCACGATGCCGGGGTGGGTCGCTCCACCATCGAGGCTTACAAGGCGCTGGAGGCACGCGGTGAACTGCCCATTCGCTCGTACCTGATGATTGGCGGGGAGGGCGATCTGTGGCGCGAGTACCTGGCCAAGGGGCCTGAGCTGGGGGAGCGGATCACGGTGCGCTCCATCAAGCTGGTGGCTGATGGAGCCATGGGTTCGCGCGGTGCGGCGCTCATCGAAGCCTACGCGGACGATAGCGGCAACCAAGGCCTGGTGATTCTGCAGAAAGACGATGTGCTGCGGGTGGCCAGGCAGGCTACCGAAAAGGGCTTCCAGGTGGCCACGCATGCCATTGGCGATCTCGCCAACAGGCTGGCGCTGCAGGCGTATGGAGAAGCGCTCGGCGGAGCGAACGACCAGAGATTCCGCATCGAGCATGCCCAGATTGTGCATCCCGACGACTTCCCTCTGTTCAAGCAGTTCTCTGTGATTGCTTCCGTCCAGGCCACCCACGCCACCAGTGATATGCGCTGGGCGGAGGATCGCATTGGCCCGCAGCGCGCGATTGGCAGCTATGCGTGGCGCACCTTTCTGGATACCGGCGTGCGCATCGCCAACGGCTCCGATTTCCCGGTGGAGCACCCCAACCCGATGCTGGGGTTTCATGCGGCCATCACCCGGCAGGACGGCAAAGGCTGGCCCAAGGAAGGTTGGTATCCCAGCCAGAAACTCACACGCGAGGAGGCGCTGAAGAGCTGGACGCTCGATGGCGCCTACGCGGCCTTCGAGGAGAAGCAAAAGGGCTCCCTTCAGCCCGGCAAGCTGGCAGATTTTCTGGTGCTCTCAAGAGACATCATGGAGGTGGAGCCCGCGGAGATTCTGGGCACGACGGTGCGCATGACCTTTGTAGGCGGCAAATTGGTTTACCGCGCCGGGGGGCCGGCGGAAGGCGGCGATTAACCGAATCGGACATCGGTGTCGGACATCGGCCTGCGAGTTCGGCCGCATGCGATACACTGAACCCAGCCCCCTTTTCGTGAGTAGTGGATGACCTCCTGTTCTTTGAGCGCCCACGCATGGCGCACCCTCAAGCTGTTGACGTCGCACGCATGCCTGCTCGCTGCGATGTTGCTCACCAGTGCGGTCGCCAACCTGCCAGCGCAGACAATCACTCCGTCGCCGGCCGCAGGGCAGGAGTTCCAGGCGAATGGCCGCGTGGAGCCCGCCGCCAGCGACAACGGCACTGCCGCCGAGGCCGCGCAGCCTGACGACGCTACACCGGAGCCTGCGAAGCCCTCCGCCGAACCCGCCGCGGCCAGTGGCCAGCGCACCAGCCTCAATCTTCTGGGGCAGGTAAACAGCGCAAAGGGAGAATCGCGGCGGAACGAGAACGTCCAGATCGACTTGATCGACAACAATGTGCTGAAAGAGATGAACCAGCGGCTGGGCGTGACGGCAACCATCGTGACGCGTTTCCCGGCCAGCCAGGACTTCTTTGGCGCTGAGTTTGGAGGCTCGCCCAAAGGTCAGATTCATACGCGGCCCAGCAACCCGCGCCCGGTGCGGGGCAACGTGTACTACGCGCACGACAATAGCGCGCTGCGCGCCCGCGCCTTCTTTCAGGTGGGCGACGTGCAGCCAGCGCGCGACAACAGTTACGGGTTCAACGTGGTGCTTCCCGCCTGGAAGAAAGCCTTCCTGACGATTGACGGAAGCCAGCAGAAGTTGCGGGGCCAGGTGAACGGGAATGTGCTGATCCCCTTGCCGGAGGAACGCATCCCGCTTACGAGCGACGTTGGGGTGGGGCGCAGAGTGGCGGAGATGTTCTCGAAGTATCCCGCGGTGGAGCCAAACCGGCAGGATATCAACCCCCGGATGCTGAATGCCAATGCTCCCCAGAACATCAACAACGATAACCTCAGCGGGTTGTTTGAACAGACCATCGGGGAGAGGGATACGCTGATTGCGCGATACCGTCTGCTGCTCCAGAATGTGCAAGCCTTCCAGTTTGTGAGCGGCCAGAATCCGAACACCACCACCAAGTCGCACGATGCCCGCCTCACCTGGCTGCGCGCGGTGAGTGCCAATACCATCGTGGAAAGCAGCATCCGCTTCGACCGTGCCGGCAGCTTGCTGACGCCGGATGCCACCCATTTCGGACCGCGCATCAATACTGCCAACGTGATCACCGAACTGGGCCCAGGCGCGAACATTCCCATAGACCGCGCGGTGAACAGCTTCCACTATGCGTCGCAGGTGCGCCAGAACCGCGGCCGTCACAACTGGTATTTGGGTGGAGCACTGGTTCGGCAGCAAGTGAACGGCACCGAAAGCGACACCCTGCGGGGCAACTTCGTGTTCAACGCCGATTTCGGACGGAGCGCCATTGAGAACATGCGGCGCGGAACGCCTTCAAACTACACCATCCAGGTGGGCAACGCGACGCGCGGCTTCCGTGCCTGGACGGGGCAGTTGTTCGTGGGGGATGTCTACCGGGCAAACTCGTCGCTGACGCTGGACTTTGGTGTTCGTTACGCTCCGGTGACCGCTCCCCGAGAAGTGAACGGCTTCAGTGAGATGCCCTACGACAGCGACTGGAACAACCTGGCGCCGAGGTTTGGGTTCGCTTACGCCCTGCCGAAGGAAGCTGGTGTGTTGCGGGGAGCATACGGGGTGCAGTTTGGTGAGATCTTCCCGGCAACCTATGGGCAGATCCGCTTCAACCCGCCAGGCAGCATTAAGGTCCGTACGCAGGCGCCGGATTTTCTGCACCCGCTGGCCGAACTGGGTGAGGATGCGTTCAACCCTGGTGCCCGTGCGGAAGTTTACTTTCTTGACCCCAACCTTTGCACGCCCTACTCCCACCAGTACAACTTCAGTTGGGAACGTAGCCTTGCCGCGAACGCTCTCCTGCGCCTTGGCTATGTGGGCAGCCGCTCGCACAAGCTGCTGAGCGCATGGTTCCTGAACCGCAGCCAGCCTGTCGACGGCATTCCACAAACCACAACGACCACGAATGAACGGCGCGCTGACCCTCGGTACTACGACCTGCGCTTCCCCACCAATGCCTCCCGGGGATACTACGACGCCTTGCGCGCCAGCGTCCTGGTTCCGGAATGGCGAGGGGTGACCTTCGAGGGCGGCTACTGGTTCAGCAAGGCAATCGACCTTGGGGGCAACTACACGAATACGGGTTCCGGGAAGGACGGGCTGGAATCGCGTGGGCAGTCGGAGTTTGACGTGCAGAGCGACCTGCGCGGGCTAAGCGACTTCCACCAACCCCATGCCTGGCTGATGCGCGGCGGGTACCGCACGCCAACCGCCCTTGGCCTTGGAGACTGGGGGAGCCGCTTGCTGGGGGGCTGGCAGTTGAGTTCCGTGGCGCTGTGGAAGAGCGGAACGCCCTT
>JAHCHD010000066.1 GCA_026129915.1 Bryobacterales bacterium
TCAGAGGATCAAGGCGTTACCCGAGCCGGTTATCTAATAGGAAGTCCACACTACATGGCGCCCGAGCAATTGTTGGGCGAGAGCGGCTCTCAGCTATCAGATGTTTACTCGTTCGGTGTATTGCTCTACGAGTTGTTTAGTGGCAGGAAGCCTTTTGAGGGGTCTGAGATGCACGCTCTGATGTACTCAATCGTGAACGATCAACTCGATTACGAACCTCTTCGTGTATCCGGAATCCCTGAAGGCCTGCAAACACTAATTGGGAGTTGCATGGCCAGGTCCTCATCTGACCGAATCCCACATTTTGGTGCGATTGTCAGTGAGATTGAGCGAATCATTGACCTTAACCACAACGACCGCCCGACCCAATACCATTCCACGCCATACGCTCGTCAGGGGTCTGCGCTACGACGCAGTTGGTGGGTGGCAGTATTGCTAGTGACGGCGGCCATCGCGACAGTAAGTCTGTTCCACTTTGCATTGGCACCCACCGAAAGCAGCAGTTCCGGGCTTCTGTTTGGTCCGCGAACGTGGTTGGTTGCGGCGGCGGTTGGGCTCGCACTCGTCTGGTATCTCGTGCGCCTGAGGCAACAGGCACTGGGGCGACGCTCCGACGAGACGGATCACTCGTTGCGACCTCGAAACGGATACCCGAGTTCAGCAACCGTACCTGTGTCGCGAGAACCTGCCGGCTCAAAGAGCTTGGATCGATCTTATTCTGGGACCCCACGTGCGGATGGGAGCGTGTTCGGACAAGCGGCGGCCCGTGGTGATCCTGTTGTCGGCGACGTTCCTGATGCCGCGAGCTTCCCCAGTCGAACGCACCATGGTCCGCCTCCCGGCAAGCCATCGGCGCCTTCTACCCAAAGCGCCATTGAGGACGAGTTTACGAGGGTGTTTCGCACGGCACCATCCTCCCACGGCGGCCTGCCCAGCAACGCGCCCGCCTCCCCAATTTCGGTCTCTGACAAGCATCGAGGTGGGGGAAGCGCGGAATCCACTCAGTTGTTCCGCATCCCTTCCTCGAAGAACTCCGATGCCTGGTCCGATCCAAGCGTTGCGCCACCAGTGGCTCTGTTCGTTTCCAATTGCACACACACAGGATGGATAGGGAAGCGCCTTACCGTACATGGATTTCCCTGCAGAATTGGAAGGTCTGGCGACGCGGATGTCGATCTCTCCTTCGATACTGCTGTCACCAGGCATCATGCGACCATTCATTTCGAAGACGAGGGGTTCACGATCTATGACCTCGGAAGTGCCAACGGAACTTTTGTTAACGGCAGGCGGCTCCCGCCTAACATGCCGCAGCCACTGTTGTTTGGAGCAAGAATCCTGCTCGGGTCGAACACTGAACTAACATTCGCCCTTGACGAGTTGACGGAAATTCCTGATCTTACCGGAACGACGATCGGAAACAGATACCGCCTTACCGAGAAGCTCACGGAGGGGGCTCAATCCGCAGTCTATCGGGCACAGGATGCCACGCTGCCGCGGCAAGTGCTTGTGAAGATACTCTCCGCAAGACTGGTAGGGTTCTCTGGTTATAAAGAACATTTTGAAAGAGAAGCTCAGATTGCCAGCGAGCTGAATCATCCTCACATCAATCGAGTGCTCGACTTTGGCGAGGTCGAGTACGGAGCTGGAGCGAATTCCGCCTCAGTTTACATCTGCATGGAATACTTGGATGGCGGAAGTTTCGCGAAGCGCGTAGCCAGCGACCCGATGCTCAATGCGGACCGCATTGCCACTTGGCTCGAAAGGGTAGCCAGCGCGCTCAGCCATGTTCACGCGGCGGGCATTGTGCACGGGGGAATTCGGCCGTCGGCAATCATCTTCGACCGAAATGATAACCCGTACCTTACAGACTTTGCTTTTGCAGTCGACATTGGCTCCGTGGCTTCCGGAACAGCGGTGGGCGCGCCGGGTTTTCTTGCACCGGAGCAGTGGGAAAGTGCCGAAATCACTTCTGCCACCGACCAGTATTCCCTGGCAGTGCTGACGTATTATGCCCTTACCGGCGTCCTGCCTTACGAAGGTCAGGAGCATCCAAGGATTCGCAAGCGCAACCTGATGCTGGCTCCACCCCCGGCTCATGAAATTGCGGAGCAGAACGGGAAACCAAAGGTCCCGCCCGCGGTATCGGCAGTCGTGGAACGTGCGCTATCCAGGGATCCCAAACTGCGGTACCCCACTATCTGCGACTTTGCTGACGCGTTCGCCGAGGCGATCCTCGTGGGTGCGCGCAAGCCGAACGAACCGTTGCGTGTGTTTGTGAGCTATCAGCGGGCTGCCAGCTCGCCGTGGGCGTTGTATTTCAAAAAGGAACTGGAGCGCGAACACGGCTTCTCAGTCTTTGTTGACAGCGAACAGCGTGACAACGCCGGACAGTTTCCCAAGCGAATTGAAGAATGCATTGCCCGCTGTGACATCTTTGTCTGCATCCTGGCTCAGAAGACGCTTGAATCCGCCTGGGTGCAGCGTGAAATCGAACTTGCCCACAATGGACGAAAGCCGATTGTTCCCGTGTTCCAGGAAAGCTTTCGCATGCCGAGGGATCTCAATGTGCTGCCTATACACGTCCGCGAATTGTTGCAGTTCGGAGGTGTGAAACTGTTTGACCGGCAGAATTCGTATGTGGATGCCGCTGTGACTTTGTTGGCCAACACAATCCGCCAGTTCAAGCATGAAGACTAGATGTTCATAAGCAGTGCATCCGGTACCCGCGCCAAGAAATGATGGTGGCGTCGCATCTTCGTACTTCAGGAACTCATCGATCCGGTCCATTCTAAGAACGAAGCATGGTTCGAGGTTCCGGCTGTTTTGCTGAGCAGGCGATACCACGTTCTCGCCCGCTCGCCCCAGTGAGAGGCCAAGTGGGATGCAGGCCGGACACTTGGGCCAGAGGCCATAGTATTCGCGACAATGCTAACTTGCCGGATCGCTCTTTCGGAGAACAAAAGTGCTAGCCAGCGGCAACATCGAGGCCGGCAAACTGCCATCATCGACGGCTACCATCACATGCAGGTAATCTCGGGTATCTTCCAGAAGTTCCACTTCCACTTGGTATTGCATCCCGCTGAGATGAACCTCATACGCCTTCACCTCATCAAGCTCTGAAACTATCTGGCTGCAGGTCATGGTTGACCACCGATGCACCTCTGCATCGAGCACCTCGCGCCATTCTTTCTGACCACTCATGTCCGTAGCGTAGCGCGATCCGCAAGACTGAGACGCCAGGGTCAGGATTCGCAAGGAGTTCCGCCAGAGAGTGGCGGTCACGAATCGGCACCGCAACCGGAATGACGATGCGCCGGTCTCGGGCGGCCCGACCGGCGAGATACGCGCTGGCTATGGCCATTGAACTGCTGCGTAAACCGGCAAGCCGTGCGGGCGCAGGTTTGCGCCTTCACCTCGCCGCTGGTTTGGCGGGTGAGCTAAAACACTGGAAAGACAGTGGATAGGTGTTCCGGCGGAGCGCCATTGGCAGTTGTTCTATACCGTGCGGACGACGAGTTGCTCTGTCGACGGTGGTCGAATGTACGGGCCGGGGGTGTGGCCTGCGTAATAACTACCGGCTTCGTGTTGCCACCGCGGACGGCCCGGATAAGCGAAAGTTCCGCGGTATCTGCGAAGACGGGCAATGCTGGGACGTCCTGAAGGCAGGCCTGGGGTGGCGTTGAAGCACTGGCAGGAGGTACGTTGCCGCGCGGCGAAAGGAAGTATGGGATGAAGCGTTTGAGCAACTTTGGCGACCAGTTGCGTTCGCTACTGATTCGGCTGGTGGACCGGCTTTCGGTCTGCTCGCACCGCAAGACGACGCTTCCCATGACCCGCTGGGTGGGCGCAACCGGAAATCAACAGCGAGGCGCCACCGGTGACATGTATGTGGTTTGCCTGGATTGCGGACGCACCCTTGCCTATGACTGGAAGCGGATGCGTGTGGGCAAGCAAAGGGCCGGGCGGGAAAGTTCCCCAGCGGGTCCTCACGACTCCAAGTAGCTGACAGGTTACGGCGGACGGATCGCCCGGCCGAACTCCCTGACTTTCCGTGCGGAGCCGCCTGGGTCGCGAATACACATGGAACCCAGGCGCATGCGATGCGGCTTCCCCTACTGTGCTTACTGCCAGCAAGCCCGAAAATCCTCCATGCTACCCTGACAATTTGGGGAACCTCGCGTCCAATTCTCTCGAGTTAACGACCGACGACCGGGCGGCTGGGGAGGCGTTTGCCCGCTTAGTGGCCATCATGCGCAAGCTGCGCGCGCCCGGCGGGTGCCCGTGGGACCGCGAGCAGACACTGGCTACCCTGAAGCCGTATCTCCTGGAAGAAAGCTACGAGGTGCTTGAGGCCATTGACCGCAAGGACTGGCCGGGGCTTTGCGAGGAACTGGGAGATCTGTTGCTGCAGCCCGTGTTTCAGGCACGTATCGCGGAGGACGAAGGCCGTTTCACGGTGGCGGACAGCCTGGACGCCATCGTGGAGAAACTCATCCGCCGCCACCCGCATGTGTTTGGTGAAGTGGACGCGCCTACGGCGGCCGATGTGCTGCGGAACTGGGAGCAGATCAAGCGTGAGGAGAAGGCCGAATCCGCTAGCGGGGAGCCTTCAGGATCCATGCTTGATAGTGTCCCCAGGGCTCTCCCGGCGCTGGCCGAGGCGCAGCGGCTGACGAGCCGTGCCGCGAAGGTAGGCTTTGACTGGCCTTCCACCGAGGAGGTCCTGGACAAGTTTCGCGAAGAGATGGCCGAGTTTGCCGAGGCGCGTGCCGGGGGTGATCCGGCCCGTGTGGAGGATGAACTGGGCGACCTGCTGTTTGTCCTTGTGAACCTCGCACGGTTCTTGAAGATAGATGCTGAGCAGGCGCTGCGCGGCACGAGCGCCAAGTTCCGCTCGCGGTTTGCGCACATCGAACGCCGGCTGAGCGAGCAGCAGAGAGAGATCCATGCCACGTCGCTGGAGGAGATGGAAGCCCTGTGGCAGGAGGCGAAGCAGCGAACGTGATCGAAATCCGTGATTTGACTCAGCGAGCGGAGTTTGATGAAGCCGTTGAATTGCAGCAACGCATCTGGGGCTTCTCCGATATCGAAACCATCCCCGTGCGGTTCTTCGTGGTGGCCAGTAAGATTGGCGGCCAAGTGCTTGGAGCCTTCGACGGAGACCGAATGGTGGCTTTTCTGCTGGCGGTGCCGGGCATCAAGCAAGGCGGGCTCCACTACCTGCACAGCCACATGCTGGGTGTGCTGCCCGAGTATCGTGACCATGGGCTTGGCCGCAAACTGAAATTTCGCCAGCGCGAACAGGCGCTCAGCCGCGGCATCCAGTTAATCGAGTGGACCTTTGATCCGCTGGAGCCACGCAACGCCTTCTTCAACTTTGAACGGCTTGGCGTGATTGTGCGTCGGTACGTGGAGAACCAGTATGGACGCACCAGCAGCGTGTTGCATACCGGCTTGCCCACTGACCGTTTCGTGGCCGAGTGGTGGTTGCAGAACGAACGGGTAACGCGGGTGATTGCGGGCGAGGCAAACCGCCCGTCCAAGGTGGTGGAGCGCTTGCCGTTGCCCGCGAACATATCGCTTCTGCGCCGGGAGGAGCCGGCTGTCGCCCGAGAAGCGCAGTTACGCCTGGCCGCTGGATGCCACCAAGCTTTTGCCGATGGCTTGGCGATTGTGAGCTTTGAGCGCACCGAGACCGACTTTGGCTATCTGTTGACGAAATGGCAATGATCCAAATTGACGAAATCCGCTTGTACTTGCTGCGTATGCCACTGGTGCGCTTCTTTGAAACCAGCTTCGGCCGCACCACGGATCGTCGTATCCTGCTGGTGGAAGTGGTGCAGGATGGCATCTCCGGCTGGGGCGAGGTGACCGCTGGCGAGCACCCCTTCTTTAACGAAGAGTGGACCCTCTCCGCCTGGGAGATTGTGAAGGAATATGTGGCGCCGCGGGTGCTGGGCAAGAGGCTCGCGAGCGCCGCCGAAGTTGCTGGCTTAAGCAAAGGAATTCGCGGCCACAACATGGCGCGCGGCGGCCTGGAAACAGCGGTTTGGGATCTGGAGGCGCGGCTGCGGAACGAACCGCTGTGGAAGCGCATCGGCGGCGGCGCGCGGCCGGAAATTCCGTGCGGTGTGTCCATCGGTATCCAGGACACCGTGGACGATCTGCTGGAACGGATTGATACGGAACTGAAGGCAGGCTACCGGCGCATCAAGCTGAAGATCAAGCCAGGATGGGACATCGACGTACTGCGCGCGGTGCGCAAGCGCTTCCCGGATATCCAATTGACCGCCGATGCCAATTCGGCTTACACGCTGAAGGATACCGAGCATCTGAAGCAGGTGGACGAGTTCGGCCTGGTGTATGTGGAACAGCCGCTCTCGCATGACGACATCATTGACCACGCGACGCTGCAGCAGCAGCTCCAAACGGCCATTTGTCTGGATGAGTGCATCCGCTCGCCGCGCCACGCGGAGCAGGCAATTGCGATGGGTGCTTGCCGCGTGATCAACATCAAACTGGGGCGTGTGGGCGGCTTTGCCAGCGCGCTTGCTATTCATGACGCGGCGCGCGATGCGAACATTCCGGTTTGGTGCGGCGGCATGCTGGAAGCGGGCATTGGTCGCGCCCACAATATCGCCATGGCCTCCCTTCCGAACTTCATCCTGCCCGGAGATGTCTCAGCCAGCAAGCGCTACTGGGCGCGCGACATCATTGCGCCGGAAGTGGTGGTGAACGAGCGCGGGATGATCGCACTGCCCGAGGGTCCTG
This sequence comes from Bryobacterales bacterium, assembly GCA_026129915.1. Lineage (GTDB taxonomy): Bacteria > Acidobacteriota > Terriglobia > Bryobacterales > Bryobacteraceae > JACTMJ01. The sequence goes on from JAHCHD010000066.1 coordinate 6,772, forward strand.
GCTTCGGCTTCGCCGTTGATCAGCAGTGGATCAATGAGCTGTGCTATCTGCGGGAGACTCTGCGCGCATGAGCGCGGCCATCAGCCAGCCAGTTCCCGTGGAGCGATTTCCCTGGCGCGTCTATGCGGTGATGTTCGCCATCACGCTGATGTGGTCGGGAAACTTCGTAGCCGTGAAGTATGTGGTGCGCGAGATGCCGCCACTGCTGATCATGGCCTTGCGCACGCTGCTTGCCGGAGCAGTAATGGCTCCGTTGTTCCTGGCGACGCCGCGTTCCGCCGAGCAGAAGAGCAGCATGCAGCGCGACTTCTGGCTGCTGGCGGCGCTTGGCGTTGCGGGCGTGACGCTAAACCAGTTGTTCTTCACCATGGCGCTGGAGCGGACGAGCGTGGCGCACGGGTCGCTGATCATCAGCACCACGCCGATTTCCGTCTTGCTGATGGCCAGCCTGGTGCGCCAGGAACGGCTGACGGCGATGAAGATTTTTGGCATGCTGCTGGCGCTGAGCGGTGTGGCGCTCATCCAGCTCACGCCTTCGAAAAGCGAAGGGGCGACGCTGCTGGGCGACCTGCTGGCGATGTGCGGCAGCCTGACGTTTGCCGCCTTCACGGTCTTCGGCAAGAGCGTGATGCGCAACCACTCAAGCATCACCATTAATGCCTTTGCCTATGTGGGAGGCTCACTGCTGCTGATGCCTGCTGTGTATCTGGTGGGCGGCGGCGCCGAATTCGCGTCCATCTCCTGGGCAAGCTGGCTCATCCTGGGCTACATGGCTGTGTTTCCCTCGGTGGTCTGCTATGTGGGGTATTTCTACGCGCTGAACTACATCCCGGCATCGCGTGTTGCTGTTTTCGCATATCTGCAACCGGCCATTGCCACTTTCATGGCCGTGCCTCTGTTGGGGGAAACGGTAAGCTCCGCGTTGCTGATGGGTGGCACGGTTGCACTGGCTGGCGTAGCGATCACACAGCGAGGATAGGTGCCAGGTCTTCGTCCACCAGGAACGCGGCGGATGCTCCCACCCAATCAAGGCCTTTATTGTGGTCGACCCCCATCATGCGGCCCCTGCCCGTGCGGAGGATCAGGTTCACCATCCGCAGGCCGTCCGGCTCCCAGATGTACATGATGCGCACCTCCACCTGTGTGGAGCCATGGGGCGTCTCCACGCTGGGTGCGAAGTTCACGCGGCGCTGCAGGATGTAGTTGGAACGATTCTCGGCGGGCACGGCGGCAAGCTGTTCCGCGGTGGGTCCCACCACCACGCCAAGTCCAGCGAAGGAGTACAGGGGCTTCAGCACCCACTGGGCGGGGTCCTCAACCTGAGGCGCTTCGTCGAGGAAGTAGGCTTCGGGTACCGCGGGGTGCTTCATCCAGGGAAGGGAATACTTGCTGAGCAGGAAGAACCAGTTGGGGTGGCCCGCCCACTCCACATCAAGCGGATCGTTCCAGGCGAAGGGAATGGATTCTCCGCGGCGCTCAAGTTCGTCGACAATCACGCGGTTGTAGATTCGGCGAATCTCGATATCGCGTCCGTCGCAACGGTAGAAGAGCTTGCGGCCACGCTTGCGCACCGCGCGGATGTCGACAGTAGGCACGCCACACTCGCGTTGGGTGAGGATGAAGTCGGCACGGGTCTTCTGGTTATCCGGATCGATTTCGAGCAGCACCACCTCGGAGGGGTCATGCCTTCCGCAAATGGCGCGAGTGAGCGATGCGAAGTAGTCCCCGCGCGACTGGCCGCCCGGCAGCGCGGGCCACTCAGCCAGCCAGGGGAATGCGTCCCGGTAGCACTCGGCCAGCACCGGCTGATAGGCATACAGAGAAGGGAAACCCTGGATCTCGACGAGGCGCGGCGCCCACTCGCCGTCGTCGCCGCGGACGAGTCCGAAATCAGCCTGCACGAAGAGAGGGGTGACGGCTTCCTCAGGTACCAGGTTGTGGGCAGGAATGCGGGCGCGGGCGGCTTCCAGATAGCCTGGCGTGAATAGCAGACCTTCCACCATCTCGCGCCCAGCGCGGGCCATCTGTTCAGCCAGTGAAAGCGGCAGGAAGACCGGCGTCTCATTGTGGCGAAACAGCGGGGGACAGCCCGTGCGCTCCTCCAGCAGTGTATGGAAACGCTGGTAGTCGGCGTCGCCAAACCCCGTGTTGAAGCGTCTACGCAGCGAGGGAATCACGCAGGAACTCTCCTCGCTCCATGATCTGGAACTCATCGATCCAGATATTGAACTCACGGCCCACCACGTCGATGTGCGTGCCGGAGGTCCAGGGCGCTCCCGTGTGTGCGCCGTATGGGTTGCCGAACGCGATGTGGATGCCGGGGATCTTCTCGTCCTGCAGGATGTTGCCAATCACGTCGCGCACGCTGATGTTGGTGCCGATGGCGAACTCGCCCACGCGATCACTGTTCTCGTCGGTATGGCAGTAGTCCCAGAACTCCTGGCGCAGCGCGGCATTGGCGCACTCCGCGGAGACCAGCCGGTTGTCCCGCACCTCAATCGTCAGGGGAGTCTCGCGCAGGTCGCCGTATCGGGCGCAGAGGTAGTCTCCCACTACGCCGTCAATCACGAAGCGCCCTTCCACATTCCAGGGTGTGGTGAAAGTTTCTCCGCCGGGGAGGTTTCCCCACTTGTTCGGGCTAATCAGGCCACTGGTTTTCAGCCACTTGTAGTCCGGCGTAAAGGTGGCGTGGATGGCGGTGCCCGCGGCGGTGGTGGCGCGAATCTCGCGCGCCTTGCTGGCAAGCTCCCATACCCGCTGGCTGATGCGATCCACTTCCTGGAAGTCGGCGCGCATCCCTTCCAGCATGATGCGCTTCTCAATATTCACCATGTGGGCGTGCCGCATCTTGCGGCGGTTTACGACATCGGTCATTTGCATCCGGCTGCGCAGTTCGCCCTGCTGGGCGTAAACCGCGAAAATGCTCACGTCGCTGGTTTCCATGTCCGCGAGGATCTCGGCTGGCATATCCCGCAAGGGCCGTGAAGCGAGTTCCTCCAGTGCCCAGGCCTGGAAGCGTGGCGCGCGCTGCCGCAGTTCGTGGGCGAGGCTGGCGGCGATCTCCAGCGAAGCGAGGTCAGTGATGATGGTGGTCTTTTCCTCTGGCTGCACCCGCAGGCAGGTCTCGATGGCGTTGCGCGCGCCCGGGCTGAGTTCCGGGTCGAACGCAAACGTCGCTAGTTGTTCGTTCATGAGTATCTAATCGGCGCTAGGTGCTGGGTGGAGCACGTCCGCTTCGGTCTCCGCAATCATATAGTCCACAACCTTCTTCAGGTCGCCGGTTTCCTGGAACACGCGCAGTTGGCGATCGGCCCCCGTGCCATTGCGCAGGATGTGATGGATGTATTCCACCTCGGCGCGGCTGTCGAGCTCATCCAGTACGTCGTCGATGAACTCCAAAATCTCCTCCACCAGCTCCCGGCAGGGGACTTCGGCTTCCTTGCCGAAGTCGATGAGTTTGCCGTCAATGCCGTAGCGGGAGGCCCTCCACTTATTTTCCATCAGTAGCGACCGGCGGTAGTGCCGGAAGCTAAGGTTGTCGCGGTGGAGCTTGTAGAGCTTGGCCATCACCGCCTGGCAGAGCGCCGCTAGCGCCAGCGTTTCCTCAAGACGCATCGGCATGTCGCAGATCCGGAACTCCAGCGTCGGAAAGTTCGGATGCGGGCGAATATCCCACCAGATCTTCTTCGCGTTGTCGATGCAGTTCGTCTTCACCAGCAGGTTTACGAAATCCTGGAATTCGCTCCAGCTTTGGTAGATATCCGGAATGTTCGTGCGCGGAAACCGGTCAAATACCTTACAACGATAACTCTTCAGTCCGGTATCATCACCCTCCCAAAAAGGAGAATTTGTAGATAGTGCCAGAATATGAGGCAGGAAATATCTTGCCCCATTCATAAGCTGGATGCAGGTTTCCCGGTCAGCGACGCCGATGTGAACATGAAGGCCAAAGATGAGATTTCCCCGTGCGATGGACTTCATATCTTCCACGATGGTGGCGTAGCGATCGTCCGGGTAAATCTCCTGGCTTTGCCAATCCGCGAAGGGGTGGGTGCCGCCCGCGGCTAGCCGTAAACCATTGTCGCGGGCAAGCCCGATCACCTTGCGCCGGATTTCTCTGATCTCCCGGCGCGCATCCTTGATGGTGGCGCACACTCCGGTGCCGATCTCGATGACACTCTGGTGGAGTTCCGGTTTCACGGCCTCGGCAAGCAGCGTGCGGCTCTTGGCCACAATCTCCGCCTGAATATGCGAACGGAGGTCGCGGGTTTCCGGGTCAATTACCTGATATTCTTCTTCAATCCCGATATTCAAATCCGGCTTAACGCTCATGAGTGTTGATACTCCTTGCGAATGTTCTGGATATTCGGGAAACTAGCGGCCTTCAAGGATTCGCTGCCAGCGGTACTCGGGCGCGGTAGCTGGTTTGGTGGCCGTCTCGATGGCCAGCTCAGCCACGGCGTCCACCACCCAGGCGAAATTTTCCTCGCCCACGCTTTCGCGCGCGGCGTCGGGCGCTGGGTTCAAGAAGTCGATCGCATAGGGCACACCGTCGCGCACGGCAAACTCCACTGTGTTGATGTCGTAGCCAAGCGCGTGGCAGAGGGTGCGGCAATCGGCCTCAATGCGGGCCGCAAGCTTGGGCGCAGGCGGCGGATTCCCTTGGACGTAGCGGAGTTCGTGCGGCTGCAAAGGGTCGTAGCGCATGATGCGTACGCGCTCGCCGCCGATCACGTAGCAGCGGTAATACTCCTCAAACTCGATGCCTTCCTGCAGGGTCATACAGAGAGTGCCGGTTTCGTCGTAGGCCTTGAAGAATTCCGCGCGGCTGTTCACCTTGTAGACACTCTTCCAGCCTCCCCCTGAGTGCGGTTTGAGAAATGCTGGAAAGCCAATGTAGGCAAAGAGAGAATCCCAGTCGAGCGGATAAGTGAGGTTGCGCATGGATCTTTCAGAGGTGTCGGGCGGATGCTCTTTGTGGGGCAGTAGCGCCGTGCGCGGAGTGGCGATGCCCAACCGTGAAGCCAGCGCGTAATTGAAGAACTTGTCGTCAGCACTCCACCAGAAAGGGTTGTTCAGCACGGTGCAGCCGCTGAGCGCCGCATTCTTGAGGAAGGCACGATAGAAGGGCACGTCCTGGGAGATGCGATCGATGATCACGCGGTAGCCGCTGGGTTCGGCCATAAGCACGGGACCCACCTTCAGGCTTTCCGCCCGCAAATTGGGAAGGTCGCGATCCGCAATCAACTGGTTGATGCGTTCCACCAGAGCAGGAGGAAAGGATTCCTCCATGCCATACAGCACGCCGATGTGATTCATGAACTCCCCTCCCAAAAACGCTGCCTATAGGAACATGCGGGCCATGGGTTGCCAGTAGGGCCAGTCGTGGCACCAGCCATCCCACGCTTCCACGCGGTTGGGAATACTCTTTGCCCCCAGTTTGTGTGCGAGTTCCCAGTTCTCGCCCATAAACCGGTCGTCGCGCCCGGAAACAATCAGGAAGAAGTTCTGCCGGAGCTCGCCGAGGAACCAGGGGTCAGTGAGTCCGGGCAGTTTGTCGAGCGGCGCATGAAAATGAGTGTTCTCATCATAGTAGCCGTCCAGGAACACTTGCGGCACAGTGTATGCTCCGCTCATGGTGACGGTGTAACGCACGATGTCCGGGTGCCGCAGCGCAAAGTTGACGGCGTGGTAGGCGCCCAGGCTGGCTCCGGTGGCGGTGAAGCGCGGATGGTTATTCCGCGATCGGACGAACGGGGTCACTTCCTGGCAGAGGTACTCATCGTAGTCCTGCTGTTTCCACACGCGGTCCGCCGGATGTTTCCAGCGGGCATACCAGCTTTCGGCATCCACGCTATCCACGCAGAACAACTGCAGCTTGCCTTGCTGAAGCTTCTCCCAAAGAGCGCCCACCATGCCGTGGTCTTCCCACTCAAAGAAGCGCCCCTGCGAAGTGGGGAAAACCAGCACGGGCGGTCCGGCATGGCCGAAGACTAGCATCTCCATATCGCGATGGAGGCGCGGACTGAACCACTTTACGTATTCACGGTGCATATTGAAGGGCTACGGAACTTCCAGTCCGCTGCGTCTTTGGGAAACTGGCGAAAGGGCAGCGGAAGCGCAATGAGGTAGACTCCTTCGATTATCGCTTGTCGCGGCACTCTTCGTCTGGTACGAATCTGGTGAGGCACGGATACAATGCTTGTGGGCTTAACAATCCATCGAGGCGAAGTATTCCCATGAGTATCCCTATGAAGATCACCCGGCTTAGCACCGCCGTCATTGAGGCAAACTACGACTGGGTACTCGTCCGGCTAGATGCGGGGAACGGCCTGTTCGGCCTTGGCGAGGCCTACATGGGGCCGGGGGTAACGGCCATTCTGCGGGAACTCGCATCTCTGGTGGTGGGCATGGATGCTACGCGGCCCGACGTGCTGGTGCGGCGTCTGCGGGCGCACACCATTTTCGCGTCGCCAGGTGTAGTGTGGCACGCGATCACCGGAATTGAGACCGCGTGCCTCGATCTGCTGGGCAAACACCTGGGCCTGCCCGTGGCGGATCTTCTCGGTGGCGCATGCCGGTCGCGGGTGCCGCTTTATGTGGATTGTCATGCCGGCGACGCGCTGGAGTCTCTAAGCCCGCTACTGTTGCCACGCCAGCCCTCCTGGATGCGGAAAATCGCGGGGGAGGCGGCAGCAGGGGTGGGGTCGCTCTCTGAAACCACCAGCCTGAAGCATCACGGCTGGGATAAGACCGGGGACGCTCTGCCGAATGTGGAAGATTACCGCCGTCGCGCCATCGAGATGGTGGAACGCGGCTTTCGCACGCTGAAATTTGATGCGGACATTCCCACGCCGTACCCCTCAGACGAATACAACCGCAGCTTGTCTCGCGCGGAAATCGACTACGTTGTGGAGCGCCTTGCGGCGGTACGGGCCGCCATCGGACCGCATATTGCGCTGGCCGTCGATTTCCATTGGAACTACAATGTGGCCGATGCCTGCCGGCTAATCCAGGCTTTGGAGCCTCTCGATCTGCTGTGGGTGGAGGATCCTATTCCTCCTGACGCCATTTCCGCCCTGGGCCAAGTGCAGCAAAGCACCAGTACGCCCATCGCCACGGGCGAAAATCACTTCCTGATGGCGGATTTTCTGGCGTTGATTCGCGATGGCAAGGTGCGTATCCTCTGCCCGGACGCACAGAAGATTGGACTTTCGCACACGCGGGATGTGGGACGGCTGGCGGATTTTCATGCCACGGCGCTGGCTCTCCACAACATCTGCGGACCGGTTGGGCTGATGGCGGCGGCGCACACGGCGGCAGCCATTCCGAACTGTCTGGTGCTCGAATGGCACGGGGCAAGTGTTCCCTTCTATGAGGACTTGCTTGCCGAAGGCCCGCTGATTGAGAGCGGCGGCATCGCCATCCGCGCGAGGCCAGGGCTCGGCATCACCCTCAATGAATCGGTCGCCGAAAAGTACAGCAAACCGGGCGAGCCCTTCTTCGACTAAGCCCGCCACCTTCGTTTGTTGGGCTTCGGGATTCCGTGTCACCTGAACGCGCCTCTGTGTATCAGAGGTGCTGAGAGGTCGCAATCATGGAATCTACCGTTCGTTACCTGGGTGGCACGAAGTTTGAGGCGGACTGCCGCGGGCATAAGCTCATCTCTGACCAGCCCCTGGATGCAAAAGGTACTGACGAGGGGATGACCCCCCCGGAACTGCTGTTGGCGTCGCTCGGCACCTGCGCCGCATTCTATGCAGCCTACTACATGAACTTTAACAAGCTGTCCTCAGAGGGGCTGGAAGTGAAAGTGACAGCGGAGAAGGTGAAGAACCCGCCGCGCATGGATGATTTTGTAATCCACGTGCAGGCGCCAGGCGTAGACGAGTCGCATCGGGACGGGCTGCTGAAGAGCGTGGAGAAGTGTCTGGTTCACGCTACCCTCACTCACCCGCCAATGGTCCGTGCGCTGGTGGAAACAGCAGCCACGGCGACGGTTTAGCATCGGCTAGAATGGGGGTTCCGGGGCGGCCTGAATGGTCCCGGCTTCGTGGAACCTTCCGTCCTGATGAGTAGTGATGCTGCAAAGAGCCGGGAAGTGCTGCTCGCCGAAGCGCTGATGCGAGGCGATCTTGGCGCGTTTGATGAGTTTGTGGAGGTCTTTCGGTCGAAGATTTTCCACTACAGCTTGATGACCTGCGGCCACCGTGAGGATGCGGAAGAGGTCTCCCAGGATACCTTGCTGAAGGTCTTTGAGAATTTCCGTCAGTTGCAGGATCCCCGGAACGTACGGGCTTGGGTATTTCGCATCGCGAAGAACGCTTGTCTATTGAAGCGGCGCAAGAGCGTATTCGCACCGAAGGCCGAACTCAGCCTGGAGGACTTCCTGCCACAACTGGAGGAGTCCCAGGGCACCCTGCGGATGCAGATTGCCGATTGGAGCATGGTGCCCGATAACCAGTTCCTGCAGTCGCAGTTGAAAGAGATTCTGACAACGGCCATCCGGGAACTGCCGGAGATCTACCGCTCAGTGTTGCTGCTGCGAGATGTGGAAGAGCTAAGCACCGAGGAAACCGCGCAGATTCTGGACGTCAGCCTCGATGTGGTGAAGACGAGGCTGCATAGGGCAAGGCTGGCCATCCGGCAGAAGCTGGACCGTCATCTGCTTGAAGCCTCAAAGAGCCTAAGCCGGTAGGCGTGTCGGCAACAGGAACTTGCCAAATGGGGAAAGGAAAGGGCGATGGAGTCGCGGGATACGCAGTCGACAGATTCGGGTGAGACAGAACAGTCGCTCGGGTTTACTTTGGAGCCGGAAGAGATCGACGAGATCGCTGAGCATCTGCAAGGCTGCCCTCCCTGTCTGGAGTTCATCGAAAGCCTGAAGACTACCGTTCAGATGTGCAAGGACATTGGGACTACAGAGAGGCCGGCGCCCCTCGATCCGGCCACCCACCAGCGTCTCCTGAGCGCCTACCAGGCGATGCGCTCGGGGAAGTCTCCCACTGCCGCGAAGCAGGACTGATCGCCCATCCTCAGCGCGCGCTACCGTTGGATTAGCGCCGGCGCTCAATTGGCTTCCTGGCCATCTTCATTAGTTGTCGGTTCGCATTCCGACAACCTGTCGTTGAGTCTAAGTTTGAATGGAAATCGGTTCTGTTCGGAGGGTGCTGCGCTCAAATGGGTGGACTGAGCTTTCTGGAATTCCTTGCATGCCGCGGCGGGGGCGGTGCCGTGCATCAGTTCCCCCTCGAGCATGGCGATGGTCGACTGAGCCAAAAGCGGCGCCTGGTAGCGGTCGGCCAGGCGTTTCAGCTCCGCGTACCTGGCCTGCAACGCCTCCCCATCTTCTGATTTCAGATCGAGATAAGCCGCACGTACCAGCGGATACCACAGGCTGCTCTGATACCACTGGTTTTCTGGGTCCACATCCAGAAGACTGAGCCGCTGCCGGTAGATATCCCGGTAGATTTCATTGGCCTCCTGGGTCCTCTGTTTTGATTCGAGAGCCAGGGCAAGAGTGCTCCGTGAAAAAGTGAGGTCGATTCGGGCGGTGGCATTCATCTGGTTAAGGGCCACGCGCTTTTCATCGTACGCCACCGCATGCTGGGCATGGTGTAAGTATGCAGGACTCTCCAGAGGTAAGGAGCCTGCAATGTACTTGTGAGCAAGGGCGATTGAGCGCCAGCAGACTTCCTCTCCGCCGAAGCGGCGCTCGTCTTCGCTGGCAAGGTCGAGAACCCGCTGGTAGTAGCGAAGGCGTAGCGATGCTTCCTTCGAAAAGACGGCGCGCTGAAAGTAGTAGACGACGCCAAACCGGTAGAGCGTCCGCGAGGGCGCGGAGCGATCCAGAAGCCGCGCAACCCGAGGTTCCAGAGCGGCCAGGCTGGCGTGCCTTTGCCCACTGTCGCCCCTGAAGATGATGGGAATCTGACGGATCTCGTTGTCGAGCAGAAGCCGTTCCGTCAGCAGGCTGTCTTGCTGCGCATTCGCGAGCCGGTCAATCAACGCCTTGCGCCGATGCAGCAGTGTCTGAGCTTGGTCGCGCTCTCCAAGGTTGGAATTTTGTCCGGCGTAGGTATCGGCAAGATTGCCCAATGCCTCAATCAGCATCAACAGCAGGTTCGGATCGTCAGGGGTTGAGGTCTCCAGCCGTTCGAGGTGGCCGAGGGTGCGCTTCAGGAGCTGCGCGCGCACGGGAGTGGCTCCCGGCAGGCTGGCTATGTCGCGGTAAGTCTCATCCAGGAACGAGAAGCTGAGGCGCAGCAGGTCTTCGCGGCGGTCTTCAGAGAGCGTGTGGAGTTCTTCCGCGCGATCGAGCGCCTCCTGGGTGGCGCGCCGCGCGGTAAGCGCCTCAGCCGCGGCGCGCTCTGCCTCTTGCTGACGAATCACGGCCACGTCTCGCTGTTTGTCTGCTTCCCGTGCCTGGTAGAGTGCCGCCGCCGTTCCGGCCAGAACAGCAGCCAGCGCGACGCCAGCCGCCGTCGCCACCCAGGCATTGCGACGCAGGTGGCGCATTGCGACATAGCGAAAGCTGGCCGTTCTCGCGCTTACTGGAAGCCCGTCCAGGAGGCGGCCAAGGTCCGCGGAAAACTCGCTGGCTGTGGCATAGCGAAGGGCCGGGTCTGGCTCAGTGGCCTTCCACAGAATGGCGCGCAGGTCAGCAGGAAGCGAGGGTTGCGCCGGGAGCCTGTAGCTCTCGCACTCACGCAGAATCGCCGCAATGGACCGCTGCGACCAGCGCCGGGCGCGTTCTCCGGTGAAAGTCTCGTAGAGTACCAGGCCCATCGAATAGAGGTCTGCCGACGTGGATGCGTCCTCGCCTCGTAGATGTTCGGGGCTGGCGTAGTCCACGCTGAGCGCACGGTAGACGGTTTCGGTGAGTTGCTTGCCCGCTTGCTCGTCCAGCAGCCGTGCGATGCCGAAGTCCAGCAGTTTGGGAACGCCCATTTCCGTGCATAGAATGTTGCCAGGCTTGAGGTCGCGATGCACCACTAACTTGCTATGCGCATACTGCAGAGCGTCCAATAGCTGGCGGGCCAGCCGGATGCGCTGGACCAGGCTCAATTGGCGGCTCTCGCAGTGGTCGGGAAGCGGTTTGCCATCGATGTACTCGAGCACGAAGTTGGGAAGGTGTCGCGGGCCGATGCTCGCATCGAGCAGGTGGGCGATATTGGGGTGCTGCAGGCTGGCAAGAATCTGCTTCTCGCGTTCGAACCGCGCGAGCAGCGCCGGCGTGGCGAAGGGAGTATTCAGGAGTTTGACGGCCGCACGCATCTCCGTCTTTCCATCGGTGCGATGAGCAAGCCACACCACACCCATTCCTCCGCGTCCGAGTTCGCGTTCGAGCTTCCAATTGCCCAAGCGCGCACCAGGGGTGAGCATCGTGACGGACTGCCGGTCGAAGAAAGCCTCCGCCTCATCAGCCTGCTCCAGCATCCGCACGGCTTCCGCAAGTATGTCGGGATGTCCGGCCAGGTGCTCGCGCATCCACGGCAGGCGTTCCTCGCGCGGAAGCTCCAATGCATCGGCGAGGGCGGCATCCAGCACTGCCCACTGAGGGGCTGAGATCTCCGCCTTAGGTGAGGGCTGGTCTTGATGGGGCTGCATCGGTCACCCCGTTCTCCGCTGCAGGTGGTCGAATAACCAAAGCCTCGCGACGGCCCAATGGCGTTTGACGGTAGCCGGGGAGATGCCCAGGGCGCGCCCGGTCTCTTCCACGGAGAGGTCGCCGAAATAACGCATCTCTACGATGCGCGCCTTGACGGGTTCGATGGCGTCCAGGCGGTCCAGCGCCGTATCCAGAGCGAGCAGGGTTTCCGGTTCCGTGTCCCATGCGGAGTCGGCCAAATGCGTTTCAGCAAGCGGCAGTGGCGCCAGTCCGGAGCCGCGACGCTGGCTGCTGCGGCGCCGCGCGCGATTCACCAGGATCTGCCGCATCAGGTAGCCCGCGATGTGGAAGAAGTGGCTGGTGTCCTCGGCCTGAACCACCTGCTGGCGCTCCAACTCCACATAGAGGTCGTTCACCAGGGAGGTGGGGCGGGTGCGGTTCTCATCCGGCTCATCGCGCAATAGACGGTCCGCCATGCGATGCAGGTCGCGATAGACCAGTTCAATGAGGCGGTCAAGTGAGGGGCGATCGCCTTCGCCGAGACGCTGCACAAGCGCATCCACCAACCCTGGATCCACTTGCGGGGGAAGCATGAAGTCCAGGGTATCACGAGAATTTTGAGCCGTCCGCTCCAGGATTTGTACCACAGATGGACGAGGGAGCATCTCGATTCGCGCAACATTCTCGCCCTGTTCCTGCCGGCTACGGCTCCTGGACAAACACTGAGCGTGGTTGTCGGCCAGATCCACAACACCTTCCCGTGGAATCCGCAAATGGACGGCGCCATTGACGAGATGGAGTTCGGTTTCGATCTTCGGGCGATCCAGAGCAACGGTCTTGGCAGCAGTGGTTGCGTGGGCGCGTCTTCTCGCCCGATTCTCGTGCAGGGCGATACTGTCTATCGAGCCAGTTCATCCATCTTGCAGCGGCAGCCGCGGGGTGATGGATCCTGGACAGGAACCCCGTTCAGCTTCGTGTTCTGATCGCTTGCCGGTTGGACCCGCAACAGAGTTTCACCGGACTTGAGCGCCGAAGGGGCCACCATCCAGTCTGGGCTTGAAGCTGCTCTGCTCGGCAGTTGCTCCAGTTTGGCCTCTGCAAACTGCAACAGCGGCTCCTCTGCCCGCAGTCTCGGCAACTTCTTTGTACGGGTAACAGGCCTAGTTTTGCAGGAGCCACCTCACCCGAGCGCTGTTCCCGAACCAGGCAGTCTGCTACTTCTGAACGCGGGCATTCTGGGCAATGCCATAGTCCGCCGGCGCCGCTGACACCATTTGCGAGGCGAGTGGGGAGCTTCCGTTGAGGCCATCCCCTCGCGAGCCTGATCTGCAGGACAAGTGTGGATTGAATCGCGCGCAAAAATCAGCTATTCTCAGCTAACGGTTGTCGTCCGCGGTTGCGTCGACAGCCGATGGATTCACGCCTTTCTGGCACCTGTATGCCCAACCAGTGGCTGCCCTCTCTCCGATGTCGCTCCCTCGCGGTGCTTTGTTGCTGCGTTACTACGTTGGCCCTCCCGGCGGAGAAGTACCTCCCACGCTATTTAGCCGCTGCCGGAATGGCAGGCGGAGCCGAAGATACCGCGGAGGCGGCGCTTGTGCTTCCAGCCCCTTCAAGTGCTAAGCCTGATGCAGCGGCTATTCCGGTAGAACTTCTGCCAGCAAGCGCAGCTACCGTCGAACGGCTCAGCCGGTCAGTGAAGCCCGGGGAAGCCTTCGCACCGCTCACCCTCCGCCAGAAGGCTCGTCTGCAACTGCTGAGCACCTTCCAGCCGGAGACTTTGGTTCGTGTGGCGGTGACGGCGGGGATGGCAACCGTGCGCGACAGTCCAGAGGAGTGGCCCCGTACCGTGGAAGCCTATCAATGGCGATTCGCTGACCGCATTGGCCAGCGGGTAGTATTCAAGCAGGTGCAGTTCACGGTAGGCTCGATGCTGTTGGGCGAGGATCCTCGGTATTTCTTGTCGGAAGACCGTAGCAAGTGGGGCCGCGTGAAGAGCGCATTCAAGCAAACCTGGATGGTGCGACGCGACAACGGTACCTGGGCGCCTGCCTATGGAACCTTCGCCGGAGCCTATGCCGCCAGCGTGGTAAGCAGTCGCTGGCAGCCGGAACGTCGCCAGGAGATGGACAGTGTGCTGATGCGCGGATCATCACAGATCGGCTTCCAGTTCTGTAATCACCTGGTACGCGAATTCCTGCCGGAGCTGAAAAAGGCCTTTCGGCGGTAGCTCCGCGGGGCAATGAGATTACTGGGCTTAGCCCAGCGATGCCATGGCTTCCCCTTCCCATTCCCGGGGCTTCCAGCCTAGGTCCGCCAGACGCTGGCACACCAGCGACACCGGCAAGCCTACCACGTTGAAATAGCATCCCTCGACCGACTTCACATAACGTGACGCAATCCCCTGGATGCCATAGGCGCCGGCCTTGTCCATTGGCTCCCCGCTCCGCACATACTCGTCAATGTCTGCTTCATCGATGTGGAGGAAGGTGACTCGGGTGGTGGCTACATCCACCAGGGTGCGGACGCCGTAGCGCAGGCAAATGCCGGTGTGCACTTCATGGGTCTTGCCGCTCAGCACCTTAAGCATCAGGATCGCCTCGCTGTGCGAGGCCGGCTTGCCAAGAATGGAGCCCTCGAGACTGACGATGGTATCCGCGCCCAGCACGATGTCGTCCGGGCTGGCAGCCACTGCACTTGCCTTTGCGATGGCAAGGCGGCGCACGTGCGCAAGGGCATCCTCATCCGGAAGAACTGCTTCGTCTACATCCGCGGGACGCACAGTGAAGGCAATCCCAGCGTTCAGCAGCAGTTCGCGGCGGCGCGGGGAAGCAGAGGCCAATACCAGCATAGTTTTTCCTTCCAGACCCAGCTGCGAAAACTGCGTTTCGCATACTCCCGTCGCGAACGACAAGGCGACCCAAATTGTATTGTTCCAGAAGCGCGGGGTATTGGCCAGAGTGAAATTGTCAGTTCGGTAACACCGGCGGCATCTTCGCGCGCGGCCGGCTTGTAGTCATCCAGTGGAGCAACGGGGACCGTGATGCAAAAAAAAAGAGACCGGCATCCCGAAGCTCGAAAGGGAAGCCGGTCTCCCGGGTTGCCAGCATGAGCTGGTCCGTTCTTCAGCCAGGGTATCTGCACTTTCCGGTGAAAGGAGGAGGTACCCGATGACTGCGTCACCCTAGTTGAAGAAAGCCTTGTTGCGTCCGGCCGCATCGGCATATTCCGCCGGAAGATCGTCCGCAAGATAAATCGCATCGCTCGGGCAGACCGCCACACAGGCGCTGCAATCCGTGCAAAGTTCCGGATTGATGTACAGGCTGTCGGTGGCCTCATAGTTGGCATCTTCCGCCGCGGGGCTGATGCAGGCCTCTGGACAGGCGTCAAAGCAAAGATTGTCTTTCGTGCAGAGTTCAGGAACGATTACGTATGCCATTTTGTGTGTTGGTCCTTTCCGCCGGAATCCCATGCAAGCAGCTTGCCAGTGATTCCGACTACCAGACTCTATTGTCCTATTCCTTTGAGCCGAAAGCAAATCTTTATGCAAGCGTCCGGTATGAAACCGTGTGAGAATCCCAATCGGATCAAAGAGGTCCACGCAACCGCACCCGTTTGGGTGGGGGAAATCCCCCAGGGTACAGGGGACAACTCAACGAAACTGGATGGGACGCAGCCTGCACTCAAGCCTTGCGGGCACTTGAGCCGTGGGGAAGTGCAACTGGTGGCCTTCTTGCGACCGTGCAGGACTGCGACGTAGTGCATTTCTCGCCGGTGCAAAACCAGGCCTTGCTGAAGGCGATTGAGCTGGCAGAAGAAGGCGGCGCGCGCCAGGGCGCGAGTACCGATTCCTCCGTTCGCATCCGTAAAAGTGAAATCGAGTTTAATCAACTTCTGAGCCATATGTTGTAACCTCCCCGGTGGCCTGGACATCCACATAGGTGAACCCCTTTCTTGTGGAGCACTTGGCATATCCTGGCAGGTACTCCACACTTTTTCCTGTTCTTTCGATCCCAGACAATTTGGCTTAACCAGCGCGGTGGCAGTGCGTGCCGTCCCTGCTGCAGGTGCATCGCTACTCGTGTGAGCAGTTGCTCCAGTGAGGTCTGCACCAGATGACGGGAGAAGTGTGTCCGCACTTTAGGAGGTTCGCCACGGCTCGGCCAAAGACATTCACTTTGCGAGGAGATAATCATGTTCAAGACCTGTTCACTTCGCACTTGCAACGGTTTTGTCTGCCGGCAGCCTGGTGGCCGCCGATGCTGCTCACACCGGTACTGGCGGTGTTTCAAAGGATCACCTGGTGAGCGAACTCTCGATGCTGCGCAAGCAGGCAACGCAGGTTGCAAATATTGCCAAGAACAAGCGCAGCAGCGCAAGTGACGTGCGTTTCCAGGTGGAGGCCATCCACGAATCCACCCGCAAGATTCGAGAGATGGTGCAGGCAAACCCTGACTACTTTGGACCCACGGGCAGCGAACGGCGCAACTTCGTGGAGAGCACTGCCACAGTGATGGAGGTGCTTGCCACCAATAAGATGAACCTGCTTGAGCAGTACAGTGAAGGCCGCACGCGCGACATGGTGCGCGGGCACGCGTCCGGCATCGCGGACCGTGTCGCCCGCCTGGAGCGGACACTGAGTTCACCGCGAAGCTGACGCTGTACAAGTTCCATGCCGGGCTTGCAGCGTGAGTGACTGCGGCTCAGAACTTGCGCTGCAATGCCCGCATGGAGAGCCGCCCCCTTGCCGTCGGGGGCGGCTCTACTCCAGTTGCGAGATGGCTGTGCCGGCCTAGAAACTAGGGCTTGCGGGTATGGCGGCGCCGTCTTTGCGGGGGTCGCTGCCTGCAAACAGCACGCCCTCTCCATTACGCAGAATCGCCTGCCCGTTGCCTACCGCGGAGTCGAATGCATCACTGAGCTGAATGAGGTGCCCGCGGTCGCGCAGGCGGTTCAACACGGCATCCGGGACACGCCGTTCAATCTCCACGTCGCAGCCTTCAAAGGTGCGTTTGGTGAAGCGGGGCAGTTCCAGTGCGGACTGGACGTTGAATCCGTGGTCCACCACATTCGAGACAAACTGGGCATGCGCCTGAGCCTGATTCCATCCGCCCATGATACCGAAGGTAATTTTCACATCGCCCCGGCGCATGAAGGCCGGGATGATGGTATGTAACGGACGCTTGCGCGGCGCGACGGTATTGGTCTTGCCCTCGGTGATCGTAAACAGCCCCGCGCGGTTGTGCATCACGAAGCCCGTGCCCGGCGCTACCAAGCCGCTGCCAAAGCCCAGGTAGATGCTCTGGATGAGAGACACCATATTGCCTTCGCTATCGGCAGTGGTCAGGTAGATGGTATCCGCGCCAGGCAGGCTGGCAATGTGTGCGAGGTCCGCCGGAACGGCGCGGCAATTGGCTTTCGCCGTGTCGATCTCCGCGGCACGCACCTTGCCATACTGCTTTGAGATCATCGTGCTCACCGGAATGCTGGCGCCCTTGGGGTCGCCCACCTGCTCCAGCATGTCGGCGTAGGCCAGCTTCTTCGCTTCAATCAGCAAATGCAGGCTCTCCGCACTGTTGTGGCCGAGGTTGCCGATGGGGAATTGCTCCAGGATATTCAGCATCATCAGGGCGGCGATGCCCTGTGTGTTGGGCGGCACCTCGTAGACGGTCCAGCCGCGATAGGTGGTGGAGATTGGTTCCACCCACTCCGGTTGAAACTCGCGCAGGTCGGCGGCGCTCATCAGGCCACCCTCTTCCTTCATCAGTGCCAGGATTCCCTCCGCGGTGGGTCCCTGGTAAAAACCGTCGCGGCCACTTTCGGCAATGCGCTTATAGCTAGAGGCGAGATCAGGATTCCGGAAGACTTCGCCCACCTTCAGGGGATTTCCGTTCGGCAGGTAGACTTTGCGGGAATGGCTCTGGCGCGAAAGCTTGGCGAGGGTGCTTTGCCAGTCTCCGGCGATGAGTTCGGTGACAGGAAAGCCCTGCTCGGCATACTGAATGGCGGGAGCGAGAATCTTCGAGAAGGGCAGCCTACCAAATCGCTCACGCAGAGCGTGCCAGCCCGCTACGGCGCCAGGCACGGTAACGGAATCAATTCCCGACTCGGGCATCTGCACATGGCCACGGGCGCGGAGGGCTTCGCGGGTCATGCTTGCAGGACTCCAGCCACTCGCGTTGAGGGCGTAGAGCTTATCCTCTTTGGCGATGTAGACCAAGGCGAACAAGTCGCCGCCGATGCCGTTACTTTCAGGTTCCACCAAACCCATCACCGCGTTAGATGCGATGGCGGCGTCGATGGCGTTCCCGCCCTGTTCGAGGACCTTTGCACCGGCCGCAGCGGCAAGGGTCTGGCTGGCGGCGGCTACACCGCGAGTGGTGATCACCATGGCGCGTCCCTGCTGCGGATCTCGCTTTAGTGGCAAGCTCTGTGCATTGGCTAACGTCGCCATCAAACCCCCCATCAACGTTGCTGTGTAGATCGTTTTCGATGAAATCAAGCGGCAAAGTACTGTGCGCATGGTGCTCCTCCGGCAAAGGCAAACTAGCAGTTTATCGAGTATGGGTTCAGCGGAGGGGACTTGCACCAGGGAAGCTGCGGTACGGGCAGTGCATCGCGATGTGTTGGGTGCCTGAGTGGCGGGAGTTGTGTGGACCGCCGTTTCCGGATTTATTCGCTCCTTTCCTGGGCAGCAGGACGGGTGCTGGTGGCCGCTGGCGGCGC
>JAHCHD010000067.1 GCA_026129915.1 Bryobacterales bacterium
ACTCCGCCAGAACCAACGAACGTCCCTCCCACCACCCAAAACAGCGCCGAATAGTTCCGGAAACAGTACCGATGAACCAATGCTGCCACTTGCGCTTCCTGCACGATTCGCATTATCGTGAGTGCGGTACCCGGTCCGATATGTCTGTAGAAACCCGCACTGAGACTGCCGCGAAAGACCGTCTGTTCATGCAGTCGCTGGCGGTCCTCTATCTTTTGGTCAATATCTTCCTGGTGGCCTGGTTGTTGCAGGCCGATACCGCGTTTGCGCGCATCGCTTCGGGCTTCTCCATCCTCGGAGTGTCGGCCTTGCTCCTGCAAACGGTAGACCGGCTGCGCGCGGATACGCTTCCGGGTACACGCCTGGCGGACCAGAATGTCGCGCCTAGGGCCAAGTATTGGATCCTCATCGCAATCGGCTTCGCTAGCTGGCTAGGGCTCTACTCCGTCGGCTGCCGCATCGGCGCTTACCGTTATATGCAAGCGATCCAGCAGCCGGATATCGGGATTGCTGACCTCGTCTGGAATGCCTTGGTGATTGCCGGTGCCTATACCTACAGCAACGTTGGCATCCTCAGCATCATCACCGCGCTGATCGGCGGTCTGGCCCGCAAGATGGCCCAGGGCGATGGACAGGGTCCGTTGCGCGCGGAGGTGCTGCAGGGCCTTATCCCCATGGCCATGCTTCGTAGCGCCGTGATCGCCGGCGTGGTGATTGCCGCCGCCATCGCGCTGGGCAGCCCCACCACGTTTCTGTCCCCTGACCCTTACATCAGCTTCGCCCTGATGATGTCCGCCGTAGGCCTGATTAACGGCTACATGCCGCAGTGGTTCTACCGAGAGCCGTAGGCTCGGCGAGCCAGGTTCCCCGCGCGTCCCGATCCCCTTGGCTTAACGGGCCGCCAGCTTCTTCGTAGCGAAGGGCCGCGCAAACGCCGCGGGCGGATTGTGATTAGTAGTGGTCGCCGCCTTGCGGTAGAACTCCATCGCGGTGGCGTGGTCGCCCTTCTTTTCGTGGGCCAAGCCCAGCAGGCACTGAATGAACGGGTCGTTCTGGTTGGCCTTGCCCAGCTCGGCAAGGGCCGTCCCGGTATCCCCGGCGTAGAGCGCCACGTATCCCGTCAAATAAGGGAAGTACTGCGCCTGATCCTTCGCCATCTCCGCATTGCCATCCAGAATTGCTTTGGCGGCGGCAACATGACCCTTCGCCTTGTCGTGCTGTCCGCGTCGCGCCGCCAGGCGGGCAAACGCGTGCTCCAGACGGAACTTCCAAAGCGCAACGCGCTCCGGCTTGATGTTCGGTTCCTTCAGGCCCACCTCGGTACCAAGGCGGTAGAGGCGCTCGGCGGTATCCAGATCGCCAGCCTCAATGCAGACGCGCGCCGCTTCATTGGTGCGCTCGCCTTGCTGATAGAAGTCGCCGCGCTCAATGTCCCATTTGTAGGCGAGTTCCTCGTACTTCCAGGTATTGGCACAATCGTTGTCGAACGCGTACGACATCGCCATCGCCCGCCAAGCCCCGTAGCGAGCTTGGGGGTTTGGAGCCAGGTCAATGGTCCGCTGGAAATGCGTGCGCGCCTCCGAGGTGCGGCCCAGGTGGTCGAGCACCACCCCCGCGGCATTGTGCGCCGCCACGGATTCCGGGTTCGCGGCCAGTTCCTTGCGGTACACCGCCAGTGCCTCTTCGAGCTTTCCATCGCGCATCAACTGGCGACCTTCTTGCACGAACGCGGGTTGATTGCCACCTCCGGGCTGGGCCACCACCAACAAGGGCAGCGCTGCCAGCAGAAATCCGGCGAGGGAAACGAAACGGTACAGTTGGGTAGAGCTTGGAATCCGCATACCGAGAGTATCCCACGGCCCCATTGGCGAATTCAGCCCAAGACGGCCGTGGGATGAACCAGTCAGGCTCCAGGAGCGCGCAACACCAGGCGAGCGGTTCCTACATTTCCCGCTGCATCCGTGGCGCGCAGCACCAGCGACTTCTCCGCTTCGGGCGCTGCGTCGTCCGGCACAATCAACAGGTAGTCCTCCGTGGTGCCGTCACTGATGCCATCCGCTGGCAGCACCACCGTGAACGCTTTGGCGTTCACCGACATCTCCATCCGCCGGACGATTGAAACTGCGTCGTGCACCCGCACACGAATCTGCCAGCGATCCTGGACGCGCTCCTGGCTTACCATCGTGATCTCCGGCGCGCCGTGGTCGACAACTGCCGGCGCGCCCACCAGGCTGTCCTCCCTGGCAAGCCCTGCCGGATTGTCCGTTCCATCGCTTGCGGTGACGCGGAAGTAGTAGCGTCCGTCGGCAAAGCGACTCCCATCAATGGCATAGGTCGTCTCGCGAATATCGCGGGCCAGCACCTTCCACTCGATCTCGTCTTCGGCGCGGAAGGCCAACTGATACAGCAATGTGTCTCCGTCGGGATCCTCAGCATCCCAGGTGACCTGCACCACGGGCTCCACCAGGCGGCTGGTGCTGGCCACCGTGCTGCCTGCTGGGCCCGAAGACGCGTCATCCTCACCGCTGGCGCTTACGGTTATGCTGTATGCCGCGGTCGCTGCCGCGGCGGCTGCCTGCGTCGCGGCAGCGCCACTGGCCGTCGCGGCCTTCAACTGGCTGCTGACGCTTACTGAGCGAAGCTTTGGCGCACTGTTCTGGGGCAGGTAGGCAACCGTCACCCGCTCCAGCGCAGCGTTGCCCGCATTGTCCTTGAATTGGACCCGCCACTGGAGGTAGCGCGCATTGGGCGACTCGATGCGCCAAGCGCCCGCGTCGTTGCGCAGGGCTTGCCAGTCGCTCCACGTATCGTCCGGACGGAACGCGTTCCCTGAGCGGGACTGAAGCTCAATCCCGCTGGCTGCGTTTGTAGTCTCCGTGCGTGCCCGCCAGGTCATCTGCCCCCAGCGCGACACTTTCTGGGCGTCATGGACAGGCGACAGGTACTCCGCATCGGCCGTGCCATTCTGCTGAAAGCGGAATAGCTTGCCTTCGTTCCCGGTAGCCGCCAGAAAGCCGCCATTGTCGGCGAGCAGTCGGGTTGTTTGTCCTTGGCCAGTCTGGGTGAGAAGACTCGCGCGCCCTTGAAGGTCAAGCGCGTAGATCCGGCCTTCCCGGTCAGTCGCCACCAGCAGGCGGTTGCCGTCCAGCACCAGGTCGTAGATGTTCTCTTCCTTGCTGCTCCAAAGCGTCTCCACCATATTGTCAGGAGTGATCCGGTATACGGCAGCGCGCTCAACGCCTGTCATCTCATAAAGAGCGGTAGACGAACTCAACGGAGGCATGACCCCTGCAGTAGGGTCCACGCTTGCCTGGGGCAATTGGACCGGCTGCTGCAACCCCTCGCTGGCGGCAGCCACCGTAACCGTCGTGCTGATGGTGGGCGCCGCGGACTCCGCGCCGGGGGCAGGCATCGCGGGCATCAGTTGTCTGCGCGCTACCGAGCCTCCCATCGCTGCCACATAGAGATCACCTCCCGGACTCGGTACGATGGCGCGAATCTCTGGCAGTGGGGCATCGTGCAGCACAAAGGCACGGTCTTTGGCCGAAATCCGATAGAGCAGCCCGTTGGGTTCAGACCCCGCCAGCAAGTTACCTTCGCCATCGAGCGCCAGGCTGGTGATGTGTGCTTGCCCGCTGTCGTAGTGCACCTCCCCCTCACCCTGCGCGCGGATCGCGTGGATCAAGCCATCCGGACCCGTGCCGGCATACAAGACGCCGGAAGGATGCATGGCCAGCGTCCAGATGAACTGCGACTGGGGATTGAAGTACTCTGTGGCCGTGCCGCCCTGAATGCGGTAGATCTTGCCGTCGGGCGAGGTGGCCGCATAGAGCGCGCCGCTAGCGTCCAGAGCTAGAGCGAATACTGCCGGCTCCGGCGCTGTCCATACGAGTTCCGTGGCTCCAGAAGGGCGTACCGCGTAGACGGCGCCCCGGTAACCCGTTCCGAGATACACAGTGCCGTCTGGCGCACGAACTGCACTCCAGATGACCGGCTGTTCGGGCGACGCCACCTCCAGCCTGCGCAGTCCCGGGCGCAGCATGCCATCCCACGACACCGCCACCCCGCGCATCGTCCCCTTCAGAAAGTCCTTCGCTCCCGCCATCTCCCACGTGGTCGTCTGGGATGCCTGTGCCCCCACCGGCGTTAGCGCGAGACAACAACCCAACAGGCCGGCCGCGCGAAGGGCGACGCGGATGGTTCCCAATGTCAGCTTCCATCCATGCATGCGTCAGTTTGCCTTTACTTCCAGTTTGATGGTCTTGGCGCCAGAAACCGCATGGTCTCCGAACTCAGCGGAAAGCTCCGCCATGGCCGCGTTCTGCAGCGCGCTACGTCCGCCCTTCACATCGGTCGACCGGTCCAAAATCAGCGCCGCCGAGGGCGGCGGAGCGGGCAGGTCTGCCCCTTGAATCGAGTAGGTAGGCTCCTGGCGCCAAACCCGCAGGTACAGCCGATTGTTGGTTCGCAGCCCATTGATGAGGGCCAGGAGTTGCTCGGGGCTGCGCGGAGTGAGGGAGCTGAACCGAGGGAAATCCAGGAGGTTCAACGTGGTTGCGTCCGCGGCGCTGAAATATAGCGGGCCTGTTGGGGCTCCGCGGGGAATGCGATAGCGGAAACTGCGTCGCTGCTCCGCGCCATTGGCATCCAGCAGCACGGCATGGATTTCCACCTCCTGGCCAGGACTCGCCTCCTTGGTGGAACTCCAAACCTGCTCCAGCCGAAGTTCCTGCCGTTGCTCGTGTAGGGTCAAGAGGACTTCCGCCCCCGCGAGCGTCAATTCAGAAAAGCCTGATTGGAGGGCGTAGCCTGCCGGAATCGAGACTCCCAGCGCCCCAAGCAGCCCAACCAACGCGCCACCCGCATGCATATTCCGTATGCGCAGCGGAGGCACGCCATTCTGGAATCGCAGTGTGGCGTCCACACTCAGCGTGGCTGCTCCCACAGACCGTTCGGTCGCATCCACTGCGGAGAACACCGCCATCTGTAGCAGCAACGGTGCCAGGAAGGGGTCGCGCACCATCTCCATCTGGTAATCCCGCTCGAGCACGCGCCGTCCGGTGTCGTCCTCACGGCTGATCGCCACGCGCAAGGGAGCCATGGTGGCGGTGGCACCTAACTGCCCCGCAATCGCAACCGAGCGATCCTGGCGAATCACCCCAAGCGGTGAGCCCGTTCGTGTGATCTTGAATGACGTCGTCAAATTGGGCAGTACGGTGATTACCTCACTGCGTGCAAATGGTAGCTCGGTGCTCCCAATGGCCAGGAAGCGATGCCCGAAGGCGTAGATCCGTTCTCCGTCTACGTGGGTGACCGTGCCATCCGCGGCAATCTGCATCTGGCCACGCATTAACTGGACGCTGATCATGGAGCCGGGTTCCACCGGGCCTCCGGACGCGTTCGCCGCCCCAGTTCCCGATAGACCCTGCGCCGCAGAGAAACCCTGGGACAAGGTCAACCCCAGGCGCTCCGCCATGGAGGCGAACTGGCCGAGCGTACCCGAACTGAAACCGGATAGTTGCAGTGGGGTCCGAATGGGTTCCATCGCGACGCCACCTGCAAACAAAGGTTCTGGTCTGCTGAAGACATGGTCCACACCGGCATCCCCGGGAAGCACCCGTGAGCTGGTGGCGCCACCCTTCGGAAACCGTCGCGTGGCTGCGGCGCGTACGCTGCCACCCGGGACATCCAACGGGTTCACGGCCAACATCTCTTCAATCGGGCGAATTCCACAGATCGCCTGCTTGGCCATCGGGAAGCCCAGTGCAACTGCGCCCATCAGACGCCCGTTCACATATACAGGACTACCGCTCATGCCTTGGATCACCCCGGAATCTGCAAGCGGACCACCGCTAAGTTTCGCAAGAATGATGGATTGGCCGGGCGAGGCATTCTCGATTACCCCGAGTACTTCCACGCTGAAATCTTCAATCGTATTCCCGGAGAAAACGGTTCGGCCGGTACCCATCATTCCGGCTCGCACTTCGGACAAGGGCAGAATTCCTGTTTGTGCGAGGGAAAAAGTACCAATCGCCCAGAAAGCCAGTAAATATGTCAGGGGCTTGAACACCGTTACAGATAGTTTATCCTGAAGGGAGAGGGAAGCCTGTTTCTTTGCCGCCACTCCTCCGCTGAGTCTGGGACGCTTCAACCGCGCCATGAGCACTAAGACCGACGAAATCATTCCCGCCGTAAGTGCTCAAGTCCCGACAGACAGGAACTGGAATTGGGTGTCCCTGCTTTGGTTCGCTGGGCTGGCGGTGCTCCTTTATCTGCCTGTCCTGGCCCGCCTGGTGGCGCAGTGGGAAGCGGACGAGGACATGAGCCACGGCTTCTTCGTCCCCGCGATCGCGGCGTATATCGTCTGGCAGAAGCGAGCGGAACTGGCAGCAATGGAACTGCGCCCCAACTGGCTTGGACTTCTGGTGGTGGTGTACTCCGGTATCCAGTTGTTGGTAGCGACCTTAGGGGTGGAGTTATTCCTTGCTCGCACCGCGTTCGTCATCGCTATTTGGGGCATGGTGCTGCTTTTCGGAGGATGGCCACTGTTGCGTGCCCTGTTATTCCCGCTTTCCATCTTGTTCCTGATGGTTCCTATTCCCGCGATCATTTATAACCAGATCACATTTCCCCTGCAACTTTTCGCCACCAGCGTTGCGGAAACGGTGCTGAGTGTCCTGGGCTATCCCGTGCTGCGGGAAGGGAATGTGCTGGAGCTGGCCAGCCAGCGCCTCCAGGTTGTGGAAGCTTGCAGTGGTATCCGCTCGCTGCTGGCCCTCACGTTTCTAGCGCTCATTTATGGGTATTTCTTCACGAACAAAACCTGGATCCGGGTTGCATTGTTCCTCTCCACAGTACCCATCGCAATCAGCGCAAATGCTGGGCGGGTTACTTTCACTGGCATCCTAAGCGAAATCGACCCGGAGTATGCCACCGGCTTTTACCACACTGCCTCGGGCTGGGTGCTCTTTGCTGTTGGATTCGTGCTGCTGATTCTGGCGCACCGGGTTTTTGAATGGATTGGGGGGTTTATCGATGGACGTCGTCGCACAGGTGCGTAAGCTTTTTCGGAGCAAGTATGCCATCGCGCTGACTGTTGTTCTGGCCACCCAGATAGCATTGATGCAGGGCTACACGCGGGAGGAGGATGTTCCCACTGTCCCCTCCCTCAAGGAGATTCCCACATCCTTCGATAACTGGAAGCTGTTGCAGGAAGGCGTCATTGAGCAGGCGGTGCTGGACGTTCTTCGGGCCGATGAGGCGATGACTCGCTACTACTCAAACGGCGATGGCTACCTTAGCCTGTTCATTGCTTACTTCAAGACCCAACGAGCTGGGCAAGCCCCCCACTCGCCAAAGAATTGCCTACCCGGCGGCGGATGGACTCCTTCCGAATCTGGGGAGGTGGATATTGATCTGCCTTACCAGAACCGAACGATTCGCGTGAATAAGTACCTGGTGAGTAAGGGAGACAGTACGAGCCTGGTTCTCTACTGGTATCAATCCCTGGACCGGGTGGTTGCGAGCGAGTACTGGGCGAAAATCTACCTGGTGACGGATGCAATTCGCTACAACCGCACCGATACGGCACTCGTCCGGATCGTGGTGCCGGTGGGTGAGGCTGGGGCGGACGCGGCATTGGCGAAGGGCACCGATTTCATCCAGCAGTCGTTTGGGTCTTACCAGGTCTATTTTCCGCCTGCTTCCTAGCGTTAGCTCCTTCGCATCGAGTGAGATCTGCGGTGGCCAGGCTCATGATGTCTGCTGCCCACTTAACCCGGGCCTGGAAATGGAACTTCAGGTAGCAATTGAGAAATTTCTTGCCCACCTTCACCGGCAGGATGCCAGCGACGAGACCACCCGCGCGTATGCTTCCGATCTCCAGCAGTTTGCCGCCTTCCTAAGTCCTCCAGGAGTAACGGCCCCTTCGGTGGAAGAAATTGACCTGCTCACACTGCGGGAGTGGCTTGCCAGCCTGTTTCACCAAGGGAAGGCAAGCGTGTCGATGCGGCGCAAGATTGCCGCGCTCCGCGCCCTCTGGAAGTTCCTGCTAAGAGAAGGCGCCGTCACCCAGGACGTAGCGAGGCTGCTCACTCTGCCTAAGCTTCCGAAGACCGTGCCAGTTGTTCCGTCCGCGGAGAGTGTAAACGGACTGCTGGATCGTGTGGCTGCTGGCATCGCCGAACGGGACACGCTCGTCCGCGACATTGCAATCTTTGAACTCCTGTACGGTTGCGGACTCCGAGTATCAGAGCTGGTCGGTTTGCGGCTGTCAGACATCCATTGGAGCGACCGGACCCTGCTCGTACGCGGCAAGGGGCGCAAGGAACGTATCGTTCCGTTTACCCCGAAAGTGATGGACGCGCTGGGGAGATGGGTGGCCGCACGGCCTGGCACCGGGCAGTCTGAGAACGTCTTTGTCACCAGGAAGGGTACCGTACTCTCAGACCGCAGCATACGCCGCATTCTTACTTCCTATGCGGAGGCGCTCTCCAGCCTGCAGGGGTTGCACCCGCACACCCTTCGGCACGCCTTCGCCACGCATTTGCTGCGGGAGGGGGCTGACCTCCGTTCGATCCAGGAACTGCTGGGACACGCGCAGCTGTCCACGACTCAGAAATACACGCAGGTTAGCCTGACGGATCTACTTGCGGTTTACGACAGAGCCCATCCGCGCGCGCGTGGGGATGCCGCCAAATAGGTTGGCTCCGCAGTAAGAGGCAGGGCAGGGCAATAGACCGCACCAAGCTCCTAGTCGTCGTCACCCACCCGCAGCACCGCCAGAAACGCTTCCTGAGGGATCTCCACGCTGCCCACGCGCTTCATCCGCTTCTTGCCCTCTTTCTGCTTCTCCAGCAGCTTCCGCTTGCGGGTGATATCGCCTCCGTAGCACTTCGCGAGCACATTCTTGCGAATGGCCGGAATCGTTTCGCGGGATATAATCTTCCCGCCGATCGCCGCCTGCAATGCTACCTCGAACATCTGTCGCGGAATCAGCTTCCGCAAACGCTCGACAAGGGTCTTCCCGCGATCGTAGGCGAAGTCGCGGTGCACGATGATCGAAAGGGCATCGACGGGTTCCCCTGCCACCAGGATGTCCAGCTTCACCATCGGCGAAACGCGGTGCCCGGCAAAGTGATAGTCCAACGAGGCATATCCGCGAGAACACGATTTCAGCCGGTCGTAGAAATCCAGAACAATCTCGTTGAGGGGCATCTCGTACACCAGCATCACGCGTCCACTACCGATGTAGTCGAATTTCTTCTGCACGCCACGTTTCTCCTGAAGCAGGTTCAGAATCTCGCCGACGTATTCCTCGCGGGTGATTACGGTGGCTTCGATGACGGGTTCTTCGATGTAGTCCACGCCCGCTGGGTTGGGCAATCGCGTGGGATTGTCGATTTCCAGCAGTTCACCGCTCTTCAGCTTCACCCGATAGCGCACACCGGGGGCGGTAGTGATGAGGTCAATGTTGAACTCGCGCTCCAGCCGTTCCTGCACAATCTCCATGTGCAGCAAGCCCAGGAAGCCGCAGCGGAAGCCGAAGCCGAGAGCAACTGAACTCTCCGGTTCGAAGTTCAGCGAGCTGTCGTTCAATTGCAGTTTTTCGAGGGCTTCGCGCAGTTCGCCGTGAGCGTGACTCTCTACCGGGTAGAGCCCGGCGAACACCATCGCTTTCGATTCCTGGAAGCCAGGCAGAGCCTCGGTGGCGCCTCCTGTTTCCAGCGTGATCGTATCGCCTGTCTTGGCATCTGCCACATTCTTGATGTTGGCGAAGAGAAATCCGACCTCGCCGGCACTCAGTTCGTCGCAGGGAATCGGCTTTGGCGATTGGTAGCCCAAGCCATCCACTTCGAAGGTTTTTCCAGCGGCCATCAGGCGGATCCGCTGACGCACGCGGATGCGCCCGTCCACCACTCGAATCAGTACGATCACACCGCGATAGGGGTCAAACCAGGAGTCGAAGATCAGCGCGCGCAGCGGGGCGTCGGGGTTCCCCTTTGGTTGGGGAACCCGGTGGACGATTGCCTCCAGGATGCCGTCGATTCCCACGCCGGTCTTGGCACTGGCCAGCACAGCGTCGTTCCGGTCCAATCCGATCATCTGCTCAATCTGGTCGAGGATACGGTCCGGTTCAGCTGCTGGCAGGTCGATTTTATTCAGAACGGGGATCAGTTCGAGGTTGTTCTCCAACGCCAGGTAGGTGTTGGCAAGCGTCTGCGCTTCCACCCCTTGCGAAGCATCTACCACCAGCAGAGCGCCTTCACACGCTTGCAGGCTGCGCGAGACTTCGTAGCTGAAGTCCACGTGCCCAGGGGTGTCAATCAGGTTGAGCTGGTAGAGGTTTGCCCATCCTGGGCCCGGTAGTTCAACCGAGAACAGAATGCGCTTTGATGGTGATGCCGCGCTCGCGCTCGAGGTCCATCGAGTCGAGCACTTGTTCCATCATTTCCCGGTCAGTGAGTGCGCCCGTGGTTTCCAGCAGTCGATCGGCAAGTGTGCTCTTGCCATGGTCGATATGCGCGATGATAGAGAAGTTACGGATGTAGCGTGGATCCATGGAGTCGGTTGAGCACGGGCCTTCTTTCAGTATCCCATAGCGGCAGTTTCAGGCTGCCCGGAACCGTTCTCAGAGCCGATGAAACACTTAGGTCGCCTGCTTATTCGGATGGCCATGGTCCCTCCTCTTACGCATCCTTCGGGAAGGAATCTTTCGTATGCCTCAACGAACTTTTGAAGGGCAACTCTCTGCGCAGGGTCTCCGCTTTGCAGTTGTGATCAGCCGATTCAACAGCCTGGTTACGGAGCGTCTGCTAGGAGGAGCGCTAGATGCCATCGCACGTACCGGGGGCAATCCTGACGAGGTCCACATTGTTCGCGTGCCCGGAAGCTGGGAACAGCCGCTGGTGGTAAAGGCCTTAGCGGCACGTAAGGCTTACGATGCCATCATCTGCCTGGGCGCCGTGATTCGCGGTGACACCCCGCACTTCGACTACGTAGCCTCAGAAGCAGCGAAGGGGATCGCCATGGCGGCACTGGAGGCCGAAGTTCCCGCGGCGTTTGGGATCCTCACCTGCGATTCCCTGGAGCAAGCGCTCGACCGTGCGGGGGCGAAGAGCGGAAACAAGGGTTTTGAGGCAGCGATGACGGCGATCGAAATGGCCGATTTGCTGCGGAAACTGCGGGCGGAATAAGGAATGCCTGCCCGTTACAAATCCCGACAGCGTGCACTACAAGTGCTTTTCCAGTGCGACCTTCGCGAACACGGACCGGTTGAGGGCCTAGAGGCGTACTATGGGTCGCTCTATCTGGAGGAAGGGGACGAAGCCATCGCGCAAGATCCCCTTCTGGAAGATCTGGTGCATGGTACCCTGCGCGTTCGCGCCGAAATTGATGAACTAATTCGCCGCCACTCCGTGAACTGGCGCCTCGAGCGCATGCCCTTCGTCGATCGGAATATCCTACGAATGGCGATCTTCGAGATGAATCACGTTGGAACACCCGCCCCCGTGGTGATTGACCAGGCGATCGAACTGGCGCGACGCTTTTCCGGCGAAAGCTCTGTTCCGTTCATCAACGGGGTTTTGGATGCCGTGCGCCGGGAGCACGCGGCTGCTTCGGGGCTGGACTCAGTCCCCGCGCAGGACAATTAGCGGTTTCTGGTCAAGGATACGCGCACTAGCCAGCCAGCCGGCAACATTAGCAACTACCACTGTAGAGAAAATGCAAACCAGCACGGGCAACCATGCAATTTCATAGTCCGCTTCGAACATCCGGGTAAGCAGGATTGCGGAGAAACCGCTGGCGAGAATGGCGCCCATCAGCCCCGCCACAAATCCAAGCAACGTGAATTCGACGGAAAAGATGATGCTAAGCCGTCGCCTTGTAGCGCCAAGCGTCTTTAGGATTGCCACTTCGCGAATCCGTCTCAGGCGCGTGCCCGCCACACTTGACGACAAGATAATGACACCGGCAAGAATGGCGAACAGGGAGATAAACTCAACAAACATCGTCACTTGGTCGAGCACTTCCTGCACAATCGCAAGCACGTCGGCGATGTTAATGACGGTGACGCTTGGGAAGGCGTTGTAGGTAGCGCGTTGAAGGCCGGGCACGTCCGCTGGGTTCATTCGCACGGCGCCGAAGTAGATTGTGGGTAGCGCCTGCAGTGCACCGGGTGAGAAAAGGAATTCAAACCCGGCATCCATCCGGCCTTCATCTGTCTTGTGGATTGCGAGTACAGTAGCTTCCACGGGCTGCCCGGCCGCCACCCAACGCAACTGCGTTCCCAACTCGATCTGGAGCGCCTTGGCCGCATCCTGCGCAATGGACACGAAGGCTGGCTCTCCCGGTCCAGGGGGTGAGTTCCACCACGTTCCATCTACAATGGTAGTTCCTTCGGGTGGAACGGGAGTCTCCCTAGCATTTCGTTCACGCAAGAAGCGCCGATCAAAACCCTCCAGCTTATAATCATCCATTCGGCGATCTCCCACGCGGTCCAGGCGAATGGAGACGGAGCTTTGGATTACAGGGTCACCCCGCAGTCCTGGCTGGCTCTTGATGATCTCCAACAGAGGAGCCTGCTGTGGGGGCTGAATGTTAATGAAGAACACATTCGGGAGGGTAGGCGGAACACTGGCTACCAGACTTCGCAGCATGGAACCCTGGACCAGGTACACCGTAAGGGTAAAGGTGACCCCCACCCCAAGAGCGACCAGTGCGGCGCGAGCGTGATTCCCTGGGCGGTAGAGATTTCCCATCCCATGGCGCAAGGATGCTGGAATTTGCAGCGACTTGCGTTCAATCAAGAATCGCAGCGCCCGCAGCAGCAACCAGCCGGTTAAGTTGAGCAACAGCAGGCTCACGACGATAGCGCCCACGAAATACGCCCCCAAGCGAAATGAGTTGCTCAGCCACGAGGCAATGGCTCCGATTCCCGAAACCAAAAGCGCACCGGTGAATAGAGCGGTACGGGATTCCCGCAGCCACCTTCGCCAGCCACTGCTGATCTCGGCCATTTCGCGGCGCAGAATCACATTTGGTTTGATCCTGCGAATATCGAGGAGTGTAGGCAGGGTGAAGAGCAAGGTGGTGAGGACACCAACGCCAATGCCCTGCAGAGCCGACCAAGGCTCCCATCCGATTTTGGCGGCAACGGGGAAGTACCGCTCCAGCAGCAACGGGAAGCTTCTCTGTACAAGGGTTCCCGCCAAGACTCCCAGCAATGCGCCCGAAGCGCCGAGCATCAGGGTCTGAATTCCGTAAATGCGCAAAACCTGCCCGGATCTCGCCCCTACCGCTTTCATGATCGCGATGGAATCCAGCTTCTGTTGCAGATGTGCCTGCATCGCCATGCCCACCCCCAGTGAGCCCACAATGAGGGCAATCAGGCTAACCAAACTCAGGAAGGTGGTCGCGCTTTCCAAGCCCCGGTTGATCGCCGGATGGACCTGCCGGAAATCCGAGATCATGGCGGTAGGAAAGGTCTCTTTGAGGCGATCGCGAACCTTTTGTACGTCAACCGTAGGAGTTCCAGGCGTGGGATCCGGGAAGCGGAAGAGGAGCCGTTGCGCTGCGCGGCTCCCTTCGGTAATCAGCCCGGTGCGGTCGAGTCCGGCGCGGCTCATCATGACACGAGGACCGGCGTTCAGGCTGCCCGTCATCCGGTCAGGCTCGTTATCAACCTCACCTGCGATACGGAAGGTGGCCGATCCCAACCGGATGGTGTCCCCGGGCTCCAGGTCAAACCGGATCATCAGATCCGGCGCCACCAGCACGCTGTCGGCCTGCAGAATCTCGCGAAGCGTACCGGGCACACTGGCGCGAAATTCGCCGTAGAACGGATAAAGGTCTGGTTCAATGGCCTTTACCGACACCAGTACCGGGACGGTATCGGGGCCGGCGGAGAGCATCGACACAGATTCCGTCACCCAGGTTCGTTTGACACCCAAGGCCTCAAGTTCCTGCACCGCCGCCCATTGCGATGTCGTGGGGATCCGAAAGTCCCGCACGCTGAGGTCGGCCGCCATCAAGGTCCGCGCTTCCTTCAAGAGGACGTCCCGAAACAGGTTGCTGAAGCCTCGGACTCCTACCAGGGCGGCCACCCCCACCGCGACAGCGGCGACGATGAACGCGAAGCGACCCAACGATGCTCTGGATTCTCGCCAGGCGATGCGTGCGGCAAGGCGCCAGGGTAGAGTACCTCCCTTTGCAGACCGCGGTGGTTCATCCGCTTGCTCATTATTTACTACTTCTGTAGAAATGTCACTCACTGAGCGGCCTCCATTACCAGGGCGAGCGGAGTCTGCAATTCGTCCGCGATTACTTCTCCGTCGCGTAGCACGATGCGGCGATCGGCGTAGGCGGCGAGAGATGAATCGTGGGTAACCATCACCAGCGTGGTTCCCTTCTTGCGGTTGATCTGGATCAGCAGTTCGAGGATATGCTGACCGTTTGCGGAATCGAGATTGCCGGTGGGTTCGTCCGCAAGCAGGATGGATGGACTCGTTATGAATGCCCGGGCCAAGGCGACCCGTTGCTGTTCCCCTCCGGACAACTGAACTGGATAGTGGTGGCTGCGATGGCTCAGCCCCACCTCTTCAAGGAGGGCACGTGCCTTCACTTCGCCGTTTCCTCCCACCCCGGAAAGCTCAAAAGGCAACAGGATATTCTCCTCTGCGGTGAGGGTTGGAATGAGGTTAAATGATTGAAAAACAAAGCCAATCTTCCGGCTACGAATCAGTGCAAGCTCATCTTCGGAAAGCTGGGTGATATCCACCCCGTCGAGCCGGATGATGCCAGAGCTCACCGCATCCAGTCCCGCCAGCAGCCCAAGCAGGGTGCTCTTGCCACTTCCAGATGCTCCCATTAGGGCCACAAACTGTCCTCGCGGTACGGTAAATTCGATGCCACGCAGGATCTCTACTCGGTGCGCGCCGTTTACGATGGTCTTAGTGACGCGATCCACAACGATTACGGGAGACTCAGCCATGCTGTTCGATTGTTCCTCTCTGCGCGACGCACCAAGACTGTGGCGCAGCCACGTCGCGATGGCTATCACCCTCAGTGTACTGATGTTGCTGGTTCTAGTTAGCTGTGGAAAAGAGGCGGCTTCCCCTAGGGCGCCGAGGGGTACGAGCGTGACACCCGCTCAACCCGAGGAGCAGGAGGCGAAAGAAGAGCCAGGCACCACGCTCATAACGGAAGACGATGGACGACCCGTTCTTGTTGCATTCGGTGACAGCTTGACTGCCGGATATGGCGTTGAATTGGTTTATAGCTACCCTGCTTACCTGCAAACGTTGTTGGATTCCAACGGTTATTCCTACCGCGTGGTGAATGCGGGAATCAGCGGGGATACGACTGCTGGCGGACTTACGCGATTGCCCAATGTGGTTGCAATGAAGCCCGCGGTGGTCGTATTGGAGCTGGGGGGGAATGACGGACTGCGGGGACTGACGCTTAACCAGACTCGCGAGAACCTGGGGGCAATGATCGTCGGCCTGAAACGAGGGGGAGCCAAGGTATTGCTGGCGGGCATCACCCTGCCCCGAAACTATGGCCCCGAGTACATCCGCGATTTTGAACAGATCTATGTGGAATTGGCTCGCGAGCATCAGTTAGCGTTTCTCCCCTTTCTGTTGGAAGGGGTTGCGCTGAATGCGCAAACGGAAGGTTTGATGCAGGATGACGGCATCCATGCGCGCCCGGCTGGCAACAAGATCGTGGGGGCGAATGTGTTCGAGGCCCTCAAGCCGCTGCTCAGTCGCCGCTGAGTGTGTTCGCGCTAAGTGCTTGTTCCCAAGCGAGTTGTAGCGCGCTCAAGGCGGCGATTGCGGCCGTTTCCGCACGAAGGATTCTACGCCCTAACGACAAGGAAACGAAGCCAGCATCCAAGGCCTGCTGGCGCTCCCGAGGGTCCCATCCTCCTTCAGGCCCCACAAGCACGGTTACCTCAGTTCCCTGCGTTCGTTCCGCAAGAGGTGGCAACGCCGACAGGATGGGCTGCTCGCCCTCCTCGTCCAGGAAGTACCGCAACCCGGCCGGTTCCGCGAGCATTCGTCGCCAGCTTGCGAGTTCGGCCACCTCCGGCGCATTCACCCGGTGACATTGCTTCGCTGCCTCCATGGCGATGCGCTGCCAACGCTCCCGGCGCTTGGGGACGGCCTTTTCCATCCCCTTCTCGCTGCGGATTGCAGCAAACGGCACCACTTTGGTTGCCCCTAACTCGGTGGCCTTCTCAATAAGAAGCTCGAAGCGGTCGAACTTGATGAGTGCCGCACAAATCGATACTCGCAGCAGATCAGGAGCTTGTGGAATCTCTTCCAAGACGTCAAACGTAACGGTTTCCTTACGGAAATCTACAATCTCGGCCAGAAATACGCGGACTCCATCAGACAGCTCATAACGCTGGCCGCGTTCTGCGCGAAAGACTTGCCGCATATGCAACGCTTCCTCGCCGGACACAACTGCCTGGCGATGGTGAATCTCATCCACAAAGAAGCGTCTTCGCGCCATACAATGAAGGTTCACTCCAACCTGCATAAGGGCAGGGAATTTCCTTAATGATCGCGCATCTTCGTGGCACTCTACTTGAAAAACACCCAAACGGCGCCGTGCTGGAGTGTGGAGGCGTGGGGTACGCACTCACGCTGCCGGTTTCCACATACACAGCCCTGCCGGAGGCAGGAGCGGAAGCCCGCATGCACGTGTACACCGTCGTTCGTGAGGATGCCATCCAGTTGTTTGGCTTCGCCACAACCGACGAGAAGGCGATGTTTGAGCAGTTGATCTCAGTGAGTGGAATTGGCCCGAAGCTGGCGGTGACGATTCTAAGTGGCATTGGCGTGAACGACCTAGCTGGCGCTGTGTTGGGCGGGGATGGTGCCCGCCTGGTGCGGATTCCGGGAGTGGGCAAGAAAACGGCGGAGCGGATTGTACTTGAGTTAAAGGACAAATTCCAGAAGTGGGGGGTTGCGTTAGCCCAGCCAGGAACAGCAAAGCCAGCGGTGCTCCAGCCGGTGGAAGACGACGTACTCTCCGCACTGCTCAACCTGGGTTGTGCACGACCGGCGGCGGAAGCAGCTTTGCTGAAAGCGCGAGAGGTGGTGGGTAGCTACGACTTCGAAGCCCTGTTCCGCAAGGCCCTCGAATTGCTGCGGTAGCATCCATCCATGGGGACGAGCCGCTCCACAGTTTCCCCATTCCACAGCCTCATTATGAACCGTGTAAGGTGGTACCCATGAGCAATCCACGGCTGGTGTCAGCAGCTGCTGACGAAGACGATCTGCAACTCGAGACGAGTCTGAGGCCGCGCCAGCTTTCTGATTTCACCGGACAGAACAAGGTGAAAGAGATCCTCAGCATTGCCATTGAGGCGGCCCGCCAGCGTGGCGAGGCGATGGATCACGTCCTGCTGTATGGGCCACCCGGCCTGGGCAAGACCACACTGGCCACGGTGATAGCCAATGAGTTGGGCGTAGCCTTCGACCAGACAGCGGGGCCCATCCTGCAGAAAAAGCTCGACCTCACCGGGGTCCTCAGCAATGTTCGTCCCAGCCAGGTGTTCTTTGTGGATGAGATCCACCGCCTTCTGCCAGATATTGAGGAAATGCTCTACAGCGCGCTGGAGGACTTCCACGTTGACATCCTGATTGGCACCGGCGTGGCGGCTCGCACCCATACCCTGCCGATTCCGAACTTCACCTGCATTGGGGCCACTACGCGGCAAGGATTGCTGAGTGGACCCCTGCGCACGCGCTTCGGTATCGTCCTGCGCCTGAATCCGTACGACGTACCGGAGCTGACGGGCATCGTGGAACGGTCAGCGCGGCTGCTGAATGTACCGATTGAACACGCGGGCGCAGCCGAAGTTGCCCGCCGTAGCCGGGGAACCCCGCGCATCGCCAACCGGCTGCTACGGCGCGTGAGAGATTTTGCGCAGGTCCGGGCGGATGGAGCCGTTAACCAGGAAGTGGCAGCCCGCGCCCTCGACCTGCTTGAGGTGGACCGCTACGGACTTGATGAAGTGGACCAGAAGATCATGCTTACCATCCTCGAAAAGTACAATGGCGGGCCGGTGGGACTGAACACAATTGCCGCTTCCATTGACGAAGATGCCTCAACGATTGAGGAGGTGTATGAGCCCTACCTGATGCAACTCGGCTTCATTGACCGGACGCCGCGTGGGCGCGTAGGCACTTTGCGCGGTTTCGAGTACTTCCACATAAAACCCCGCGGAGGATGGGGTGCGGCCCCTGGCCAGGACACACTGTTTAGCTAGGCGGCAGGCGACCGCTGCGCCATTCGGATGCTGGGCGTGTCACCGTGAGGCCCAGTTGTGTTTCTTTCAGAGCAGAAAATCTGATATAAATGCGGACATATGCGTCTGGTATAGTGGCGTAATCATCCGGCAGGCGGCGGCGTATAGGTTGCTGTCCGCCAGGGAGGGAAGGATGACGATTAGCCTGGACCGTTGGTCGCCGATCTTGCGGCTGTTCGTGTGGGCGTTGCTAACGACTGTTGCATACGCCCAGGAAGGGCCAGTGCCAGTTTCCAGCGGCGACACCGTAGAGTACTGCCTGCGCTGCCATGGCATGCAGACGATGGGGCAGATTGAAACTCTTGGCCGCATTCGCAGTCTTGCGGTTGATGCGGAAGCTTTCAAGAGCTCAACCCACGGTGCGAAGTCGTGCACCTTTTGTCATTACGGATTCGGCGAGTTTCCGCATTCCGAGAAGGTGGTCGCACGCCGAAAGCCACAATGCACCAGCTGCCATCGCGGGGAGCGGTACGAGAATTGGGGATTTCCCGCGGTAAAGGAAGAGTTCGATGCGAGTGTTCACAAGGCGACCTTAGGCGATGCGTTCACCTGTTTCGCCTGCCACGATCCGCACACGTTCGAGCCGTCCCGAGACCACCGCACCATTCCGCTGACCGTTGCGTATTCCAATGCGATCTGCATGCAGTGTCATCAGGACCGGGAACGCATGGTGACCCGCTTCGCGATTGCCACGGCACCGCTGGAGGCGACGCATGCATTCCTGCCAAACCGCGATGTGCACTGGCGAACCGTGCGCTGCCTTGATTGCCACACGGCTCCAAACGAGCGCATGGTTTCCCACCACATCCTGCCCAAGGAAGAGGCTGTTCGCAATTGCGTGGAGTGCCACTCGCAGGAATCCCGCCTGATGAGCAAGCTGTACGTGCATCGCGTGGAGGAAGAACGGCAGACGGCGGGCTTTCTAAACAGCGTGGTATTGAACGATGCCTATGTGGTGGGGATGACCCGCAACAGGTACCTTGATGCCGTAAGTATCGGTTTGGCCATCATCACCCTGATCGGCATTTTCTTGCATGCCCTTGGGCGCTACCTTGCAAGACGAAAGGTAAGGAAATCATGAGGCAGCCTGTTGCGCACTACCCGCTCTGGTTGCGGCTTTGGCACTGGCTGAACGCCGCATTCTTCATTATGTTGATCGTAAGCGGCCTGGCACTGCACTACTCAACGCCGGCCAACACCATTCTGCCTTTCCAGACCGCGCGGATCCTTCACAACTTCACCGGGATTGCACTCTCCATTGCGTATCTTGTATTCCTGCTGGGGAATGTGTTCACCGCGAACGGCAAGCACTACATTCCCACGAGGCGCGAACTCACCGAGGGGCTTTGGGTGCAATTGAAGTATTATTTGGTGGGCATCTTTCGAGGAGACCCGCACCCGTACCACAGTGACGATCACCAGAAGTTCAACCCTATCCAGAAACTCACCTACCTGGGCATCATGTACCTGGCTGCTCCGGTGGTGATTCTCAGTGGCATTATTCTGCTGTTCCCAGAGATGGTTCCACGACAGATCTGGAATTTTGCGGGTGTTCTGCCGGTTGCGGTTCTCCATTCAGCACTTGGGTTCCTGTTGTCTCTCTTCCTGGTGGGACACATCTATCTGGCCAGCACCGGGGAGACCATCGCCGCGAACTACGAGGCGATGTTCACGGGTTACCGGTCGGTAGAATTCCATCCGAGTGGGACCCATTCCGGCGAGCCGGAACAGGACGGCAATGACGTCGCAAGCTCTGGACTTCCGCAAGTGGACGCTAAGGATGTAGCCGATGAGAGTACCAAGCCGACTGAAACATCAATGGAACCTGGCAGTCGAGACGTGGCACGGTCTGATTCCTGATCGCCGCATCCGTCGTGTCGCAAACGTGGTGGTGACTGTGGTGGCGATTTATGCTGCCGTGGTACTGCTGTATCCGCCGATATTTGAGGCCTACACAGGGGTAATCAATGCGCCGCTGCGTTACGATTCGTCCGTCAGACTGACGAACACTGAGTTTGAGGCGCTTGCGTCCCGCCTAATGTTCGAAGCAGCCCGTGAGCGGGCGCACGAGGGCGACTCCGCGGAAGCGAATCACCAGCTGGTGCGGGATATGAAGACGGAGATCCTGTTGCGCACGCGGAGCTTTCAGCGGTCCACGGGCTACCGTCATGTGGAGCTGTTCCGTCAAGCCGGGATCCGGCAGTACGAAGGGCCGTCCACCTGTCTTCAGTGCCACCCCACCATTCGTGTGCAAGACCACATGGGCAACGTATCGGACGTGAAGACACTGGACGATGTGGCAGGCTCAGTGCACTTCCAGTTCCAGCGCATTGCGACAGGGTCTAGCGCATTTGGTAACGGTAGGCGCGAGGCGAACGTCGCGGGATCCCAGCCAATCACGGTGGGCAAGATTGACGGCGCCTGCGGGATCCCAGGCAGTTTCTCCTGGACAGGCTGGGCGACGCTGGTGGAGTCGAAGCCGGAAGAGGCAGAGGGCAAGCCGGTACTGCGCAGCGAAGGCTGTGGGCAATGCCACATTGGGGGCGGCTACCATCCGGCTACCGAGAAGATGATGCCGTTCGGCGAAGTGCCGCGGGCGATTAAGGAGGGCATCGATTGCCTGATCTGCCACTCGCGGACCTACGACATGAACTATCGCTACGTGATCCAGGATGAGTACGGCATGCGCTGGAACCAGGACCGGACCATGCGCGCCGCACTCACCGTGGGGATGCCTAGCAGCGAAAACTGCCTGTACTGCCACCAGCACAACATGGGAGGCGATGCGTATCCTCAGAACGCAGCCGCCCATGCACTTGGTTTCAAGAACCAGAGGCTTCTGCATGCCGGCGCCAAGCGCGGCAACGCCTGGCACTCGGCCACCGATGTCCACGCGGGGGCTGGCATCCAATGCCTGGATTGCCACATTCCACAAGGCCACAAGATCCCGAGAGGGCCAAAAGGAACCGATCTGGTGGCGAACGACCTGCCCGGCGTGGAGGTATCGTGTGAACGGTGTCACTCCACCGCACCGCACATTAGCGGCACCGCGCGCACGTTGCTGAATGGACACGTCGCGCGCGTTGCCTGCGAGACTTGTCACATCAGGGAACTGGAGCCTTACAACGTAGTGTTGCGCGACTGGGTGTCGCCAGAGTGGGATGCCAAAGAGGGCATCCACATACCCCGGGATATCTTGCGTTCGGGTGAGCCTGGTATCGGCCTTACTTACCTTTGGTTCAACGGGAATGGGACCTTCCTGGCGAATGCCCTTGGCACCAATCCGTCGCACCCGCGCGACTACAATCCGCTGATGCAGCAGATGACCCGCATGGACGCTGCGCGGATTGACGCGCTGCTGGAACCGGCGATGCGGCAACTGGCGGCCCAGGACCCCGGTTTCAATCGGGCGGAGTATGTAAGGGCATTCACGGATACGCTCAGCCAGTTGCCCAAGGAATTGATCGAACGGCGGGGCAAAGTGGTGGATGAGAAACTGCGGCCCATCATGGAGCGCGGCCAGAGCCGGATCTATCCGTTCAAGCTGTTCAATGCGCGCATGTACGAGGAGATGAGCAACCGCGGCCCGTTTGGGGCCGTGATCCTGCCTTTCGACTACAAGACCTACTATGAGACTGGTAAGCCTGCTGACGCAGTGAAGGCAGCTATCTCGCATCCCATTGCACGCCGCATGTACCAACAGCCGGTGAGGCGCTACATGATGGACGAGTTTATGTCGCACTTTGGCGTGGATCAGTGGAACACGGTGTATCCTCTCGAGAACGGCGAATTGCGCAACGTGGAAGCTCAGTGGATGCGTCAAATGGGTACATTGATGGTGAACCACGGAATCCAGGCGCGCGGGCGAGGGTGTATGGATTGCCACAGCCCGGCCGGCATTCTGGATTGGAAGGCCTTGGGCTACCCGGAAGACAGGGCACAGCACCTGGCGAATCTGCCCGAGGCTGCTCACTTCCGCGACGCGGTGGCCGGACAGCCCTGAGCCGGGCGCGCGAAGGCGAAACCCACAAGTTCCATTAGGCTTCGATCGGCCTAACGGAGGCAAACCGGAGGTACTGTGCGTCTTCCGCTAGAATAAAGGCGACGGTTATTGTGATGAAGCTTGGCGTAGGAATTCTCTTGATCGTTGCCTGTGCGACCTGTGGCGCGCTGATGGCTACCCTGCTGCC
Organism: Bryobacterales bacterium; assembly: GCA_026129915.1. Lineage (GTDB taxonomy): Bacteria > Acidobacteriota > Terriglobia > Bryobacterales > Bryobacteraceae > JACTMJ01. The sequence goes on from JAHCHD010000067.1 coordinate 22,513, forward strand.
TGCCCAGCAGCCTCAGGAAGCGCCTGCCGAGCAGGCGATGGATGCCCCCATTACCTTTGACGTTACGCGGGTGAATGTGCTCTTCAGCGTAAGCGACAAGCGCGGCAGATTTGTCACCGACCTCTCTCGCGAGGACTTCGAAGTATTTGAAAATAAGAAGTCCCAGGAAGTTCTGGAGTTTACGGCCGAAACCGATCTGCCGTTGCGAATCGCTATTCTGGTGGACACCAGCAATAGCATTCGCGAGCGATTCCGGTTTGAGCAGGAAGCAGCGATCGGCTTCCTGAATGAGGCGCTACGGCCTGGGCAGGATCGTGCCATCGTCGTTGGCTTCGACTCGATTCCTGAGATTCAGACGGAACTCACGGACAACCTCGAGACTCTTTCCAATGCCCTTCGGGAGATGCGCCCGGGTGGCGGTACGGCGCTCTACGATGCCATCTTTTACTCTTGCCGGGACCGGTTGGGGAAAGATCAGCCCCTCTATAAGTTCCGTCGCGCGATGGTGATTCTCTCCGACGGCGAGGACACCCAGAGCATGAAGACTCGAGACCAGGCGCTGGAGTTGGCGCAGAAGACCGACGTAGTGATCTATACCATTTCCACCAACATCAGCCGCCGCGCCACCACGGGCGACAAAGTACTGCGATACTTCGCGGAGGAGACAGGTGGCTTGAGCTTCTTTCCTTTCAAGGTTGAGGACCTGGAGCAATCGTTCAAGAACATCGCCAACGAGTTGCGCCACCAATACAACCTTTACTACCGCCCCGAGCCACTAAAGACCGATGGAAGCTATCAGAAGATCGACTTGCGTGTGGCCAATCGGAAGAATCTGCAGGTGAGGGCGCGCAAGGGTTACTATGCTCCCCGCCTGCCGTAACGGTGGTCTTCCATCGCCTGCTTAGAAGGGTCCGGACGGTTCCAGGCTGCGCCAGAGATACCATGACGCCACGGACGCGTAGGGACGCCATTTCCGGCCGCGGGTTTCCACTTCAGCTGGGCTAGGCAGTTCCCGCAGACTGTGCAGTTTCTTCACCGCATTGCGAACGCCAAGGTCACTTACCGGGAGCACATTCGGTCGCTGCAGCGAAAAGATCAGGAACATCTGTGCCGTCCACACTCCGATTCCCTTTACCTGCGTGAGCGTGGCGATGACTTCTTCATCGGAGAGTTGCAGCAGGCGCGCGAAATCGAGCCGCTGCTCCACAGTATGTTTTGCCAAGTCGCGCAGGTAGGATGCCTTCTGGGCCGAGAGTCCGCAGGCGCGCAGTTTCTCCGGGGTGGCCGACGCGAGTGTCTCCGCGTTCAGCACCTCGTCGATCGAACATTCTGCCAGTAGCCTTTGGTGGATGCTACGTGCTGCGTGAATGCTGATTTGCTGGTAGACAATGCTGCGGGCCAGACTCTCGAAGGTTGGAGGCGAAAACGTGAGGCGACAAGGGCCCACACGTTCGATTAGCGCTGCCATGCGCCGTCCGCTGCGCTTCAAGTGTTCTTCCGCTGCGTTCATGGCGAATACCTATTGCATCGTTGGCGGATCGAGTTGGAACACTGCCAACTGGTCCTTGTAGTTTGATCGAATGGCGATGAACTCGCGGTGTTCCAGGTTTAGCTCACTGGCGATTTGCCGGATTGTGTTGTCCTCTATCACCGAGATTGAGTGATGCGAGGCTGCGACGGCGAAAAGGCAGTCGAGCAATTGCAGCATCTCTTCCCGGGTGGCGATGCGGCGGAATTCCCGCGTAACGAGAAAATCTTCCGTTGAGCCCTCATGCACGGTCTGGCGACGGGCCAACTCCGCCACCGCTTCCGCTTGAGACGCCGGCAGTTGCGCGCGAACCTGCAGGGTCTCGCGAATGCGATCCAGTTCTTCGCTGCTCACGTGAAAATCGGCGTGGGCTACCCGAGCCATCAGATACGCGAATGCTGCCAGGAAGCGCGCGCGTTCCGGTGATATCCCCTCGAGGAGGACAGCAATCGTGCGTACACTCTCGGTGTCGCCCATTCCCGGCGCAACATCAGAGCCACCCTTCAGCAGTGTTTCGAGGAACTCAAAAAGGGGCATTCTTAAGTTCTCTCCAAGGTCTGGCCATCGCCCTGCGGAGCGGGAGTAAACACGGTGGGCGGCCCTAAGCGC